>NZ_JADBQL010000007.1:7252-276532 GCF_014895905.1 Enterobacter cloacae complex sp. P15RS | reverse complement strand
TTGTGAAGCACCTCAAATTTCAGCGCAGTCTGGTGAATAAAACATCCGCTTTATTCTTATATATATGATTTCCTTATATTTAATTTAGCTAAAGGCCTTTCCTATAAACAGAAGTTAAACGGGTCATTTTTTCTTGTGATCGCCAAAAGCCATCCAGATGGCTAAGAAATTGATTGTTTTTTGTGCTATTACGTAAGAATTGCTTTAAGCGCAATAAGAATGGGGTTATTTTTTTGTCGCCAGATGTTTCGTGGAAACAAAACGTAACAGGTAGAGGTTATTGCGGGGTTGTGGTTTAAAGATGCTTACTTTTGACTGACGAAAACTGACGTTGCAGGATAAAATAATGGCCAGCAAGTGCTGGCCATTATTGATGTGGACGGTTAGAAGCTTGCGTTACGCGGCGTGCGTGGGAATGGAATCACATCACGTACGTTCTGAACGCCTGTCACGTAGGCAATCAGACGCTCGAAGCCCAGGCCAAAGCCGGAGTGCGGCACGGTGCCGTAGCGGCGCAGGTCGCGATACCAGCTGTAGTCCGCCGGGTTCAGACCCATCTCCTGCATACGCGCGTCCAGCACGTCCAGACGCTCTTCACGCTGGGAACCACCGATGATTTCGCCGATGCCCGGTGCCAGTACGTCCATCGCAGCAACGGTTTTACCGTCTTCGTTAAGGCGCATATAGAACGCCTTAATGTCTTTCGGATAGTTTTTCACCACAACCGGTGCTTTGAAGTGCTTCTCTGCCAGATAACGTTCGTGCTCCGAGGAGAGATCCACGCCCCAGTAAACCGGGTTCTCGAATTTCTCACCGCATTTTTCCAGGATAGCGACCGCATCGGTGTAGTCCACCTGCGCGAAGTCTGCGGAAACGAAGCGCTCAAGACGGGCGATGGCGTCGTTATCGACACGCTCAGCGAAGAATTTCATGTCGTCTGCGCGCTCTTCGAGAACCGCTTTGAACACGTATTTCAGCATCGCTTCTGCCAGGCCTGCCACGTCATTCAGATCGGCAAAGGCCACTTCCGGCTCCAGCATCCAGAATTCCGCCAGGTGACGGCTGGTGTTGGAGTTTTCCGCACGGAAGGTTGGGCCGAAGGTGTAGATCTTAGACAGCGCACAGGCGTAGGTTTCGCCGTTCAGCTGGCCGGAAACCGTCAGGAAGGCTTCTTTACCAAAGAAGTCTTTGTCGTAATCGACTTTACCTTCCGGCGTACGCGGCAGGTTTTCCATATCCAGCGTTGAAACGCGGAACATTTCACCTGCACCTTCGGTATCAGAGGCCGTGATCAGCGGGGTAGAAACCCAGAAATAACCCTGCTCGTCAAAGAAGCGATGCAGCGCCTGCGCCAGCGTATGACGCACGCGCGCAACCGCACCAATCAGGTTGGTGCGCGGACGCAGGTGCGCGACTTCACGCAGATATTCAATGCTGTGACGCTTTGCAGCCATCGGATAGGTGTCCGGATCTTCAACCCAGCCGGTCACTTCCACCGAGGTCGCCTGAATTTCGTAGCTCTGACCCTGGCCCGGAGAGGCCACCACAACACCGGTGACGATCACGGAACAGCCTGTTGTCAGGTGCAGAACGTCATCATTGTAATTGGGCAGAGAATTATTAATGACGGCCTGTACAGGATCAAAGCAGGAACCGTCATAGACGGCGAGGAAGGAGATGCCAGCTTTAGAATCTCGGCGAGTACGCACCCATCCGCGCACGGTGACCTCCTGGTCAACGGCGACACGGCCCTGGAGTACGTCGGCTACAGGCACAACGCTCATAATATTCTCTCTGTTAATAGTCGGAAAAAATAAACACTTGTCCGCCCTTATTGGGGGGATATCTATGTTACCTGCCATCCGCTATCAGACAAGTAAATTTCACCGTCTTGAGGGAAGAAATAAGAAATAAATAAGAGAAGGGGAGCCATGAAGGCTCCCCGAAGCGGTTAACTGGCTTTTTTGACCTGAGGTAGATCGAAGGCTTTGCGTAATGCGCGAACAAACGCTTTGTCATGGCAGATGGTTTTGCCCGGGCTGTCGGAGAGCTTCGCGACCGGCTTACCGTTACATTCCACCAGTTTTATAACGATGTTCAGCGGTTTCACCTGAGGAATATCGCAGGTTAACCGCGTACCAATCCCAAAACTCAGGTTCACCCGGGAAGAGAAGTGACGATAAAGGTCGATGGCTTTCGCCAGGTCAAGGTTATCGGAGAAGACCAGCACCTTACTCATTGGGTCGATACCCAGCTTTTCGTAATGGGCAATGGCTTTCTCACCCCATTCAACCGGATCCCCGGAATCATGGCGTAACCCCTGGTAGCGTTCGGCAAACTCAGGACCAAAGTCGCGCAGGAACGCGTCCATGGTAATGCAGTCGGTAAGGGCAATACCCAGCCGATCCGGGTATTCATCAAGCCACGCGGCGAGGGCGGCGCGCTGGCTGTTGGCGAGGTCTGGGCTGATCTGCTGGTGCGCCTGGAACCATTCGTGCGCCTGGGTGCCCATCGGCGTTAAATCAAGACGACGCGCCAGATCGTAGTTACTGGTGCCAACGAACCACGGCTCCTGTTGCAGGCGTCTGACGATGGCTTCCTGGACCTCGCGAGAGAAGCGGCGGCGCGTGCCAAAGTCCATCAGACGGAAGCGGGACATATCCAGCCCTTCGGTCAGCTGGTTAAACTCAACGAGTTTATTTTCCAGAGCGGCAACGGCCTGCGTCACACCGGTTTCAGGGGAGCGATAGCGGTGGGCCAGCTCGCTGATCACTGCCAGAAGCGGCACTTCCCACATGATCACTTCGCGCCACGGACCGGTCAGGCGAATGTCGAGCTTGCCGTTATCATTCGTGACGGTGACCTGTTCCGGCTTATAGCGGAAGTCGCGCAGCCAGTTCAGATAGTCCGCTTTAAAGAAAGGCAGGCCAGAAAGCCATTGATATTCGTCATCGGTGAGCGCCAGATGCTGCATGGCATCGACCTGTTCACGAATGGAATCTGCGTAGATACCCAGCAAGTCGTCACCCCGGCAGCGAAATTCCGCCGCAACATGAACATCATGATAGTGGTGAAACACGGCTTGCTGCATATGCAGCTTGTACGCATCGGTATCCAGCAACGTATGCAGAACCGGAGAAGCGAATTGAGTCATAGGTGCGCTGTAGCATCCTCTCACGGGAGCGTTTAGTACAATAAACAACTCCGGAGTATACCCTGTTTAGTGATTTATTGAACCCCGATCACAACATAAGCACACTTTATGGTCGAGAGCATTTCGTGCCCTGTGTTACAAAAATGTAGCTAAAAAGGGCGTTGTGCCTGAAAAGATGAACATTCTGCATAGCGCGTTTTACACAACAGGAATATATTGAATCGTTACTCGACAAACGATGCATAAGGTTTTCTATGACACAACAGCCACAAGCTAAATACCGCCACGACTACCGTGCGCCGGAATACCTGATAAGCGATATCGATCTGACCTTCGACCTGGATGCCACAAAAACCGTCGTGACGGCGGTAAGCCAGGTGACGCGCCAGAGCGCGACAGCCGTGCCGCTGCGTCTGGATGGTGAAGACCTGACGCTGGTTTCCCTGCATATTAATGATGAAGCCTGGTCAGACTATAAAGAAGAAGGCAACCAGCTGGTCATCGACAACCTGCCGGAACGCTTTACGCTGCGCATCGTGAATGAAATCAGCCCCGCCGCCAATACCGCGCTGGAAGGGCTTTACCAGTCAGGCGTGGCCCTGTGCACCCAGTGTGAAGCCGAAGGTTTCCGCCACATTACCTGGTATCTGGATCGTCCGGACGTGCTGGCGCGTTTTACCACTAAAATTATTGCCGACAAAACGCTGTACCCGTACCTGCTCTCCAACGGCAACCGTATTGGCGAAGGGGAACTTGAGAACGGCCGTCACTGGGTGCAGTGGCAGGATCCGTTCCCGAAACCATGCTATCTGTTTGCGCTGGTGGCGGGAGATTTCGATGTTCTGCGCGACACCTTCAAAACGCGTTCTGGCCGTGAAGTCGCGCTGGAGCTGTTCGTCGATCGTGGCAATCTCGACCGCGCGCCATGGGCAATGACCTCCCTCATCAACTCCATGAAGTGGGATGAAACGCGCTTTGGCCTCGAATATGACCTCGACATTTATATGATCGTGGCTGTCGATTTCTTCAACATGGGCGCGATGGAGAATAAAGGTCTTAACATCTTTAACTCCAAATACGTGCTGGCGCGCACCGATACCGCAACGGATAAAGATTACCTCGATATTGAACGCGTTATCGGCCACGAGTATTTCCACAACTGGACCGGAAACCGCGTCACCTGCCGCGACTGGTTCCAGCTGAGTCTGAAAGAGGGCTTAACCGTTTTCCGCGATCAGGAGTTCAGCTCCGATCTGGGATCGCGGGCGGTGAACCGCATCAATAACGTGCGTACCATGCGTGGCCTCCAGTTCGCAGAAGACGCCAGCCCAATGGCGCACCCGATCCGCCCGGATAAAGTCATCGAGATGAATAACTTCTACACCCTGACGGTGTATGAAAAAGGCGCTGAAATTATCCGCATGATCCACACCCTGCTGGGTGAAGAGAACTTCCAGAAAGGGATGCAGCTCTACTTTGAACGCCACGACGGCAGTGCGGCCACCTGCGATGATTTCGTCCAGGCGATGGAAGACGCGTCCAACGTGGATCTCTCGCACTTCCGCCGCTGGTACAGCCAGGCCGGCACGCCGATTGTGACCGTCAAAGACGACTATAATCCGGAAACCGAGCAGTACACGCTGACCATCAGCCAGCGCACGCCGCCTACGGCCGAGCAGGAAGAGAAATACCCGCTTCACATTCCGTTCAGCGTGGAGCTGTACGACAACGAAGGCAACGTGATCCCGTTACAGAAGGGCGGTCATCCGGTACACAACGTACTGAATGTGACCCAGGCAGAGCAGACCTTTATCTTCGATAACGTCTACTTCCAGCCCGTGCCTGCACTGCTGTGCGAGTTTTCCGCGCCGGTTAAACTCGAGTACAAGTGGAGCGATCAGCAGCTGACGTTCCTGATGCGTCACGCGCGCAACGATTTCTCGCGCTGGGATGCGGCACAAAGCCTGCTGGCGACCTACATCAAGCTGAACGTGAACCGTTACCAGCAGGGCCAGCCGTTGACGCTGCCGGTTCATGTGGCAGACGCCTTCCGTGCCATCCTGCTGGATGAGAAAATTGACCCGGCGCTGGCGGCTGAAATTTTGACGCTGCCGTCCGCGACTGAAATCGCCGAGCTGTTTGACATCATCGATCCGATTGCGATCGTGGCGGTGCGCGAAGCGCTGACCCGCACGCTGGCGACCGAGCTGGCGGACGAGTTCCTGGCGATTTACAACGCCAACAAGCTGGACGCGTACCGCGTGGAGCATGCGGATATTGGCAAGCGTACCCTGCGCAATACCTGCCTGCGCTATCTGGCGTTTGGTGAGGCAGAGCTGGCGAACACGCTGGTGAGCAAGCAGTACCACGAGGCCGATAACATGACGGATGCGCTGGCCGCACTGGCTGCAAGCGTTGCCGCCGAGCTGCCGTGCCGCGATGCGCTGATGCAGGAGTACGACGACAGGTGGCATCAGGATGGTCTGGTAATGGACAAGTGGTTCATCCTTCAGGCCACCAGCCCGGCAGCCGATGTGCTCAGCAACGTACGCAGCCTGCTGAAGCACCGTTCGTTCACCATGAGCAACCCGAACCGCGTCCGCTCGCTGATTGGCGCGTTTGCCAGCAGCAACCCGGCCGCGTTCCACGCCGAAGACGGCAGCGGATATCAGTTCATGGTTGAAATGCTGACCGAGCTGAACAGCCGTAATCCGCAGGTGGCGTCTCGTCTGATTGAGCCTCTGATCCGCCTGAAACGCTACGATGCACAGCGCCAGGCGAAAATGCGCGCCGCGCTTGAGCAGCTGAAAGGGCTGGAAAACCTGTCTGGCGATCTGTACGAGAAGATTGCGAAGGCGCTGGCCTGATGTAAAAAAAGCCCGGTGGCGCTACGCTTACCGGGCCTGCGTGGAGTAGCGGGGCATCGGTTTTCTCCCTCTCCCTGTGGGCTGAGGGAGCCCCAGTAATTTCAAAGCAGAAGCGATAACGCTAACTTCAGAATAACTGAGGGCTTTCAGCGATGCTCTGGTCCGGCTGTAAATCGCTGAGGCGTTTCCTGAAGGCCGGGGCGAGGCGCAGGGATGCGCCGAGAGGGCGGGCTTTACAGGGACGTTACCTCCGCCCGTACCCGATAAGCCGGAAGGAATAAGCCGAAGGGACCGCGAAGCGGCGATTTACCGCCGGGAGCCCGGGTCGCCAGGGTGGTGGCGACTGAGCCACCCTGGCACGTTCACCGGTCATGTCGCTACAGAGTAGCAGGGAACATAAAGTGAACGGAATGACCACCCCAGCCGTATGTTCCCCTCACCCTACCCCTCTCCCCAAGGGGCGAGGGGACTGTTCAGTGCATACATTATTTTGTGGGGAACCCTCAGCCCTGTGGGAGAGGGCCGGGGAGAGGGCATCAGGCATTAGCCTTAATCAATGCCCGTTCACTCACTCCACGTTTCATCACTCTATCCAGCACTTCCGCCTCCAGCTCCGCCAGTCTCGCTGACCCCACCCGGCGAGGGCGTGGAATATCCACCATCAGATCCAGCCCGATTTTTCCCTCTTCTATTAACAGCACCCGGTCGGCCATCGCCACGGCTTCGCTGACGTCATGCGTCACCAGCAGCACCGTAAAGCCGTGCGCCTTCCACAGCGATTCAATCAAATCCTGCATCTCGATCCGCGTCAGGGCGTCGAGGGCGCCGAGCGGTTCATCAAGCAGCAGCAGGCCCGGACGATGAATCAGCGCGCGCGCCAGCGCCACGCGCTGCTTCTGTCCTCCCGACAGTGCGGCGGGCCACTCTCCCGCACGATTCTCCAGCCCGACCGCGGCGAGTGCCTGTCGGGCTTCCTCCTGCCAGCTGCCCTTCAGGCCCAGTCCGACGTTATCCATCACCTTTTTCCACGGCAGCAGACGCGCGTCCTGAAACATCATGCGCGTATCATCCTGAATAGTGGCCAGCGGCGTGGTGCCCGCCAGAATGTCGCCGCCGTTGGGGGCTTCCAGCCCGGCTAAAAGACGCAGCAAGGTACTTTTACCGCCACCGCTGCGTCCGACAACGGCCACAAACTGTCCGGCAGGAATATGCAGATCCAGTGCATTCAGTATGGTATTTTCGCCGTAGCGTTTGGTCACGCCGTTCAGCAGTAACGGTGTCCCCTGGTTCAGTCGTGCAGTATTCATGCTTTCGCCTCCTGAGCGGTATAGGCCGGGTTCCAGCGCAGCCAGCTACGTTCCAGCCACTGGGCGCTGACGTCCGCCAGCTTGCCGAGCAGGGCATAAAGGATAATGGCAACCACCACCACGTCCGTTTGCAGGAACTCGCGGGCGTTCATCGCCAGATAACCAATGCCGGAGTTTGCCGAAATGGTTTCCGCCACGATCAGGGTGAGCCACATCAGGCCGAGCGCAAAACGTACGCCGACCATAATGGAGGGCAGGGCGCCCGGCAGGATCACATGGATAAACAGAGCAAAACCCGACAGGCCATAGCTGCGGGCCATCTCAACCAGCCCGCGATCGATATTGCGGATCCCATGCCAGGTATTGATATAAATCGGGAACAACGTCCCCAGCGCCACGAGGAAGATTTTGGCGCTCTCATCAATGCCAAACCACAGGATAACCAGCGGGATCAGCGCCAGATGCGGCACGTTACGCAGCATCTGAACGGAGGTATCCAGCAGCCGCTCGCCCCAGCGGGACAGGCCGCTGATGAGCCCCAGGGTCAGGCCGATGCTGCCGCCAATCGAAAAGCCGATTACGGCGCGCCAGGAGCTGATAGCCAGATGCTGCCACAGCTCACCGCTGGCGCTGAGCGACCAGAACGCTTCCACAACGCCTTCCGGCGAGGGCAAAATGCGGCTCGACAGCCAGCCGGTTGACGACGCCAGCTGCCAGACGAGGACAATGCCGACGGGCAGAAACCACGGCGCGGCGCGCAGCAGCCATTTTTGTGCGATTGCAGACATGGCGGCTCCTTAGCTTTGCGCAACTTTTCTCGGGATAAACGCGTTTGCCACGGCTTCACCCTGCAACTGAAGCTGACGCGGCTGCGGAATTTCCGGGATAGCGACATCCAGATGCGGGAACAGCAGTTCACCCACCTTATACGCCTCTTCCAGATGCGGATAGCCGGAGAGGATAAAGCTGTCGATTCCCAGCTCCGCATATTCATTAATGCGTGCCGCCACGGTTGGACCGTCGCCCACCAGCGCCGTACCGGCGCCGCCGCGCACCAGTCCCACACCGGCCCACAGGTTTGGGCTAATCTCCAGATTCTCGCGCTTGCCGTTGTGCAGGGAGGCCATTCGGTGCTGGCCTACGGAGTCGGTTTTGGCAAAGGCGGCCTGTGCTTTGGCGATGGTGTCGTCGTCCAGATGAGCGATCAGACGGTCTGCGGCTTGCCAGGCCTCGTCGTTGGTTTCGCGTACAATCACATGCAGGCGAATACCGAAGCGTACCTTACGACCGTGTTCTGCGGCTTTAGCGCGTACCTGGGCAATTTTCTCTTTGACCAGCTCCGGCGGCTCGCCCCAGGTCAGATAGAGATCGACCTGCTCGGCCGCCAGCGCCTGCGCCACGTCAGACGATCCGCCGAAATAGAGGGGAGGGCGCGGCTGCTGTACCGGCGGGAAGTAGAGCTTCGCATCGCGAACGTGGATATGTTTTCCTTCGAAGGTAACGGTTTCCCCTTCCAGCAGACGCCGCCAGACGCGGGTGAACTCTGCGGAAGCTTCATAACGCTCGGTATGATCGAGGAAGACGCCGTCGCCCGCCAGCTCCTGCGGATCGCTGCCCGTCACCAGGTTGAACAGCGCGCGTCCGTTAGATAGCCTGTCCAGCGTTGCCGCCTGGCGCGCCGCGACGGTGGGAGACACTACGCTCGGGCGCAAGGCTACCAGGAACTTCAGGCGCTGGGTGACGGGGATCATGGATGCGGCAACCAGCCACGCATCCTCACATGAACGGCCCGTCGGGATCAGCACCCCGGTAAAACCGATGCGATCTGCCGCCTGGGCGATCTGCTGTAGATAGCCGTGTTCGACCGGGCGGGCGCCTTCTTCTGTACCAAGATAGTGTCCATCACCGTGGGTGGGTAAAAACCAGAAAAGATTCAGACTCATGATTTTTTTCCTTCAATGCCAGCGGGTTGCCAGATGCGTTCGCGAATATTCACCTGCTTTGGAACCAGGCGGTTTTGATAAAAGAGATCGGCCGTTTGCTGCTGAAGCGCGGCAACGTGGGCGTTAACCGGCGCAATGGTGGTGGGTGGACGATGGTCAAGATACGTGGCGATCACCGGTTCAGGTAAGCCCATGGTTTTTGCCAGCAACGTGATGCTCTGCTGACGCTGGCTCTGGGTCAGCGCATCGGCCTGGGTAAAGGTATCCAGCACCTGCTGAATAAAGGCGCCATTTTTTTCTGCGTACGGACGTGCCGCCAGGTAGAACGAACCGGTCTGCTTCAGGGTAGTGCCGTCTTTCAGCACCCTTACCCCGCCCTGCAACAGCGCGGCGGAGTAGTAGGGATCCCAGATTGCCCAGGCATCGACGTTCTTTTGCTGAAACGCCGCGCGCGCATCGGCAGGCGTCAGGTATACGGGCTGGATATCGGTGAATTTAAGGCCGGCTTCCTGCAACGCGCGCAGCAGCAGGTTGTGCGAGCTGGAACCTTTCTGGAAAGCAACCTTATGGCCTTTAAGATCGGCGACGCTTTTAATATCGCTGTTTTCCGGTACCAGGATCACCTCTGCCTTCGGCTTGGCGGGCTCAACGCCAACGTAAACCAGATCCGCCCCGGCAGCCTGAGCAAAGATAGGCGGGATATCGCCGGTGCTGCCTAAATCAATACTCCCGACGTTCAGCGCCTCCAGCATCTGTGGTCCGGCAGGAAACTCGACCCAGGAAAAGGTGGTTTCCGGAAAGCGCGTCTCCAGCAGCGCATGGCTTTTCGCCAGCACCATGCTGACGCTGCCTTTCTGATAACCGATACGCAGGCTCTCCGGCGCGGTCTCCGCCGCCTGAGCCAGTGATGCCACTGCCAGTAGTCCTGCCAGCCCGATACGGGTAACGGTTTTAAACATGGGCCACTCCTTGTGATTGATGACTTGCCGCTGCGTGACGATCCCGGCGGTTCAGGGCATGCCAGAAGGTTTCAAGCGCGCCGTCGAGGCGGGTTTGCAGGTTCGGCGTAAAATGCGGTTTATGCTGGTAATCAATCACCTGTGAGTCGTCAGCGAACACGCCATGCAGGATCTCCTGGGCTTTCAGCGCGTTCAGAACCGGCTTAAGGGCATAATCTACCGCCAGCAAATGGGCGACCGTGCCGCCCGTGGCCAGCGGCAGGACGACCTTGCCGTCCAGCGCGCGTTCGGGCAGCAGATCGAGCAGCGTTTTCAGCGCGCCGGAAAAAGAGGCTTTATAAATCGGTGTCGCGACGATCAGCCCGTCAGCACTCTTAAACTGTTCGATCAGGGTTTTCAGCGCCGGGCTGTCGAAACGGGCGTAGAGCAGATCTTCAGGCGCGAAATTGTGTAAATTCCAGTGACACACTTCCACATCCAGAGCATTAAGCTTTTCGCGAGCGTATTCCAGCAGAGCGCTGGAGCGTGAGGGGAAGCGTGGGCTTCCGGCCAGAGTAATGACGCGCATGGTTGCTCCTTATAACTAATTGTTTGCTTTTATCTGACATTCATAACAATTTTCAGGAGTGTGACATTGCGTGGTTATTCCACTAAATGATTTATCCTCAGGATGAATGCTGAAAAATGCATAAGAAGCGTGCCGATAAGTAAACGATTGCGTTTTAAACGGCTTTTTTTGCCACAGGTCAATTCCCTTTCCGGGCGGGATCGCACATAATCCCCTCCCGGTTTGCACACCGGGAATCCAGGAGAGTTCATGTACTACCCCTTCGTTCGTAAAGCCCTTTTCCAGCTCGATCCTGAGCGCGCTCATGAATTTACATTTCAGCAGTTACGCCGTATTACAGGAACGCCTCTGGCCGCGCTGGTGCGTCAAAACGTGCCGGAAAAACCCGTTCAGTGCATGGGCCTGACGTTCAAAAATCCACTGGGCCTGGCGGCCGGTCTGGATAAAAATGGCGAATGCATTGATGCACTCGGTGCGATGGGCTTTGGCTCGATCGAAATCGGGACGGTGACGCCGCGCCCGCAGCCGGGAAATGACAAGCCGCGTCTGTTCCGCCTGGTTGAAGCCGAGGGGCTGATCAACCGCATGGGCTTTAATAACCTTGGCGTCGATCGTCTGGTTGAGAACGTAAAAAAAGCCCATTTTGATGGCGTGCTGGGTATTAATATCGGCAAAAATAAAGACACCCCAGTCGAGCAGGGTAAAGATGACTATCTGATTTGTATGGAAAAAGTCTATGCCTATGCGGGTTATATCGCGGTGAATATATCATCGCCTAACACCCCAGGGCTGCGTTCATTACAATATGGCGAAGCGCTCGACGATCTTCTTAGCGCCATTAAAAATAAACAAACGGCGCTACAGGCGATCCACCATAAATATGTCCCGGTCGCGGTTAAGATCGCCCCGGATCTTTCGGTTGAAGAATTGATCCAGGTTGCCGACAGTTTAGTTCGCCATAATATTGACGGTGTGATTGCGACCAATACAACCCTCGACCGTTCCCTCGTTCAGGGAATGAAAAACTGTGACGAAGCGGGTGGATTAAGCGGACGTCCGGTTCAATTAAAGAGCACTGAAATTATTCGCGCACTGTCTGCGGAATTAAAAGGCCAGCTGCCGATTATTGGCGTGGGCGGCATTGATTCCGTCATTGCTGCACGTGAGAAGATGGCGGCTGGTGCATCACTGGTGCAAATTTATTCCGGCTTTATTTTCAAAGGGCCGCCGTTGATTAAAGAAATCGTCACGCATATCTAATCTTTTCTCTTAATCAGACAACCAGGGCTTTATTTCCAGCCCTGGTTGTTTTATATTCCGTCATTGTTGCTTATTTAGACATTATAGTCTTTTATTACTAGTGTTATAAGCGAAGCGGCAAACAGGACATTTTTAGTACAGGACGTTTTGGGGACGGGAGAGAAACATGCGAATTAAACCTGACGATAACTGGCGCTGGTATTTTTGTGAAGAGCATGACCGCATGATGCTCGACTTAGCCAATGGCATGTTGTTTCGTTCTCGTTTTGCGCGCCGAATGTTAACCCCTGACGCGTTTGCTCCTTCAGGCTTTTGCGTTGACGACGCTGCGCTCTATTTCTCTTTCGAAGAAAAATGCCGAGACTTCGATCTCTCCAAAGAACAGCGCGCTGAACTGGTTTTAAATGCGCTGGTGGCGATCCGTTTCCTGAAACCACAAATGCCGAAAAGCTGGCATTTCCTCGCGCACGGCATGAGCTGGACCCCGGCTACCGGCGATGCGGCAAGCGTCAATCTGAGCGATACCGAAGAAGAGGTGAATTTGCTGGTGGTTGAACCCGGTGAAAACGCCGCGCTCTGCCTGCTGGCCCAACCCGGCGTGACCATTGCCGGGCGAGTGATGCAGTTAGGCGACGCCATAAAAGTAATGAATGACAGGCTGAAGCCACAGCTGCGCGTGGATGCCTTCAGCCTCGAGCAGGCGGTTTAAGCTTCGAGCTGTACGCTCGTTTTTGGCACACAGCTACAGCACAGGATCGTGCCGTCATTGCCAATCGCAGATTTCTTCAGGGCACTCACTTCACCATCGACCAGTTTAATGCGACAGCACCCGCAGATCCCCGCGCGACAGGAATACGGTACGCGGATCCCGGCCTGCTCCAGCTGCTCCAGTAGCACCTGCTGATTATTGCCACGAATGACCTTGCCTTCCCAGTGAATATCCACCGCAGCGGCGACGTTTGTCTCAGGGGCGGCCATTTCATCTTGCTGGCCTGCGCCGTACACTCGTGCAGGCCCGCGAGTCAGAATTTCGACCTCGTCGCCCACGCGGATCACGCCGCTGGAGCGGGGGATCAGGTTCTGGCCGAAGTCGACATCACCGTTATCCTGCGCGGTACGAAATGACTGCAACGTTTTCAGCGGTTCGCCGGAAGGGTGTTTCTGGCCTTTCTCCGGGCTGACGGTGGTGAAAATACAGCGGCTGCACGGCTTCACGACATCAAAAATAACGCTGCCGATGCGGATGACTTTCCAGGTATCTTCATCCCAGGCGTCCGCGCCGGTCACCACCAGATTTGGGCGGAACTGCTCCATCTGCACGCTGGCTTTGCAGCGGCGCTGTAAGTCGCGCAGCGAGGCCTCGCTGGTCAGCAGGAAGGGAAATCCATCCGCGAAGGAGAGGGGAACCGCGTCGTGGCGTTTTACGCGACGGGTCAGCGCGGGTCCAACCCAGCGCAGCTGAACGTCGCGGGAGAAAAAGCCGCTCAGCCACTGGTTTATAGCGTCCGGCGCGATGCGCGCGGTAAAATGATTCCCCCACACTTCCGTTGGCGCATCGACGGGCGCAAAATCAGCAAAGCGGACAACCACGCTTGAGCCGTCCGGCGCGGTCAAATGCAAACCGTCATGAAGCGGGGAAGGGGTAAAGCGAACCATCTGCGGGAACTGGCGCGCGGTGATGAACGTACCGTCAGGCTCGGTGACCATAAAAATGCGATCGAAGGCGAAGCCGCTCATATCGGCCAGCGCGTGGGTCACGCCGATGCCGCGCATGGATTTCACCGGATGAATAAAAAGCCTGGATAACGTCGCCACTGCACACTCCCGCTAAAGAAATAAGCCTTCAACTTTATGACATACACGCCATATTAGCTATAATGCGCGACAATTTTCTATGAGTAAAAGTGACGATATGAATTCTCTGTTTGCCAGTACGGCCCGTGGGCTGGAAGAGCTGTTAAAAACTGAACTGGAAGGCCTGGGCGCGAAAGAGTGCCAGGTGGTTCAGGGTGGTGTCCATTTTGAGGGCGACACGCGGCTTATTTACCAGAGCCTGATGTGGAGCCGTCTGGCGTCGCGCATCATGCTGCCGATGAAAGAGTGCAAGGTCTACAGCGATCTTGATCTCTACACCGGCGTACAGATGATCGACTGGACAGAGATCTTCACGCCGGATGCCACCTTTGCGGTGCATTTCAACGGCGTCAACGACGAGATCCGCAACAGCCAGTACGGTGCCCTGCGCGTCAAAGACGCCATTGTGGACTGCTTCACGCGTCGTAATAAAGAACGTCCGAACGTTGACCGTGAAAACCCGGATCTGCGCATCAACGTCTGGCTTAACGGCGACACGGCGAGCATCTCCCTGGATCTGAGCGGGGCGGGCCTGCATCTGCGAGGCTACCGCGATCGCACCGGCATGGCGCCAATCAAAGAGACCCTGGCCGCCGCGATCGTGATGCGCTCCGGCTGGCAGCCAGGTACGCCGCTGCTCGATCCGATGTGCGGTTCCGGTACGCTGCTGATTGAGGCCGCGATGCTGGCCACCGATCGTGCGCCAGGGCTGCATCGTGGACAGTGGGGCTTCAAAGGCTGGGCGCAGCACGATGAAGCCATCTGGAAAGAGGTTAAAGACGACGCGCAGACCCGCGCGCGTAAGGGGCTGGCGGAGTACACGTCTCGCTTTTACGGTTCGGACAGCGACGCGCGGGTAATTGAGCGCGCGCGCAGCAACGCCCGTCGTGCGGGTATCGGTGAGCTGGTGACCTTTGACGTTAAGGATGTGGCGAACCTGACCAATCCGCTGCCAAAAGGCCCGTACGGTACCGTTATCAGCAACCCGCCGTACGGTGAGCGTCTGGGCAGCGAGCCGGCGCTGATTGCCCTGCACAGCCTGCTGGGGCGCAACATGAAGGCGCATTTCGGCGGCTGGAATCTTTCTCTGTTTAGCGCCTCGCCGGAACTGCTGAGCTGCCTGCAACTGCGTGCAGATCGCCAGTTCAAGGCGAAAAACGGCCCGCTGGACTGCGTGCAGAAAAACTACCATCTGGCAGAGATTGCGGCGGACAGCAAACCGTCCGGCGTGGCGGAAGACTACGCCAACCGCCTGCGCAAGAATCTGAAGAAATTTGAGAAGTGGGCGAAGCAGGAAGGCATTGAATGTTATCGCCTGTACGACGCTGATCTGCCGGAATACAATGTGGCAGTTGACCGCTATGCGGACTGGGTGGTGGTTCAGGAATACGCTCCGCCGAAAACCATCGATGCGCAAAAAGCGCGTCAGCGTATGCTGGACGTGATTGCGGCCACCATCGCCGTGCTCGGCATTTCGCCAAACAAGCTGGTGCTGAAAACCCGCGAGCGTCAGAAAGGCAAAAACCAGTATCAGAAGATGGGCGAGAAGGGCGACTTCATCGAAGTGGGCGAATATAACGCTCGCCTGTGGGTAAACCTGACCGACTACCTCGATACCGGCCTGTTCCTTGACCACCGTATTGCCCGCCGTATGCTGGGCCAGATGAGCAAGGGCAAAGACTTCCTGAACCTGTTCTCCTACACCGGCAGCGCCAGCGTTCATGCGGGGCTTGGCGGGGCGCGTAGCACCACCACGGTAGATATGTCCCGTACCTATCTGGAGTGGGCAGAGCGCAACCTGCGACTTAACGGCTTAACCGGTCGGCAGCATCGTCTGCTACAGGCCGACGTGCTGGGCTGGCTGCGTGACACCGATGAGCAGTTCGATCTGATCTTCATCGATCCGCCAACCTTCTCTAACTCCAAGCGTATGGAGGATAGCTTTGATGTTCAACGCGATCACCTGCGCCTGATGACCGACCTGAAACGTCTGCTGCGTAAAGGCGGCACCATTATGTTCTCGAACAACAAGCGCGGATTCCGCATGGATCACGACGGCCTGGCCGAACTGGGACTGAAAGCACAAGAAATCAGCCAAAAAACGCTGTCTCAGGACTTTGCCCGTAACCGTCAAATTCATAACTGCTGGCTGATCTCCGCGGTCTGAAAGGAAAAATAAATGTCTTTAATTAGTATGCATGGCGCGTGGCTCTCGTTCAGCGACGCACCGCTTCTCGATAATGCAGAGCTGCATATCGAAGATAACGAGCGCGTCTGTCTGGTGGGCCGTAACGGCGCGGGTAAATCGACGCTGATGAAAATCCTCAACCGTGAGCAGGGGCTGGATGATGGCCGTATTGTTTACGAGCAGGATCTGATCGTCTCTCGCCTGCAACAGGATCCGCCGCGTAACGTTACCGGCAGCGTGTACGATTTCGTGGCCGAAGGGATTTCAGAGCAGGCGGAATACCTCAAGCGCTACCACGAGATTTCGCATCTGGTGATGACCGATCCAAGCGACAAGAATCTCAACGAGCTGGCAAAAGTGCAGGAGATGCTCGATCACCACGGCCTGTGGCAGCTGGAAAACCGCATTAACGAAGTGCTGGCTCAGCTTGGCCTGGAAGCGGATATGGAGCTGTCGGCGCTCTCCGGCGGCTGGCTGCGTAAAGCCGCGCTGGGACGTGCCCTGGTGAGCGGGCCTAAGGTGCTGCTGCTGGACGAGCCGACGAACCACCTGGATATCGAAGCGATTGACTGGCTGGAAGGGTTCCTGAAAACCTTTAACGGCACCATTATCTTCATCTCCCACGACCGTTCGTTCATCCGCAACATGGCCACGCGCATTGTCGACCTCGACCGCGGCAAGCTGGTGACCTATCCGGGCGATTACGATACCTATCTGCTGGAAAAAGAAGAGAACCTGCGCGTTGAAGAGCTGCAAAACGCCGAATTCGACCGCAAGCTGGCGCAGGAAGAGGTCTGGATCCGTCAGGGCATCAAGGCGCGTCGTACGCGTAACGAAGGCCGCGTTCGTGCCCTGAAGGCGATGCGCCGCGAACGTAGCGAACGCCGCGAAGTCATGGGCAGCGCCAAAATGCAGGTGGAAGAGGCGTCCCGCTCGGGCAAGATTGTCTTCGAAATGGAGAACGTCAACTATTCGGTTGACGGCAAAGTGCTGGTGAACGATTTCTCCGCTCAGGTTCAGCGCGGCGACAAAATTGCGCTTATCGGTCCAAACGGCTGCGGCAAAACCACGCTGTTGAAGCTGATGCTGGGCCAGTTGCAGGCCGACAGCGGTCGCATTCACTGCGGTACCAAACTGGAAGTGGCGTACTTCGACCAGCACCGCGCAGAGCTGGATCCGGACCGTACGGTGATGGATAACCTCGCAGAAGGGAAACAGGAGGTGATGGTTAACGGCAAGCCGCGTCACGTGCTGGGCTACCTTCAGGACTTCCTGTTCCATCCGAAACGCGCCCTGACGCCTGTGCGCGCGCTGTCCGGCGGTGAGCGTAACCGTCTTTTGCTGGCGCGCCTGTTCCTGAAACCCAGTAACTTACTGATTCTCGATGAACCGACGAACGATCTGGATGTCGAAACGCTGGAACTGCTGGAAGAGTTGATTGATGGTTATCAGGGAACCGTAATGCTGGTCAGCCACGATCGTCAGTTTGTCGATAACACCGTCACCGAGTGCTGGATCTTCGAAGGTGAAGGACGCATCGGACAATATGTGGGCGGCTATCATGACGCGCGTGGTCAGCAAGCGCAGTCGCTGGTGCAAAAACAGGCGAAGACTAAAAATGTCGCCGAACCTGCTGTTGCAAAAGCAGAAAGTGCCAAAAAATCTCCAGCTAAAATGAGCTATAACTTGCAGCGCGAGCTGGAAGGGCTGCCGCAGCGTCTGGAAGAACTGGAAGCGGCGCTGGAAGCACTGCAAATTCAGGTCGCGGATGCGTCATTCTTTACGCAGCCTCACGACTATACTCAGAAAGTATTGGCTGAACTCTCCCAGGCCGAGCAGGCGCTGGAAGAAGCTTTTGAGCGCTGGGAGTACCTTGAGTCTCTGAAAAACGGCGCATAACAGGGATAATCTATGTGTGACCAGCACCGTGCCGATCGGCATATATTATGCTCGCAATGCGATATGCTCGTGGCGTTGCCAGAGCTTGGTCACGGACATAAGGCTGCCTGCCCGCGCTGCGGAGCTACGCTGACGACCGAATGGGACGCGCCAAGGCAGCGTCCTACGGCTTACGCGCTGGCAGCCCTGTTCATGTTACTGCTCTCCAATCTCTTCCCTTTCATCTCTATGAAAGTGGGCGGGATGACAAGCCAGGTGGATTTACTGGAAATTCCAGGCGTGATGTTCTCGGAAGATTACGCCAGCCTTGGCACCTTCTTTCTTCTGTTCGTTCAGATAGTCCCGGCTTTTTGCCTGGTCGTCATTCTTTTGCTGGTCAACCGCGTCAGGATGCCTACCGCCCTTAAAATTAAACTCGCGCGGATCCTGTTCCAGCTGAAAAGCTGGGGGATGGCAGAAATTTTTCTGGCAGGTATCCTCGTCAGCTTCGTGAAACTGATGGCCTACGGCGACGTGGGGATTGGCAGCAGCTTTATTCCGTGGTGTCTGTATTGCGTGCTGCAACTGCGCGCGTTCCAGTGCGTGGACCGACGCTGGGCCTGGGACGATATCGCCCCGGCCCCGACGCTCTCGCGGACGGTAAAGGTGGGCGTACCGGGTATTCGTCAGGGGCTTCGCTCCTGCTCCTGCTGCACCGCCGTGCTGCCAGCGGAGGTCGAGGTGTGCCCGCGCTGTGAAACAAAAGGTCACGTCCGGCGTAAAAATAGCCTGCAATGGACCATGGCGCTGCTGGTGACCTCCATCATGCTCTATCTGCCCGCCAATATATTGCCAATCATGATCACCGATCTGCTTGGCGACAGAATGCCCTCGACCATCCTTGCCGGGGTCATTTTGCTGTGGAGCGAGGGATCATACCCTGTTGCAGGGGTCATATTTCTCGCCAGTATTATGGTCCCGACCTTGAAGATGATTGCTATTGCCTGGCTTTGCTGGGATGCGAAAGGGCACGGTAAGCGTGACAGTGAGCGTATGCATCTGATTTATGAGGTCGTGGAATTTGTTGGTCGCTGGTCGATGATTGACGTGTTCGTGATTGCGGTTCTCTCTGCGCTGGTGCGTATGGGAGGGCTGATGAGTATTTATCCCGCTATGGGAGCGCTGATGTTTGCGTTGGTCGTCATTATGACCATGTTTGCGGCCATGACCTTCGACCCTCGTTTATCGTGGGATCGTGAGCCCGATTCAAGCCATGAGGAAGAGTAAGAGCATGGAAAATAAGAGTGGAGAGGCTAAAGTGCAGAAGGTCAGAAATTGGTCGCCGGTGTGGATTTTCCCCATCGTGACCGCGCTGATCGGTGCATGGATCCTGTTTTATCATTACAGCCATCAGGGACCGGAAGTGACGCTCATCACCACCAATGCAGAGGGGATTGAGGGCGGGAAAACCACCATCAAGAGCCGCAGCGTGGATGTGGGCGTCGTCGAAAGCGCGACCCTGACGGATGATTTAACCCATGTTGAAATCAAGGCCCGCCTGAATGCCGGCATGGAAAAACTGCTTCATGAAGATTCCGTTTTTTGGGTGGTGAAACCTCAGGTCGGAAGAGAAGGCATCAGCGGTTTAGGGACGTTGCTTTCAGGGGCTTACATTGAACTCCAGCCCGGCAGCAAAGGTACCCAGCCAGCAGACTATCAGCTGCTGGATTCACCGCCGCTTGCGCCGCCGGATGCAAAAGGGATCCGCGTTATTCTGGACAGCAAAAAAGCGGGTCAGCTCTCGCCGGGCGATCCGGTGCTGTTCCGTGGGTATCGCGTCGGTTCGGTTGAAACAAGCACCTTCGATCCACAAAAACGGACCATCAGCTATCAGCTTTTTATCAATGCGCCTAATGACCGCCTGGTGACCAGCAACGTTCGCTTCTGGAAAGACAGCGGGATCGCGGTGGATCTGACCTCTGCGGGGATGCGCGTTGAAATGGGCTCGCTCACCACGCTGTTTGGCGGGGGCGTCAGTTTCGACGTGCCGGAAGGCATGGATCTCGGACAACCGGTGGCGGAGAAAACCGCCTTCAGGCTGTTTGACGATCAAAAAAGTATCCAGGATGCGCTCTATACCGATCACATTGACTACCTGATGTTCTTTAAGGACTCCGTACGCGGCTTGCAGCCAGGGGCGCCAGTCGAGTTCCGCGGTATCCGTCTGGGGACTGTCGGACAAGTGCCTTACTTTGTTCCGGGTCTTAAGCAGATGCTTGATGATGATTATCGTATTCCGGTGCTGATCCGCATTGAACCTGAGCGTTTGATTAACCAGATAGGTGAGGATCAGGATATCGGGGAGCATATCAGCGACCTGCTGAACCGCGGGCTGCGCGGCTCGCTGAAAACCGGCAACCTGGTGACAGGGGCGCTGTATGTGGATATGGACTTCTATCCTAAAGCGCCTGCTATGACGGGTATCCGTGAATTTGGCGGCTACAAAATCATTCCTACGGTCAGCAGTGGTCTGGCGCAGATCCAACAGCGTCTGATGGAAACGCTGGATAAGATTAATAATCTGCCGTTGAATCCTATGCTTGAAGCCGCGACGGGTTCACTGCATCAGAGCCAGGCGACGATGCAACGTCTGCAAACCACGCTGGATAATATCAACAAGATTACTGCTAACCAGTCCATGCAGCAGCTGCCGCAGGATATGCAGAAAACCTTGCGCGAGCTGAACCGCAGCATGCAGGGCTTCCAGCCGGGCTCGGCGGCCTACAACAAGATGGTGGCGGATATGCAACGTCTTGATCAGGTTTTACGCGAGCTACAGCCCGTTCTGAAAACGCTCAATGAAAAGAGCAACGCGCTGGTGTTTGAAGCGAAAGATAAAAAGGATCCTGAGCCTAAGAGGGCGAAACAATGAAAAAATGGCTAATCGTCGTGGGCGCACTGGTATTAACGGCCTGTAGCTCCGGAAGCGACAACAAAAGCTACTACCAGCTGCCGCTAAGCGCGCAGCCGGGTGCGCAGAGCAGCACCTCGCAGGGCAGTCGTCTGCTGTGGGTTGAACAGGTTGCCGTGCCGGATTATCTGGCGGGCAACGGGGTGGTCTACCAGACCAGCGATGTGCAGTACGTTATCGCCAACAATAACCTGTGGGCCAGCCCGCTGGATCAGCAGCTTCGCAATACGCTGGTGGCGAACCTGAGCAGCCAGCTTCCTGGTTGGGTAGTCGCCTCACAGCCTCTGGGAAGCGATCAGGACACGCTGAATGTTAACGTGACGGGGTTCCACGGCCGCTATGACGGCGCCGTGGTTATCAGCGGAGAGTGGCTGTTGAATCACCAGGGCCAGCTGATTAAGCGTCCTTTCCATCTGGAGCTTAAGCAGCAGAAAGATGGCTATGACGAAATGGTGAAAGTGCTGGCACAGGGATGGGCACAGGAGTCGGCGGCCATTGCCAGAGAGATTTCCCGTCTGCCATAAGTAAAATTCATCGACAAAAGCCGCACTCAGCGACGCGCTGATGGCGGCTTTTTTTTCGTTTTGCGTTCAGGCTGTTACTTGTGCCGCATCACATTTTTTGTACAAACGATCTTCCATGTAGCTCACAAATATGACACCCGTATGAATTTTGAACGTTGACGCTGAAGCTGATTCGGGGTATTCGTTAACTGTGCTTGCACATATTGCAACCACTGTTTTCTTTCCACCAGACAAAAGAATGAGGGAAACGAGGCATGAAGAGACAGAAACGAGATCGCCTGGAAAGGGCTCATCAACGTGGTTATCAGGCTGGCATCGCCGGACGTTCTAAAGAAATGTGTCCCTATCAGGCCCTGAATCAAAGGTCCCAATGGCTAGGGGGCTGGCGAGAAGCCATCGGAGACAGGGCAGTACTTGCCTGATACCGTCTCTTTAAAAAGAAACCTCCGCAATGCGGAGGTTTCGCCTTTCTGGGAGGCGCTAAAAGCCGTTATCAGAAAGCAGAGGTATCCTGGAACAGACCCACTTTCAGGTCGTTTGCGGTATAGATCAGACGACCATCTACCAGCACTTCGCCATCCGCCAGGCCCATGATCAGACGGCGGTTAACGATACGTTTGAAGTGGATGCGGTAGGTGACTTTCTTCGCGGTAGGCAGAACCTGACCGGTAAATTTCACTTCGCCTACGCCCAGCGCGCGGCCTTTGCCTTCACCGCCAAGCCAGCCCAGATAAAAGCCTACCAGCTGCCACATAGCATCGAGGCCGAGGCAGCCAGGCATTACCGGATCGCCAATAAAGTGGCAACCGAAGAACCACAGGTCCGGGTTGATATCGAGTTCTGCTTCTACGTAACCCTTATCAAAGTTGCCGCCGGTTTCGGTCATTTTCACGACACGGTCCATCATCAGCATATTTGGGGCTGGTAACTGCGGGCCTTTCGCGCCAAACAGTTCACCGCGACCAGAGGCAAGAAGGTCTTCTTTCGTATAGGATTCGCGTTTATCTACCATGTTCTCAGTAAGCCTTATTTTAGTGAAGCACGCAGGATAGCTAACACGTGTACGCTGAACAAGTCCGATCAGTTTGAACTAAACCAACTTAACCAGCGCAACGGCCATGGATAACGATGACGAGCATCCTGCTGTGTCGCCTGAGCTATACGTTCCTGAATGGTCTGCATCAGGGTTGTCTGGCCTTCGCCGTCCCAGACCAGGTTCGTCAGTAAGGGTAGTGCATCCTCAACGCCTTCGATGGCCCAGACGGTGAATTGTTCCTGCTCTACCGCATCCAGAATCGCCTGGCTCAGGCTCAAATGGCGAGCGTTAGGTGCCGGAATAATCACGCCCTGTTTGCCGTTTAAACCGCGCTGCTGGCAGATAGCAAAGAACCCTTCGATTTTCTCATTCAGTCCGCCCACCGGTTGGGCACGACCAAACTGATCCACGGATCCGGTAATCGCAATGTTCTGGTTAATCGGCACGTCTGCAAGCGCGCTGATCACGGCGCACAGCTCCGCCATGGAGGCGCTGTCGCCGTCGACTTCGCTGTAGGACTGCTCAAAGGTCAACGAGGCAGAGAAGGGGAGCTGCTGCTCGAGCTGGAGTTCAGACATCAGGAATGCCTGCATGATCATCATGCCTTTAGCATGAATATTTCCGCCCAGTTCCGCCTTGCGTTCAATATCGGTAAATTCGCCGTCACCAATGTGCACCACACAGCTGATGCGGGAAGGCTCGCCGAAGGCGCGCGGGTGTCCTGGGAACTCGATGACGGATAAGGCGTTAATTTGCCCGATACGTTCGCCCTCGGTCTCCACCAGAATCTGTTCCAGCAGAATTTCATCCTGCATACGGTCAGCAAGATAGCCTTCGCGCCATTCGCGCTGGGCAAGCATCTGGCTAAGCTGCTCACCGGTAAACGTACCGTTGCCGCTGATTACGCCAACTTCACGCAGCTGTTTACCGATCCAGAGCGGGCAGAGCGGCAGGGTTTCCTGATCGCCAGTGTAGCGTACGGCCTCGCGGATTAAGCCAGGCCACGCATCGCTGGCAGGCGAGGGCAGCGCAAAACGTTCCGCCACGGCCATCACCCACTGGCACCACTGCGCCATGTCATCGGCATCAGCAATCTGAATATTGTCTTCAAATTCGCTGTAGACAGCCTGCTCCGCAAGTTCTGGCTCCATTTCCTGGAAGTCCGCCAGCGATTCGCGATCGCCCGTCAGCACGACGGTCAGCGACAGCGGCATAGACGGGATGGAGACCGGCAGAGGACGTGAATCGTCGTAGCCTACCCAGTCAAAACGTTGCTGCGTCACTACCGTTTTCAGGCGCATCCACAGCAGCGGCTGCGCAAGCAGCGTACGCAGGGAAATGAGCAGCACGCCGCCGTTCGCGCGGTGTACCAGCCCGGGTTGCAGTGACACCTCGCCATTGAATTGACGAAGGCAGCCGAACAGCTGTTCGGCTTCCGCCCAGCTGGCAGTAATCACTTCGCCTTTGGCAGCGAACAGCCCGTCGGCCTGTGCGGCGGGTTCGAACGTCACGTCACGCCCGGCAATATGATACTGACCACCAAAAACGGCGTTCGTTTTTGGCTGCAACTGGCGCATGGCATCACCGAGAAGCGTCAAATACTCGGCTTCTTCCGGGGCTTTGAGCAGCATGAAGGGAGATGTGGCCCATGGGGATGACATCTGCTCCAGCGCATAATGCAAACGCGGTTGTGTCTCGCTAAGTATGTATTCGTGTTCTTTTGTGAGGTCTGGCTGTGTAAACAGTTCCTGATAGCTTTCGGTATCCGGAACAAGGTCACGCCATGCAAGTTTCGTAATGGTCAAAGTTGATGTTTTTTAGTCAGAAGTAAAACCGTGGAGTATACCGTAAGCGGCGCACTCTGCCCAATCAGGATTGGGGTTTTCATCATGCGGTTTGCCGCAGCGTTTCACAGGATATGATTTCTTTTCAGCAGATTGCCAAAAAACTGATATTCTGAACTGAGTTACACGGTAACACTGAGATCGCAATGAAATATCAACAACTGGAAAACCTCGAAAGCGGCTGGAAATGGAAGTACCTGGTCAAAAAGCACCGTGAAGGGGAGCTGATCACCTGCTACATCGAAGCCAGCGCGGCACAAGAAGCTGTGGATATGTTGCTGACCCTCGAAAACGAACCGGTACAGGTCAACGGCTGGATCGAGAAACATATTAATCCGGCCTTGTTGAACCGGATGAAGCAAACTATCCGCGCTCGTCGTAAACGGCATTTCAATGCCGAGCATCAGCACACCCGTAAGAAATCTATCGACCTGGAGTTTATGGTCTGGCAGCGTCTGGCCGGGCTTGCGCAACGGCGCGGGAAAACTTTGTCGGAAACGGTGGTGCAGCTGATTGAAGATGCCGAGCATAAAGAGAAGTATGCCAGCCAGATGTCGACGCTGAAGAACGATTTGCAGGCACTACTGGGTAAAAAATAACGTTTTTGCTTTTGTTCAGATAATAAAAAACCCCGCATGGCGGGGTTTTTTTATAAGACGATAACTTATGCCGCAGGCTGAGTTACAACGTCTTTGATACCTTTAACTTCGATCTCTACGCGACGATCTGGTGCCAGGCAGTCGATCAGTGCAGCGCGTGGTTTCACGTTGTCACAGGTAGAACCGGTAACTGGGTTAGATTCGCCCATACCACGTGGGGAGATCTTGTTAGCTGGGATACCTTTAGATACCAGGTAATCAACTACAGACTGAGCACGTTTCTCAGACAGACCCTGGTTGTAAGCGTCAGAACCGATACGGTCGGTGAAGCCCAGAACCACTACAGAACCGTCTTTAGGATCCAGGTTGCTCAGCTGGGTGTACAGCTGATCCAGTGCCTGCTGACCTTCTGGTTTCAGGGTAGCTTTGTTGAAGTTGAACAGAACGTCAGACTTCAGAGTGAAGTGCTTGGTCTGTACTTCTGGAGCTGGAGCCGGCGCTGGAGCTACGACTGGCGCATCTTCCTGCTGACCGAAACGGTAAGAAACACCAACGCTCAGCATGCCGTTGTCTGGACGAACGCCAACGGTAGCACCGTCACCGATGTTGTTAACCCACTGGTATTCCAGACGGGTAGCGATGTCGCGGGTCATTGCCCACTCAACGCCGCCAGCGAATACTGGGGAAACGCCAGTGTCGTGGTCGTCACCAGCGATGCTGTTGCTGGAGTCTGCACGCCATACCATGCCGCCCAGACGGGTGTACACGTCCAGATCGTCAGTCACTGGGTAACCCAGTTTAGCGGTCAGCTGAACGCCTTGAGCTTTGAAAGCGCCATTTACGTTGTCGCCTTTGTACGGCATACGACCTAACCAGTCGTAACCCATTTCAAAGCCAACATACGGGTTAACCTGATAGCCACCGAACGCACCTGCACCCAGCTGGCTCTCGTGAGTAGGGCCATCGTTGTTCAGGCTGCTGTTGTACCAACCGGTGTCATGGAACTGAGACCAGCCCAGTTTACCACCTGCATACCAGGTATTATCTTTCGGAGCGGCCTGCGCTACGGTAGCGAAGCCAGCCAGTGCCACTGCAATCGCGATAGCTGTCTTTTTCATTTTTTGCGCCTCGTTATCATCCAAAATTTGCCATGAATATCTCCATCGGAGAAATCACGGTTAAATCCTTCACCGGGGGGCGTGGTCAAATATAAACCTACCGATATCTTCGGCTTAGGCCGAGCACCCCTGGCGATGTAAAGTCTACAACGTAGCTGAAAACTTACAAGTGTGAAGTCCGTCAGGCATATGAAAAAAAAAGTTCCGTATACCTAATATTTAACATTTTTTGAACGATTTTTGTGCAGTAAAATTAACGAGAACCGCGTCAGACAAGCCTTGCCGCAGTTTTGGCGCATTGAACTTTTTTTGCATACTGCGGTCGAAAAAAATTCCAGGAAAACTCTTAAAATGACTCAATGGTACACATTTGAGTGAATTTTTAGCCCGGGATGTTGTCCTCTGCGATAGGAATCTTCACGAACCGGCCGCATGATGAACCCCATCGCGTTACCTTCTTCAGCAGCTTCAGTCAGACGCAAATGTTCCTCTTGCGACAGATCTTCAGGTAACCATCCAATCACGACGCTATAGTTCCCGGTACGTAATGCCCGAACCATCGACTCAACCGTATCGCAAGGGGAGAGTTGGTTGATCTGCATTACCTTCGCCAACGGCAGACCCGCCGACTGAACCCATTCACGACTTAGTTTCTGCTGTGGCGTCAGCCAGAGCTGCCAGCGAGACTGTTGGCCGAGCTGCTGCAAAAGCGGCAAGAGTAACAGTTGTGTTAACAGCGGCTGGTCTTCACGGTAAACCACTTCACTGATAAGCCCTGTCGATACACGCCCGATAGAATTCTGCGCAACATTGCCTGCGGCAGAAGTAGAAGGTGTTAAGTGATTTGCATAGCCTGAAGTGTACATGTTCATTCCAGCCCTGTAGTTACTGTATGGATATACAGTAACCCCTGTGTGCATAAAGATCAACCTCATTTTCGGAAAGCGACTCGCAAATTTCATCCATTCCCGGTGAACCTGAAAAAATCATCTTGCCCAACGGCAATAAGTTGCCTATTTTCCTGCTAACGGATCCGTTAGTAAGAAATATCGTGTTTACTGTATGATTTTAAATGGAATTATCATGAAAAAGATATCCTATGAGCGGATTTATCAATCGCAGGAATACCTCTCTCCGCTGGGTGAAATTCACCATCGAGCCCTGTTTGGCGGTTATACCCTGGCCGTGGATGAAGCGGTGTTTGCAATGGTGTCTGACGGTGAGCTTTATCTTCGCGCCTGTGAGCAGAGTGCAAAATACTGTGTAAAAAATGCCTCCTCTTTTCTGACGCTGATGAAACGAGGACGTCCTGTTCTGCTTAATTACTATCGTGTGGATGAGGGGCTTTGGCAAAACAGGGAAAAGTTGCTTCAGCTCTCCTCGTTTGCGCTCGATGCTGCCAGGAAAGAGCGCTACCAGCGCCATCAGCGTAACCGGCTAAAAGACCTGCCAAACCTGACTTTTCAGATTGAGGTCCTGCTGATGGAAGCGGGTATCACCAATGAAGAGACGCTACGACAGCTGGGTGCGAAGACGAGCTGGCTGAAAATGCGCTCCAGAAATAAGGCGCTGAGCATCCGGGTTTTGTTCGCGCTTGAAGGCGCCATCGAAGGGCTTCACGAAGCGGCACTCCCGGCGGATATTCGCCGGGAGCTTACGGAGTGGTTTAATGCGCTGCCTGAGTCGCAGGGGCATCATTCCGCCAGGTAGCAATCTGCTGTCGCAGTCGACAAATTTCCGGCAGCAAAGCGATAAGCAGGCCAATTTGCTGTAGGACCAGCGGAGCTTTGTTGTCGGTGCCCGGATCCAGGTGTGCAATACGCTGCACCAGTTCATCCAGTGCCTGGTGCACCCGCGGCTCATCCGCAGGTTGATGATGAAGCGCATCATCAACGTAGCAAACGGCATCGTCCAGCAGCGCCAGGATCCCCGGATTGGTCAGTTTCTCACGGTGGGCGCCCAGGGTAGAGATATAGCTCGTAAACGTGTGGTTCAGGCACAGCAGCCGGAAGGCCGTTTCGCGAATTTCTGCCGTGGCGCGCGGCTCTGTTGACATATTAGAGACGACTGAAGCCAGCTCTGCGTCAGTATTATGCGCATCGCGGCGGGCAATGCGATAGGCCAGACGGTTATCGCGACCCTGATGGTACTGCTCAAGAATGGCGTCCAGATAGCGGCAGTTAGCATTCATTGCTCTGTCGGAGACGCGCGGTAAATTTCGAAAACGCCAGTCAGGCCAGATGAAGCTCACCGCTGCCCAGGCAATGGCGCAGCCGATTAGCGTGTCGATCACGCGGGGGAGGGCCACTTCAAACCCTTCCCCCAGCAAATTGAAGCAGAGCAGCACCAGCAACGTGATGAACATTGTGGCGTGAGCGTACTGCACATTGCGGAAGGCGAAGAACAACACGCCGGTGATCACAATAAGGATAAGCTGTCCTTCTACGGAAGGCACAAAATAGAGCACCGGCAGCCCGATGGCGACCCCGACTAACGTCCCGACAATACGCAGCGCGAGTCGATGGCGGGTAGCGTTATAGTTCGGCTGGCAGACGAACAGGCTGGTCAGCAGGATCCAGTATCCGTGATGCAGCCCTGTTATCTGGATAAACGCATAGCCCACGCACAGCACCAGCGACATCCTCACCGCATGGCGAAAGAGTGCGGAATCCGGCGTAAAATGACGGCTCAGGCGCAGCCAGATATCGCTGAAGCCGTTCAGACTGTCATCCGCAAGCCGGTTGTCAGCATCGTTGGCCGGCATCGCCATCGCCTGTTCAGACTCAATGGTGGCCAGCTGGGCATCAATGGCTCGCAGGTTGTTGAGCAGGAATCCCAGGGCTTTGAACTGTTCCGGCGAGGTTCCGCTGGCTTGAACGCGATCGAGCGCCGCATCCAGGTGACTGAACGCGCGCTCAAAGCGAGGATCATGCTGATAGGGCGTGCGCAGCAGTATTGAGCGCGCAAGCTGCTGGCAGGCCTGAGACTGCATCGACAGCAGGCGCTGGAAGCGAAACATCACGTCGCTGTAGCGGAATTTCTCGCGCAGATCAGCGTACTGCACATGCGAGGAGCTGGCGCGCTCGTGAATATCCTGAGCGACAAAGTAGTAGTGGAGGGTGCGTCGGGTACCGCGCTGACCGCGATCGCCGCGCAGACGGGTGAGCAGAGACGCTTTGGTCTGGTTCAGCGTAGCGACCAGTTGGCCATTTGCCAGCGCCAGATCGTACAGCGGCGCCTGGCTATCCTCTTCGATATCCGGATCGAACAGCCGCGACTTCAGCTCCAGATAGTGGGCCAGCTGTTCATAGCTGCGGGCAAGGTTGTCCTGCAAGGCACGGACCGGAAAAATAAGATGCCCGGTTAAGGTCAGCAGGTTATACCAGATAGCACCCAACAGCAGCAGGAGTGGCTGCTGATACCACTGATCGTAAAGGGAAACCCCCAGCATGGTGTAAATGGCAATCAGCAGGGCGCCGAACGCGATAGTGGCGTAGCGTTGTCCAAGGCCGCCGAGCAAAATGAAGCCGCTGGTCGACACCGTCAGCCCTAAGGCAAACAGCCAGGGCCAGGGGAAAAGCAGCTCCACGGAGGCGGAGGCAATAAAGAAGCAGACCAGGGTGATGACCAGGTTACGCAAACGTCCGGCCAGGCGGTCGTCGAGATCGGCCAGCGCGCCGGCCACCACCCCAAGCGTGAGGGGAATGGTGAGCTTAACGTCATTCAGCCACCACGGCAGCGCCACGGTGCCGCAGAGAGCGATAAAGATCCTGACGTTATACAGCCAGTTACTGTTCCACGTATAGCGACGAATCAGGGGGCTTAGCATGAGAGCGGCCAGTCCTTATTACTGAAAACGACGACGGGCATTGGCTTCACGCGCGGCTTGCGCCACTTCGACCGGGACAACGCGGCGTCCAACCGGCCACAGGGCGATGGTGGCAATCTTGAAATTAGCGATGCCAACCGGAATGCCAATAATCGTAATGCACTGGGCGATACCGGCGAAGATATGCATCAGACACAGCCACCAGCCAAAGAAGATCAGCCACAGAATATTCAGCAGCGTGCCGCCGGTATTCATCAGGGCATTTTTTCTTTCCGGCTCCAGCTCATCCACGTGTACGGCTTCATTTCCATAAGGAACGAGGGACAGTTTGGTGATTTCCCAGCAGGAGCGCGTCAGCGGAAGCGTAAAGATGAGCACAATGCTCACCAGGGTGGCGAAAAGCCAGGAAAGGGTGGTGGCAAAACCGCCAAGGACAAAATTCAACACATTCAGAACGGTACGCATAAACCCTCATTTCCTTCGATATGATTAACGCCTGGTGATTGTAACGTTTTTTTGGGCTGGAGCACCTTAAAACTGGCAGTTAAACTGTCTGACAAATTATTACCTCGTGGATCCGGCAGGATATGGAACTGAAAGCTACTTCAATGGGCAAACGCCTGGCGCAGCACCCTTACGACAAGGTTGTCCTCCTCAATGCGGGAGTGAAAGTCTCCGGTGAACGCCACGAATACCTTATTCCGTTTAATCAGCTGCTCGCCATCCACTGCAAGCGTGGGCTGGTGTGGGGCGAGCTGGAGTTCGTCCTGCCGGCAGAGAAAGTGGTGCGACTCCATGGGACGGAGTGGGCTGAAACCCAGCGCTTCCATCATCATCTGAACGCGCGCTGGCAGCAGTGGAGCCAGGAGATGAGCGTGATTGCCGCACAGGTACTGCACCAGGTGCTGGACGATATCGCGTTAAGCAATACCCAGCAGAAGTGGCTGACGCGTCAGCAAACCGCCGGGCTTCAGCAAAAAATCACCCAGGCGCTGACGGCGTTGCCTTTACCCGTGGCGCGGCTGGAGGAATTTGATAACTGCCGTGACGCGTGGCGGCAGTGTCAGGCATGGCTCAGCGATATTGAGAAAAGCCGTCTGGCGCACAACCAGGCCTGGACCGATGCGATGCTTACGCAATATGCCGATTTCTTCAGCACGGTGGAATCATCGCCCCTCAATCCTGCCCAGGCGCGCGCCGTGGTGAATGGCGAGCAGTCTTTGCTGGTGCTGGCAGGGGCCGGTAGCGGCAAAACATCGGTGCTGGTGGCGCGCGCGGGCTGGCTTCTGACGACGGGCGAGGCGGTTGCCGACCAGATTTTGCTGCTGGCCTTTGGCCGCAAAGCGGCGCAGGAAATGGACGAACGCATTCAGGCGCGTTTGCATACCCAGGATATCTCGGCGCGCACGTTCCACTCTCTCGCGTTACATATCATTCAACAGGGCAGCAAAAAAGTTCCTGTGGTCAGCAAGCTGGAGAGTGATGCTCAGGCTCGCCAGGCGCTGTTTATCAAGACATGGCGTCAGCAGTGCAGCGAGAAAAAGGCGCAGGCGAAAGGCTGGCGTCAGTGGCTTGAAGAGGAGCTGAACTGGGCGGTGCCGGAGGGCAGCTTCTGGCAGGATGAAAAGCTGGCGCGCCGGCTGGGTTCCCGTCTCGACCGGTGGGTAAGCCTGATGCGGATGCACGGCGGCTCTCAGGCCGAGATGATAGAAAGCGCACCGGAAGCGATCCGCGCCGTCTTCTCTAAGCGGGTTAAGCTGATGGCGCCGATGCTCAAAGCGTGGAAAACCGCGCTGAAAGAGGAAAACGCGGTCGATTTTTCCGGGCTGATCCATCAGGCCATTATCATTCTGGAAAAAGGGCGCTTCGTCAGTCCGTGGAAACACATTCTGGTGGATGAGTTTCAGGATATCTCGCCGCAGCGCGCTGCGCTGCTTTCGGCGCTGCGGGCGCAGAATAAACACACGTCGCTGTTTGCCGTGGGCGATGACTGGCAGGCAATCTACCGTTTCAGCGGGGCGCAGCTTTCCCTCACCACGGCTTTCCACCACTATTTTGGTGAAGGCGACCGCAGCGATCTCGACACCACCTACCGCTTTAACGCGCGGATTGGTGAAATTGCCAACCGCTTTATTCAGCAGAACCCGCATCAGCTGTCGAAGCCCCTTAACAGCCTGACGCCGGGAGATAAAAAGGCCGTCACCCTGCTGGCGGAGGATCAGCTGGAGCCGTTGCTGGACAAACTGAGCGGCTATGCGAAACCCGATGAGCGGATCCTGGTGCTGGCGCGTTACCACCACCTCAAACCCGCGGCGCTGGAAAAAGCGGCGACGCGCTGGCCAAAACTACAGCTCGATTTTATGACCATTCACGCCAGTAAAGGGCAGCAGGCTGATTACGTGATTGTGGTAGGTCTAAAAGAGGGGAGCGACGGTTTCCCGGCACCCGCGCGGGAATCCGTGATGGAAGAGGCGTTACTGCCGGTTCCCGAAGATTTCCCGGATGCCGAAGAGCGGCGTTTGTTGTACGTGGCGATAACCCGCGCGCGGCATCGCGTGTGGCTATTGTTCAACAAAGAGGAGCCGTCGGTGTTTGTCGATATTTTGAAGAGTATTGATGTGCCGGTAGCGAGAAAGCCGTAACATGTCGGCCCGGTAAGCGCAGCGCCACCGGGCAAAAAACTACTTCAGCCTTTCCGCAAGATAGCGCGGGTAATCCGGGATCAAAATCTCTACCGGATCGTTAAACTGCGGTGATTCAATGATGAAATCGGCCGTTGAAAGATTTGTCGCCACCGGAATGTTCCACACTGTCGCCAGACGCAGCAGCGCCTTTACGTCCGGGTCATGCGGCACCGCGTTCAGCGGGTCCCAGAAGAAAATCAGTACGTCGATTTTGCCTTCCGAAATCTGAGCGCCGACCTGCTGGTCACCCCCCATCGGGCCGCTCAGCATGGCATTCACTTCCAGACCGGTTTCGCGGTGGATCAGATTACCGGTTGTCCCGGTGGCGGAAAGGGCATGATGCTGGAGAAGAGGCTGATGGCGACGAACCCAGTTAAGCAGCATTTGTTTACAGTGATCGTGCGCAACCAGAGCAATGTGCTTGCGCGCCGGAAGTGTGCGTGTTGTCAGTTCCATAATCTTATCCGTGAAGTTACCTCGCTACACGATGACGGGAACTGACTGATGCTGCAAGAGAAAGGACGAAAAAATGTGGCTTACGACGACGGTTGTCGTTTCACCCATTGCAGAAAACGGGCCCGCGTATCCGTATCGGCATTCTGGAACCAGAACCTGAGGCGTTGCTCGGTGAGCGTCTGCGACTGAGGGGGAAGCACATTTAGTTCCGATACGCCCGAAAGCAGGGTGCTGCCGTCTGCCATCATGGTAGCGAACTGAGGCAGGGAGGCGGGCCGGCTGGCTCTGTTATAGATCGCCGTGTCTGCTTCGTAATCCGTTCCTTTGGGCCTGTTTGTCAGCGCCAGGATATCCAGCTTTACCGGGATGGGCATGGAATCCCCGTCCACCAGTTCAATGCGTGGCGAAGCGTCAAAGGCCTGTGACTCTTTCTCTGTATCGAGACGCGGAAGCCTGAAGTTGACTTTACTGATACGCTGCGTGTTAAAGCTGACGACCAGCGGCGGAGAAATGTACATATGCTGTTCGTTGTCGGCGAGGCGAATCGTCTTTTCCACCCGAAAAACGACCTGATGCGGACCGTTATCCAGCTCGATGCTGTCTGCGCCTCGCAGCAGAGAGCTGGAGACTTTTTTCCCGTCCAGCACCAGCAAGTCAACGTCCGGTGAGAGTCTGAGGGTGGTTGCGAAAACACACACCGGCATGATTAACACAACCACAGCCGAGGCAATGCCGGTTTTCATAGCAGACTCCTGTAGACAAACTACCCATGTAAGAATGTATCAAAATTTTTCGATAATCACGTTTACTAACATATAGACATATTCTGCCGTTTTGCCCTCATACTTCTGTAGGGACAGCGTGGTTGAGATAGCTGCTTTGACGTACACTTTGAAAAAAACCAGGAGGAAGAGCATGAAAGAAAACGACATTGTCGAGATCCTGACGTCCACGCGCACTATCGCGCTGGTTGGCGCGAGCGACAAACCGGATCGCCCAAGCTATCGGGTAATGAAATACCTTCTGGATCAGGGTTATCACGTGATCCCGGTCTCGCCGAAGGTGGCGGGAAAAACGCTGCTGGGGCAGCAGGGCTATGCGACGCTCGCGGATGTGCCGGAAAAGGTGGATATGGTGGACGTGTTCCGCAATTCAGAGGCGGCCTGGGGCGTGGCGCAGGAGGCGATCGCCATTGGTGCGAAAACGCTGTGGATGCAGCTGGGCGTGATCAATGAGCAGGCGGCCGTGCTGGCACGCGATGCCGGGCTTAAGGTGGTAATGGATCGCTGTCCGGCAATCGACATCCCCCGTCTGGGGCTCGCAAAATAAAAAAAGCCCGCTTGACGGGCTTTTTTACACCTTTAATTTCGCAGTCTTGGTGCCTGTAACTGTTTGCGGATGGTCTGAGCAAGCTCGTCCATAGTGGGTTGTTCCGGATGCTCATCCTGTAATTCACCACTCAACTGCGCTTCGGCAAGATAGGTATGGACAGGCTGACCATCGTCGCCCTCCATGACCACATGATACCAGGGCGCGGCGCGAAGCTCTGCGTCAACCGCCAGCTCGTCTGCTGACGGTTCATCAAGGGAATACTCCGGGTCGATATCCACGACCACACCCAAATATCCAAGCAAGGTGTGGCGGACCTGCTGGCCGATACCGAATTTGCTGGCAATCATAGTCACCTCCCGGGAAACATCACATACACACTATGTGCGGGCAATATTTCTCTTTTCAAGTTACATGACGCGACAGGCAAACCCTTTCAGATACAGCCCTTCCGGGTAGGTGGCGATCACCGGGTGATCGGCGGCCTGACGGAACTGCTCTATAAATTGTACATCACGACCCGCATCTATTGCGGCATCGGCGATGATTTTTTGGAATAAATCTGTCGTCATCAGGCCAGAGCAGGAGAATGTCAGCAGTACGCCGCCCGGGTTCAGCAGCTGGATCGCCAGCATGTTAATGTCTTTATAGCCACGGCAGGCGCCCATCAGCTGGCTTTTGTTTTCCACAAATTTCGGCGGATCCATCACGATGACGTCAAATTTCTCGCCCTGGTCGCGGTATTTACGCAGCAGCTTAAATACGTCGTCGCGCACAAACTCCGCTTTGCTCAGATCCAGCTTGTTCAGCTCGACGTTCTGCTTTGCCACGTCCAGCGCTTCCTGGGAGGTGTCGACGCTGACAACCTGGGCACAGCCGCCCATCAGAGCAGAGACCGCAAAGCCGCCGGTATAGGAGAAGCAGTTCAGCACGCGCTTATCGGCAACGTACTGGCGCGTTGCCAGACGGCTGTCACGCTGGTCGAGGTAATAACCGGTCTTATGGCCGCCCTGGATGTCCACCAGCAGCTTCATGCCGTGCTCCTCGATAGGCAGCAGGGCAGGCGGCAATTCGCCGGTGACCGGGCCTTGCGTCAGCTCCATGCCCTCTTTTTTACGTACCGCCACGTCGCTGCGGTCGTAAATGGCGCATGACGGGAACAGCGCTTGCAGGGCGCTGATCAGCGCAGCACGCTGGTATTCCGCCCCGGCGCTCAGCAGCTGCAACACCAGGAAATTGCCGAAGCGGTCGATGGTCACGCCCGGCAGGCCGTCAGACTCACCGGCAATCAGACGATAGCTGTCGAGTCCGTCGCGCTTTGCCAGCCACTCGCGCCACTGCTGCGCCTGTTGCAGACGGCGGACAAAGAAATCGATATCGATGGTTTCATCTTTATCGAACGTCCAGACGCGCGCGCGGATCTGAGAGGCGGGCGAGTATGCGCCGCGTGCTAACCATTTCCCCTGATGGTCAACAATATCGATGGTTTCGCCGAGGCTGGCTTTGCCTTCCATGCGGGCAACCGCGCCGGAGAAGACCCAGGGATGGCGGCGCAGTAATGACTTCTCGCGCCCTTTGGCTAACACTAAACGTACGCTCATAATTTGCTATTCTGTCGATTCCAGTAAAATGGCCGCCATTTTCCCGACTTCAGTGAGGAAATGCAACGCGCCAGTCGGATAAGGAGAAGGATGATGTCAAATGTTTGCACCATTGCCTGGGTCCACGGCCTCGTACAGGGCGTCGGTTTCCGCTACAGCACCCAGCGCGAAGCCCTACAGCTCGGGCTGACCGGGTATGCGCGTAACATGGATGATGGCAGCGTGGAGGTAGTCGCCTGCGGTGATGCGGATAAGGTTGAGAAGCTGGTGGCGTGGCTAAAAGCGGGCGGACCGCGAAGCGCGCGGGTTGATAAGGTTTTAACGGAACCGCATCAACCCGGCCGGGAATACGCTGACTTCAGTATTCGCTATTAAATGCATTTTACCGGTTTTGGCAGGCCGGCAATTTTTGTCGCCTGTTTTGCCGGGCCTTTCGGAAACAGGCGATACAGATAACGGCTGTTGCCTTTCTCTTCGCCAAACTTATTCGCCATGGCTTTGACCAGCATGCGGATCGCCGGCGACGTGTTGAATTCAAGGTAAAACTCGCGCACAAAGCGCACCACTTCCCAGTGCTCCGGGGAGAGGCTAATCCCTTCGTTTTCCGCAATTTTCTCCGCCAGCGCTTCGCTCCACTGGCTGCTCTCTTTCAGATAACCGTCGTTATCGGTTTCGATCTCTTTGCCTTCAAAACTCAACATAATCATTCACGCGTTTGTCAAAAACCGCATCAGTTTACCAAAAAAACAAAGCCCCGCATAAGCGGGGCCATGTTCACAGCACGGTGGGTTAATCGCGGCTGGCGAAGCCCAGGATGCTCAGCAGGCTGACGAAGATGTTGTACAGCGACACGTACAGGCTCACGGTGGCGCGAATGTAGTTGGTCTCACCGCCGTGAATGATGTTGCTGGTTTCATACAGGATTGCGCCGGATGAAATCAGGATGAACACCGCGCTGATTGCCAGATGCAGAGCAGGCAATTGCAGGAAGATGTTCGCCAGCATACCGACCAGCACAATCACGATACCCGCCATCAGCATACCGCCGAGGAAGGACATGTCCTTACGGGTGGTCAGCACGTAGGCCGAGCAGCAGAAGAACACCAGCGCGGTGCCGCCCAGCGCCATACCGATCACGTCGCCCATTCCGGCAGACAGATAGGCGTTCAGGATTGGCCCCAGGATGTAGCCCAGGAAGCCCGTAAAGGCGAACGCGGAGAGAATACCCACCGGCTTATCCGCGGTTTTATAGGTCAGGAACATCAGACCATACATACCCACCAGCGTCAGGATCAGGCCCGGAGAAGGCAGCATCAGCACGGTGCTGGCCGTCGCGGTGATGGCTGAAAACGCCAGCGTCAGGCTGAGCATGAAATAGGTATTGCGCAGCACCTTATGCGTGCTGAGTAGCGATGTGCGGTCGCGTGAAGAAGAAATTATACGATCCATGAGTCACTCTCTTATGACAGATGTAATTAGCGCAAAGAATAAGAAACGGCGCGGCAGACGCAAAGTGGTTTTACCCATCTTTACTCAACCCCTTAGGGATTATGCTGGTTTTTTCTTCTGAAAAATCGCTAGTCCTCAGAATGAAGTGCGGTTTGCAAAGCGGATGCAGATCAACCTCTTATAGGTTACTGAAAAATATTGCGTTATTTCCCTAAGGCCGCTAAGAGTTATTTCCGGATCGTCATAAAAACAGACAATAAGGCGAAGGAAATGAAACCACAAACACGCACGCACTTTACGCTCTCTTTGTTAACCGCGGGGATCCTGTGCGCCAGCACGGCAACCTGGGCGGCTAACGTGCCGGCAGGAACCCAGCTGGCAGAGAAGCAGGAATTGGTCAGGAACAACGGCAGTGAACCCGCCTCGCTCGACCCGCATAAAGTCGAAAGCGATGTCGAATTTAATATAATCAGCGATTTATTCGACGGGCTGGTCAGCGTCTCTCCAACAGATGAAATCCAGCCGCGCCTGGCGGAGAAATGGGAAAATAAAGATAACACCGTCTGGACCTTTCATTTGCGTCCGGGCATCACCTGGAGCGATGGAACCCCCATCACCGCAGAAGATATCGTCTGGAGCTGGCAGCGACTGGTCGACCCGAAAACCGTTTCACCGTATGCCAGCTATCCCGGCAGCATGCGTATCGTTAACGGCACCGATATCGCAGAAGGCAAAAAAGCCCCCGAGTCGCTGGGCGTGAAAGCCATCAATGACGCCACGCTGGAAGTTACGCTCACGCAGCCAAATGCCGCTTTCCTGGCGATGCTGGCTCACCCGTCTCTGGTGCCGATAGATAAAGTCCTGGTCGGTCGTTTCGGTGAGAAGTGGACCAAGCCGGAGCACTTCGTCAGCAGCGGGGCCTATACGCTGTCACAGTGGGTGGTTAACGAACGCATCGTGGCGGTGCGGAACCCACATTACTGGGATAACGCACATACCGTCATCAACAAGGTGACCTATCTGCCCATCTCCTCTGAAGCCGCAGACGTTAACCGCTACAAAGCGGGGGAAATTGACATTGTTTACACGGTACCGATCAACCAGTTTGCTCAGCTGAAGAAAACGCTGGGGAGCGAGCTGGACGTTTCACCGCAGCTTGCCACCTATTATTATCAGTTCAATACCACCCGGCCGCCGTTCAACGACGCCCGCGTGCGCAGGGCGCTGAACCTGGCGCTGGATAAAGACATTATCGCCGGGAAAGTGTTAGGGCAGGGGCAGCGGCCGGCATGGCTGATCAGCCAGCCGGACATTGGCGGCGTCAAGCTACAGACCCCGGATTACGCCAGCTGGCCGATGGATAAACGCATTGCCGAGGCGAAAAAGCTGCTGGCCGAAGCCGGATTTAACGATAGCCATCCGCTCAGCTTTAATCTCCTCTATAACACCTCGGAATCGCACCAGCGCATTGCGATTGCCGCCAGCTCAATGTGGAAGAAGAACCTCGGCGTGGAGGCGAAGCTGCAAAATCAGGAGTGGAAAACCATGCTTGATACCATGCACACCCACAACTTTGACGCGGTGCGCTACGCCTGGATTGCCGATTACGACGATGCGGCAACCTTCCTGAATACCTTCCGTACCGGGGACAGCCAAAACACCACTCAGTACAGCAATCCGGACTACGATCGAGCGTTAGTGAATGCGGCGAAATCGAAAACGGCTCAGGAGCGCGGTAAGTTCTACCAGCAGGCAGAAGATCTGCTGGGACGTGACGTACCGGCGATCCCTGTCTATCACTACGTGCGCACGCACCTGGTGAAACCGTGGGTAGGGGGATTCACGCCGGACAAGCTTGGGTACTACTACACCAAAGATATGTACATCAAAAAGCACTCGGGCTAAGCCGGGGATAGTATGCTGCCAAAATGGCCAATCTGTCGTCAATTCAACCGATTAAACGCATTTTGGCTATTTTTAAAGCGAACGAATGCCCGCACTCTTTACAGCGCGCGGTGAGGTGTTTATAGTTCGCCTCACTTAGGAAGCGTGGCCGAGCGGTTGAAGGCACCGGTCTTGAAAACCGGCGACCCGAAAGGGTTCTAGAGTTCGAATCTCTACGCTTCCGCCAAATTCGAAAACCCTGCGATAGCGATATCGCAGGGTTTTTTGCTTTTGCGCCTGGTCTTTGCCATGCCACCCATGCTGTAGCTGATCGTTATCCCGTCGTCGGTCTTGTAGACCTGAGCTTTTACGCACCAGGTGTTCTCGATGTTCGCTGGGGTCAACACCTCTTCGGGCACGCCCGTGGCTGATATCTGTCCGGCTTTCAGGAGGATCAGCCGCTGGCAGAAATTGGCCGCAAGACTGAGATCGTGCAGCGCAACCACGACGGTAAGCGGCAGGCGCGAAATCAGCCCCATCAGCTCCAGCTGGTGCTGTATGTCCAGGTGGTTTGTCGGCTCATCGAGCAGCAGCACCTGCGGCTGCTGTGCCAGCGCGCGGGCAATCTGGCTTCGCTGACGTTCCCCGCCGGACAAATGCTGCCAGCACCGCTGGCGTAATCCGCCCAGCTGCATCAGGCTTATCGCCTCTTCAACCGCCTCATCATCATCGCGTGTATTTCTTTGAAACGCCTTTCGATAAGGGGTACGTCCCAGCCGTACGATTTCTTCGACGGTCAGTTCCCCATCGACTTCAGCATGTTGCGGGACAAACGCCATGTGCTGCGCACGTTTTTTCAGCGGCATCATGTCAAGCGTCGTGCCATTAAGCGCAACACATTCGCTCAGTCGCGGAAACAGCCCGGCAAGACAGCGCAGCAGCGTAGACTTGCCCGAGCCGTTTGGTCCTAGCAGGCCGACAATCTGCCCGGATGACAGTTTGAGATCGATCTCCTTAAGCACCGTCTGCGCTTGTCGGGTTACGGTTAACCCGGCCACGGTAATATTCATCTATGCTCCTTCCGGTTCTGATAAAGCAACGCCATAAAAACGGGGGCACCCACCAGCGCAGTCACCACGCCGATGGGCAGCACCTGGTGCACAATCAGCGTGCGCGACACGATATCGGCCAGGATCATAAAGTGTGCGCCGATAAGAAACGTCAGCGGGAGCGTGCGCCGATGGCCCGGACCGCTCAGCATGCGCGTCACATGGGGAATGACCAGCCCCACAAAGCCGACTGCACCAATAGCGCTCACCAGCGTTGCGGTAACGACGGCACAGGTCAGCAACAAAAGAATACGCACGGCGGTGACCGGTATGCCCAGCGTTGTAGAGACCTCATCCCCGAAGGTAAAGGTGTCCAGCGCACGCGAAAAGAGAAGAACCACCAGTAAACCCGCAAGCGTCACGGTCAGGGCCAGCAGCGCGTCCGGCCAGCGCACGCCGCTCAGGCTACCCATTAACCAGAACATAACGCTACGGGATTGCTCGGCATTCGCGGAGGTGCTGACGATATAAGCGGTCATAGCGTTGAAGAGCTGGGTGCCCGCTATGCCGGCCAGCAAAATGCGCGACGGGCTTTCACTCATGCCGTTGGTAATCAGCATGATGAGCGCAAAGGCGGCGCAGGCGCCCACAAACGCACCGCTGCTCACGCCAATCACGCTTCCTCCGATGCCGAGAAGCATCACGCAGACGGCCCCCAGCGAGGCACCCGCGGAAATGCCCAGCAGATAGGGTTCCGCCAGGGGATTACGCAGGATCGACTGTAACACCAGCCCGCACAGCGCCAGGCCGCCGCCGCTGCACGCAGCCATCAGCGCCCGGCTCATGCGGTACTGCCAGACGATGCCTTCCTCTGGCTGCGGCAGATCGTATGACGTCAATCCCAGGCCGTTGAGTATCGCTTTTCCAGTAATGGCATACGATACCGGCATATCACCGATACTCGCGGCAAAAACCAGCATCAGCGGCAGCGCCAGGAGGCCTGCCGCCAGTAACCCCTGCTGGCGGCGGTCAGTGAAGAAATGACGCATTATTCGTCCTGAAATGAAGCCAGCCGATCGCTGATAAGTTCAACCGCATCGACGTTACGCATTGAAGGGTTTAACGACATTGCCGGCACCACAATAATGTGGTTGTTCCTGACCGCAGGCAGGTTCTTTGTCACCGGGTCACTTCGCAGGAACGCCTGTTTTACCGCAACGTCATCGGCAGGGTAGAGCCTGCGGGACATCTCTGCGATGACAATCACGTCCGGCTGCGATTGGGCAATATGTTCCCACGTTACGGCAGGCCATTCGTCGTGGGAGTCAATAATGTTCTTCAACCCCAGCGTACGGCTGATCCAGCCCGGCGCGCCATAATTTCCCGCCACCCAGGGATCGCCATTCAGACGGCTGCTGGAGAACCAGAAAACGACGCTAAGCGGTTTCGCAAAGACGCGCGCCCGGGCCTTTTCGATACGTGCCGTCAGGGCGCGGTTGAGCTGTTCACCCCGTGCGGAAACATCAAAAATCGTCGCCAGCTCTGTCACTTCCCGCGTGATTTCCGCCAGCGAAAACGGCGCGCTTCGTGCTCCGTCTGCGTTTGACGTTTCCGTCACCGCTTTATCCGTGCAGTCGGCAGGGGAGATCCACGTATTAATCCCCAGCGACGCAAACTGCTCACGTGTCCCCACTTCGCCCTGCGGACCAATGTGCCAGTGATACTGCGCGAGAACGAGCTCAGGCTTCTGTCCCACTACGGCTTCAAAGGATGGCGAGTTATCCGCAAGCCGGGGAAGGTGTTTCCCGGCCTCCGCCAGCGGAGCCGGAAGTTTGCCAAACCAGACCGACGTCGCGGCTATCTTTTTCTCCAGCCCCAGAGCGAGCAGTAATTCTGTTTCATGCTGGCCTACGGTCACGACGCGCTGAGGAGCCTTCGCAAAGGTCTGCTTTATGCCGCAATTTTCAACCGTAAGGGGCCAGGAGGTCACTGCAAAAGCGGCAGGCGCAGTGGAAAGCAGCGACGCCAGTAATAACCCTTTTTTGAGGAACATAGAACGTAATCCAGTAATTGTTATGTTATAACATAATACAGGTATTATGATTGAGAGCAACCGCAGTTGCCCGCAATGAACTGCATAGCCGGATACAGGGGGCGTTTAAGGAATTTTACGGGCAGATCGGGTCACAGCTTCTGATCGACAATCGCCGATTTAACCCGGGACATCGCCAGAATGTTTTTAGCGCGCATATTTAATTTTTCGAGGATCTTCACGCGGTAAGTGCTGGTCGTTTTTTGTGACAGTTGCAGCTTTTTCGCAATTTCATGGTTTTCCAGATGAAAAAGCTTCAGCACGTCGTACTCGCGTCGCGTAAACGAGTGCGTTCTGAGCGCCCGATAAAATCGCATCAGCTGTTGAAAAGGATGAACGCTAAAATGCATTGATGAATAGATAATATTGTCGATTCTCACCGCGCGATTCGCTTCTATCTCATGCATCAGGACAATGTAATCACGCCTGATTTTTTTGACCTGCTGGATAGTGCTATTGCGTAACGTATCCTGTTCAATTGCAATGATAAAATCCAGCGTCGGATCGACCTCATCAAGATCGCGAATATCCTTCTTATCGCGTATTAAATGGGTCGATGTCATGGCGCTTGAGACCCCGCGGCACAGGTAATAGTTATCACTGATAAAAATAAAATTCATAATTGCCGTTGAATAAAGTCATGGGGACTCACTTATCGCAGTGAGGCTGGGTTAACGGGTGTTGTACGAAAAAAAGTCTAAATCACACCCGGTAAAACTGATAAAAGTAATGAATGTAAAAATAAATGTTTACATTTTAGCCAGTCGATGATGAAGAAATCATCTGGGCGGAAGGGAACGACGCAAGATGCTCAAGGTAATGCAATTTCCTGCTTTACATCATGCTCAGAGATGTTTATAGTGCGCCTCACTTTGGAAGCGTGGCCGAGCGGTTGAAGGCACCGGTCTTGAAAACCGGCGACCCGAAAGGGTTCTAGAGTTCGAATCTCTACGCTTCCGCCAAATTCAGAAACCCTGCGATAGCAATATCGCAGGGTTTTTTCGTTATTCCAGCCCCAGCGTATACTGCGCGATTTTGAAGTAGATAATCAGCCCGGTACCGTCGATCAGCGTGGCGATAAACGGCGCGGAGACGACCGCCGGGTCGATTTTGCAGCGTTTCAGTACCATCGGGATCACCGACGAGACGATGGCGCTCCACAGCGTAATGCAGACCAGCGTCAGGCTGACGATAAGCGTGATTTCCATCCCGATACCCATCATCCAGGCGCGAACGCAGCCCGCCAGACCCAGCGTGGCGGCAATCATCAACGACGTGCTCATCTCTTTGCGCAGTACGCGGCCCACATCGCGAAGGTGGACCTCACCCAGCGCCATGGCGCGCACCAGCGTGGAGGTGATCTGCGTTCCGCTGTTCCCGCCCGTGCCAATCAGCAGCGGAATAAAGAACGCCAGCGCAATGGCAGACTCCAGCGCCTCTTCAAAATGCTGGATCACCGAGCTGGTATATGCTTCCGCAACAAACAGCAGCAGCAGCCAGACGGAGCGCTTCTTCCACAGGCTGAAGGCGCTGGTTTCCAGGTAGGGTTTTTCCAGCGGCAGGGTCGCTCCCTGAAGCTGCGCATCTTCGGTGACGTCATCTTCCAGCAGGTGAGCGATTTCGCGCTCGGTGAGGCAGCCCACCAGCTTGCCGTGGGTGAGCACCGGCACGACATCCGCACCCGCGTGCGCCAGCACCCCGGCGACATCCGCCCGCTCATCTTCCGGTTTGAGCTGGATAAAATCCGATATCATCAGTCGCTTAACCGGCTGCACGGTATCTGTGGCCTGCAATAATTTGCGAACGGCAATCAAACCCGCGAGGCGACCGTTATCCTCGATAAAAATATGTGAAGGAATATCATCGTCTTTTAATTTTTCGAAAAACTGCTCGCGTGCCAGAGCCACGCATAATGAAATATCGATAACAATAAAATCGGTATTCATATATTGCGCGATGGCGCTGTCATTAAAAGCCGGGTTTTGGTTGTGAATAGCGTAAGACATAGTAAATTCCCTTTGAATAATAAAATCTCTCAGGGGCGAGCAAGACAGGGCATGTCGGAAAGGAGATCCCCACGTCCTGGGTTCAGCACTGTACACCGTATCCCGTAAGGGAAGTTATACTGACAAAGCCTTGATTCGACAGTGCCTGTTTTACCCTGTGCCGGTTCTCTCGAACCCACCAGAGCGATAACGTGTATTTGTACAGGAGCCTCGCCATAACGAGATCGTTGTAAAACGTGAGGGATAATACGCTTATTTAAAACCGCTGCTGAGGAATTTTAATAATGTTTAAGAACGGTTTAAATGAATAGTATTAAACGCATGTTGAGGTTTTATTTAACTGTTTTCTTTTTAAATGGAGAATTCATTTGTTACCGGAGAGAGTGAAATGGCATGGCTGGACACGCTGCTGGATCATTTTACGCATTATCCGACGCATCTGTTCGCGCTGCTCGTTGTTATGGCGTTGAGTAAATCGACGGTGCTGGTCTCCTCGGTGCTGCCGCCCGCATCGGTCATGCTGATGGCGGGGATCGCCGTCAGCCAGTCGAGTCTGCATCCCGGCATGACGTGGCTGGCGGTGGTGATGGGCGCTACGGCAGGTTCGGTGCTGAATTACCATATCGGCCAGCTAATGGGGCATACCCGGCTGGTGTCACGCCTCACCGCAAAACATGCCGATAAGTTTCTGCGGGTACAGCATCAGCTGCAAAAGAACGGCGTAGTCGCGCTGTTCACGTCGCGTTTCCTGGCGGTACTGCGCTATATCGTGCCGCTGGCGGCCGGCATGCTCAGGATGAGCGCGATGAAGGTTTACGTCGTTAGCCTGCTGTCAGCCTGCGCATGGGCGGCGCTGTACGTCGGCATCGTCACCGGCATCAGCGTCTGAACGTATTCATCAGTTTGAGAAATGCTTCCCGAAAAAACGGTCACCAGTCTGTCACACTCAGCGTAACGATAAAAACGCATGAGGAAAAAGGGATGAGAAAAGCACTACTCGCTGTCGCCGTGGCAGGAACGCTTTCAGTGACGTTTGGGGCGCAGGCACAGGACGCGCCGGAAGGTTATCAGTTACAACAGGTGCTCATCATGAGCCGCCATAACCTGCGCGCGCCGCTCGCCAATAACGGCAGCGTGCTGGAGCAGTCCACGCCGAAGCAGTGGCCGGAATGGGACGTACCCGGTGGACAGCTGACCACCAAAGGCGGCGTGCTGGAAGTGTATATGGGCCACTATATGCGCGAGTGGCTGGCAGAGCAGGGGATGGTGAAGACGGGAGAGTGCCCGCCAGCGGATACCGTCTATGCCTACGCAAATAGCCTTCAGCGCACCGTGGCGACCGCGCAGTTCTTTATCACCGGGGCGTTCCCGGGGTGCGACGTTCCTGTGCATCATCAGGATAAAATGGGCACCATGGACCCCACCTTCAATCCGGTCATTACCGATAACTCCCCTGAGTTTCGTGAGAAAGCGCTGAAGGCGATGGAGACGGAACGGCAGAAAATGCAGCTGGATGAAAGCTACAGGCTGCTGGAACAGCTGACAAACTACAGCGACTCGCCGTCCTGCAAGGAGAAAAACGTCTGCTCCCTGACGAAGGCAAAAGATACGTTCAGCGCCGACTATGAAAAAGAGCCGGGCGTATCGGGGCCGCTGAAGGTGGGTAACTCACTGGTGGATGCCTTCACCCTGCAATATTACGAAGGCTTCCCGGCCGATCGGGTAGCCTGGGGAGAGATCAAAACCGATCAGCAGTGGCGGGTGCTGTCGAAGCTGAAAAACGGCTATCAGGATTCGCTGTTTACCTCGACGGAGGTGGCGCAAAACGTGGCGAAACCGCTGGTGAAGTACATTGATAAAACGCTGGTGACCGAACAGGCAAACGCGCCCAGAATCACCCTGCTGGTGGGACATGACTCCAACATCGCCTCGCTGCTGACCGCGCTGGACTTCAGGCCGTATCAGCTGCACGACCAGCAGGAACGCACCCCGATTGGCGGCAAAATTGTTTTCCAGCGCTGGCATGACAAAAACAGCAACCAGGAGCTGATGAAAATTGAGTATGTCTACCAGAGTTCAGCCCAGTTGCGGAACGCCAGCGTACTGTCGCTGCAATCCCCTGCTCAGCGCGTAACGCTGGAGCTGAAAGGGTGTCCGGTTGACGGAAACGGCTTCTGTCCGATTGATAAATTCAATGCGGTGATGAATAACGCGGCGAAATAGAAGAGACCCCCCGCGCGAGCGGGGGGAAACGTTCAGACGTTTTTACGTTCGATGGTTTGCTCGCCCCAGAACAGCGAGTCTTTGTCGGTTTTTTCGAAGGCGCGAATAAGCACCTCATCGTTGCCTTCTTCCCAAATCTGCTCGGCCAGCTTTTCGTCATAATTGGCGACTTCAAAGATGGCTTCGGCAATCTCCGGAGAGGTATTGCGTAAACTTGCCCATTCGCCCACGTGATGAGCTTTGGATTCTTGCGTTGGCATACTTGTCCTCCTGTTGGGTTAGCCGTTCAGTTTTTTGGCAAGACCCGCGACGTATTCACCCTGGTAGCGGGCGATTGAAAGTTCTTCATTGCTTGGCTGACGTGAACCATCCCCACCGGCAATCGTTGTTGCGCCATAGGGCGTACCCCCACGGACCTGGGAGACATCAAACAGTTCCTGCGCGCCGTAGCCAATCGGCACAATGACCATCCCATGATGCGCAAGCGTTGTCCAGGTGGAAGTGATCGTCTGCTCCTGGCCGCCGCCCGTGCCGGTAGAGCTGAACACGCTGGCCAGCTTGCCGTACAGCGCGCCGGAGGCCCATAGCCCGCCAGTCTGGTCGAGGAAGGTGCGCATCTGGCCCGACATATTGCCGAAGCGGGTTGGGGTGCCGAAGATAATGGCATCATAGTCCGCGAGTTCCTGCGGGGTGGCCACCGGCGCATTTTGTGTTTTCCCGCCGGCTTTGGCGAAGGCTTCCGCCTGCATGGTTTCCGGTACGCGTTTAACCACGACCTCAACGCCGTCTACTCTGTTAGCGCCTTCTGCTACAGCGTGAGCCATGGTTTCAATGTGTCCATACATGGAATAATAGAGCACCAGAACTTTTGCCATTTTGCATCACTCCTCGTTGGTTTTTCTGACAGCGGATCGCTGCGTTACTTTAAAGATATGACATCACGGCCAGACTGCAAAAATGAACGGCATTTATTTGATATATAACAATATCTTCTGGATACGTGCTTTGTAGCAAAATGAAACAACTTTCGCAGCGCGGATTTTTCAAAATATAAGAACGGCTTATGAATAACCCGCGCAATATTTCATACGAAAGGCTGAGATCATGTTGCAGAATATTACCTCTCGCTTGCCGGATAGCCGCATTACACTAAGCTTAACTTCACGCGGCACAGATAAAGGCACTGCCCTTGAGCCGCGAGGTGAAAGAATCCTCTTTTACTGAATGCAATATGATGTCTAATGTTTCACACTCTGGAGGTTAGAGATGGCAAACCATCGTGGTGGTTCAGGTAATTTCGCTGAAGACCGTGAAAGAGCATCAGAAGCAGGTCGTAAAGGTGGCCAGTCCAGCGGGGGCAACTTCAAAAATGACCCTCAGCGCGCATCAGAGGCTGGTAAAAAAGGGGGTAAAAATAGCCACGGCAGCAACAAGTAGTACGCCGGGTTAACTCTCTGCCGCCGGGTTTCCCGGCGGTTTTTTTATGTCTGTCACATTGAACTGTCGCCAAAGGCATCGCACACTACAGGATTGAATCTTCGTGCTGGTGTCTCATGTCCGTTTCCCGTTTTACCTTCTCCATAAAGCCTCAGGAAGCCATCCTGATCCTGATCACCATGTTCTGGGGTGGAACCTTTCTCGCCGTTCAGTACGCGGTCACGCTCAGCGATCCCTTTTTCTTCGTTGGGCTGCGCTTTGCAACGGCGGCCATTGCCGTGGCGCTTATTTCGCTGAAAACCCTGCGCGGGTTGACCCTGCGGGAGCTTAAAGCCGGCGTGGCCATTGGCGTGGCAATTGCCATGGGCTACAGCCTGCAAACATGGGGACTACAGTCTATCTCCAGCAGCAAATCCGCCTTCATCACTGCCATGTACGTGCCGCTGGTGCCGCTATTGCAGTGGCTGTGCCTCGGCAGGATCCCGGGCCTGATGTCGTGCATCGGCATCGTGCTGGCGTTCATCGGTCTGATTTTATTAGCCGGGCCGGAAAATAATCTGCTGGCGCTGGGGCCGGGGGAGATCATCACCCTGGTGGGGGCCGTTGCCATTGCGGCAGAAATTATTCTGATTAGCGCCTGGGCAGGAAAAGTGGACGTCAAGCGTGTGACCGTTGTGCAGCTTGCCACCGCGTCGCTGGTGGCGTTCGCGACAATGGTACCGGCGGGGGAGTCTGTCCCGCCGATGTCCACCGGGCTGATCGTGGTGGCGCTGGGACTGGGCATTTTCAGCGCCATTATTCAGGTCACCATGAACTGGGCGCAGCGCAGCGTGTCGCCGACGCGGGCGACGGTGATTTACACCGGTGAACCGGTGTGGGCGGGGATATTCGGGCGTATTGCCGGGGAGCGTCTGCCGCTGCTGGCGCTGTTGGGCGCGGCGTTTATTATCGCCGGGGTGCTGGTGAGCGAGTTGAAGTTAAAAAAACGACGTAAGGCGACTGCCGGATTGAGCGCTGAACAAGGGGCAGATAGCTAACAATGCGCATTCTGCCCGTTTAGCCCGGCGGCGCTTCGCTTGCACGGGCCTACAATTGGCATGTAGGCCGGATAAGCGTAGCGTCACCCGGCTATTTCAGGTTCAGGGGGTGATGGCTTCCGCTTGCGGTACATCCCTTTTCCGGCGGCAAAGCAGGGCGTTGAGCAGGATCGCGCCGAACGTCGCCGTGCCAATCCCGCCAACCGTAAATCCGCCCAGCGTCAGGGCGAAATCCCCCGCACCCAGCACCAGCGTCACCGCCACCATGATCAGGTTACCGTTCTGGCTCAGGTCAACATGGTTCTGCACCCAGATGCGAGCTCCCGCGACGGCAATCAGACCAAAGACCACAATCGAGGCGCCGCCAATGACGGGGGCCGGAATGGTGTGGATCAGCGCGCCGAATTTCGGTGAGAAGCCGAGCAGCATCGCCATGACCGCTGCCGCCACGAAGACCAGCGTGGAGTAGACTTTGGTCACGGCCATGACGCCGATGTTTTCCGCGTAGGTCGTGACGCCGCTGCCGCCGACCGAGCCGGAGAGCATGGTCGCCAGACCGTCGCCCACAAACGCCCGTCCCATATACGGGTCCATATTGCGCCCGGTCATTCCCGCTACGGCTTTCAGGTGACCCAGGTTTTCAGCCACCAGAATCACCGCGACAGGCGCGATGAGCATCATCGCCTGAGCGTTAAAGGTGGGGGAGGTCAGCTGCGGCATGCCGAACCAGGCGGCCTGATGAATCAACGTGAAATCGACCGGCTTGCCAAAACCGAACGCGTTCGTCAGCAGCGCGTAGATCAGACAGGCGGCAATCAGCCCGACCAGGATCAGCAGCCGCTGGATCATCCCGCGCGTAAAGACCGCCACCACGCCGATGCACAGCACCGTCATCACCGCCATCCAGCTTTCAAACGGCGAGCCGGAAACGCTCTTAACTGCTATCGGCGCCAGGTTCAGGCCAATCGCCATCACCACCGCCCCGGTGACGACGGGGGGCATCATCCGCTCGATCCAGCGCGTGCCGACTTTCATTACCACCAGACCGATCAGGGTGTAGACCAGCCCGCAGGCGATAATGCCGCCGAGGGCCACGCTCAGGTTGGGGTTAATACCCTGGCCGTTAAACCCGGTCGCAGCAATAACCACCCCCACGAAGGCGGCGCTGGAGCCCAGATAGCTGGGCACGCGCCCGCCGGTGACAAAAAAGAACAGCAGGGTACCGATACCCGACATCAAAATGGCGAGGTTAGGATCCAGCCCCATCAGCATGGGCATCAGCACCGTCGCGCCAAACATCGCGACCGCATGCTGTACGCCCATCACCATCGTCTGCCCGAGCGGGAGCCTTTCATCCGGCGCGACCACGCCTGCGTCTGTGGAGGTCGATTTCAACTGCCAGTGGGGAAGTCCGAACATGATCTGTCTCCTCATACGGGTTAACAGGCGGGTCGCATAAGCGCGTGGTAGCCGCGGTCGAACCACACCAGCCCTTGCGGCGCAGGGTGGCGAACAATGGACACAATGTCGCAGAACAGAATGTCGTGGGTGCCGACGCTGACCACCTGACTGATGCGGCAGTCGAACGAGGCCAGCGCCGCCTCCAGACGCGGGCAGCCCGTCTCACCCGTCTCCCATTGCGCGGCGGCAAAGCGTTCCTCCATCGGGGTTTTGCCGCCAAAAAGAGTGGATAACGGCTCCTGCCCGGCGCTGAGCGTATTTACGCACAGGGTGCGGTTTTCGCTAAACGTCGGCCAGACGGACGCGCCGCGGTTGAGGCAAACCAGCAGCGTCGGCGGTGAATCGGTCACGCTGCATACCGCGCTGGCGGTAAAGCCCGCCATTCCCGCCGGGCCGTCGGTGGTGATGATATTGACCGCCGCACCGACGCAGGCCATGGCGTCGCGGAACGTTTGTTGGTCGGGTGTCGTCATGATGGCTCCTTACGCCAGCCCGCAGGCATCTTCGAAGGTCAGACGCGGTAAGCGTCCATAGACTTTGCTCATATCGCCGTAGCCAATGTTGATCAGCAGGTTGCTTTTCAGCAGCGTGCCGGTGAAAAAAGCATCGTCGACCTTTTGCCGGTCAAAGCCGGACATCGGCCCGGTGTCCAGCCCCAGCGCGCGGCAGGCGAAAATCAGGTAGGCGGCCTGCATTGCGCTGTTGCGAAAGGCCGTTTCTTCGGCGTGTGCGGGGCTGGAGGTAAACCAACGCTTTGCATCGGCGTGCGGAAACAGTTCGGGCAGGCGCTCATAGAATTCGCTATCCCAGGCGACAATCGCCGTGACCGGGGCAGTGAGCGTTTTTTCCAGGTTGCCGCTGGAGAGCGCCGGGCGCAGCTTCGCTTTTCCCTCAGCGCTTCGCACAAAGACAATGCGCGCCGGTGAGCAGTTAGCAGACGTTGGGCCCCATTTCATCAGGTCATATATCTCGCGCAGCGTCTCGTCGCTGACCGGTATATCCAGCCAGCCGTTATGGGTGCGTGCGCCGGTAAACAGCGTTTCCAGCGCGGCGGGCGTAATGGCTTCGCTCATTAAAACTCCTTACAAAGCGGGTTCAGGGCTGTGCAGCAGGCTGGCAAGCCCGTTCAGCAGCAGGGTGTTGAAGGTGTCCGGCTCGGTCACGTTGCAGGCATGCCCGCCCTGGCGCATAACCGTTTTACGGGCGTGCGGAAGGGCGGCGTGCAGTTCAGCGGAGCAGACGGACGGCACCAGCAGATCGTCGGTGGAACAGATAATCTGCACGGGGCAGCGAACGCGTGCAGCGTGGCGGCTAAAATCGGCCTGTTTCAGCGCATGCAGCCGGCGCAGCAGGTTGGCTTTGCCCTGAAAATGGGCCAGCGCCAGCGCTTCTTCAGCCTCCAGGCGCGGGGCGCGGGCGGCCATCCAGTCTGCCGGGTAGAGGAACAGCGGCTGCGCCTCGACCCACGCCTGCGCGCCACCCGCATGCAGCAGGCGTTCGCGGACGTCAAAACAGCGGCGGGTATGGGCATTGAGGGTCAGCCAGCCGTTGACGCAGACCAGCGCGGTAAGGGCATCGGGCTTATCGATGGCCAGCCGCAGGCCCACCAGCGCCCCCAGCGCGTGGCCCACCACGCAGTAACGGGCGAACCCGGCCCCGGTTAACGCCAGCGCAAGCTCGTCGGCCATCTGCGCCAGGGTACAGTCTTCCGGCAGGGTATCCGGGTTATTTCCCGTGCCCCGCTGGTCATAGCACACCACCTGATACTCTTGCTCCAGCACGGCGAGCTGGGGCAGCCAGTAGCTCCCGCTGCCGCCGAGCCCGGCAATCAGCACCACCACGGGCGCGCCCTCGAAGGGGGGCGGTGAAATGGACAGTTTCATGGCCGCCTCACTGTGCAATGTGCGCCACGGTGGCGATTTCAACCAGCGCGTCCGGCTTCACCAGCCCGCACTGAATGCAAAACCGCGCCGGTTTATCCCCGGGGAAAAACTCCGCGTAGATTTCGTTAATCGCGGCGTAGTTTTTCCAGTCGGTGATAAAGATGCTGTTGAAGGTCACGTCCTCCATGGTGCCACCCGCCGTTTCGATCACGGTTTTGATCGTCTCCAGCACGTGGCGGGTTTGCGCCTTTGGGTCGTTGATAAACACCACGTTGTTGTCTTTATCAAACGGCAGCGTGCCTGAGACATACACCACGCCGTCGGCGAGGGTGCCGGGAACGAACGGGGCAATCGGAGTGCTGGTGCCCGGCGGAATAATCACGGATTTCGGCATAGCGGTTCTCCTCAGGCGATACGGGCGAGCGGGGGATCCAGCGCGTCGCAGAAATCATTGACGTTACTGACCCAGCCAAAAAAGGTTTCGATATTGAACAGGGCGGCTTTCTGGGCGAAATCCGGCCCGGCCTGGTGGGTGGCGTCTTCCAGCACCACGCCAAAATACTCGAGGAAAAAGCCGTCGCGCAGGGTCGACTCCACGCACACGTTGGTGGCAATGCCTGTAAAGACCAGATGACGAATGCCCCGGCTGCGCAGCAGGCTGTCGAGCGGGGTATTGAAAAAGCCGCTGTAGCGCGGTTTCGGCAGCACGATATCGCCAGCTTCCGGTACCAGCTCATCCACCAGCTGATAATCCCAGCCGCCTTTTGCCAGCAGCGTGCCCTGGAGTTCGGGCCGTTTGCGCATGGTCTTCAGTGCGTTGGATTTGTGAAAGTTGGGTGAGCCGGGGCCGCCGGCTTCGACGTACTGGTCGTCCCAGCCGTTCTGGAACCAGACGATGAGCATGCCCGCAGCGCGCGCGGCGTGCACGGCGGTTTTGATGTTCTCGATCACCGGCCGCGTGGCGGAGACGTCAAACCCCGCCAGATCGAGATAACCGCCCTTGCTGGCGTAGGCGTTTTGCATGTCCACCACGATAAGCGCGCTCTGCTGCGGCGCAAAGGTGATGGCTTCCGGGCGAGCGTTTAACGTCGTCATTACGCCACCTCCTTCGTGACGGCAGGGATGTGGGCGCGGCACTGCATCAGCGGCTGAATGCGCTCGCCGAAGGTTTCCACGCCGCTAAGAAAATCATCGAAGGTCAGCAGCACGCCTTCCGCGCCGGGCACGGCAGCCACTTCGTCGAGCATTCTGGCGACGCTGGCATACGAGCCCACAAGGGTGCCCATATTGATATTGACGGCGGAGGTCGGGTCGGCCATCTGGCGCACGTTGGTGTCCGAACCGGAACGGGTGTCTTTCTGGCTCTGCTCGGTAAGCCAGCTCAGGGCGTCGTCGTCAGCGCCGTCCTTGTACCGCTCCCATTTGGCGCGTGCGGCATCGTCGGTTTCGTCGGCAATGACCATGAACAGCACGTAGGAGCCCACGTCGCGCCCGGTTTTGTCGGCGGCCTCTTTCATGCGCGCGGCTGTCGGGGCGAAGGCAGCAGGGGTGTTAACGCCTTTGCCGAAGCAGAAGTTGAAGTCAGCATATTTCGCGGAGAATTCCATCCCCGCGTCGCTCTGCCCGGCGCAGATCACCTTCATCGGCACCGACGGCTGCGGGCTGACGCGGCAGTCGTTCATGGTGAAGAAGTCGCCTTTGAAGTCGCTTTTGCCGGTGCCCCACAGGTCGCGCAGCACCTGTACGTATTCGGTCAGGTAGTCGTAGCGGCGGGAGAAGTAATCATCCCCCGGCCAGAGCCCCATCTGCTCGTACTCCGGCTTTTGCCAGCCGGTGACCAGGTTAACGCCAAAGCGTCCGCCGGAAATGGAGTCAATGGTGGAGGCCATCCGCGCCACGATCGCCGGGGGCAGGGTGAGGGTGGCGGCGGTGGCGTAAATCTGGATGCGGGAGGTTACCGCCGCCAGGCCCGCCATCAGGGTAAAGGACTCCAGGTTGTGGTCCCAGAATTCGGTCTTGCCGCCGAAACCGCGCAGCTTAATCATCGAGAGCGCAAAATCGAAATGGTAGTGTTCCGCCTTCTGCACGATAGCTTTGTTCAGCTCAAAGGTCGGCATGTACTGCGGGGCAGTGGTCGAGATAAGCCAGCCGTTGTTGCCGATCGGTACAAATACGCCAATTTTCATCACGAACCTCTCTTCATTACGTCGCAGGTGTAACGGCGTTTTTGCAAAGGGAGTGCCAGTTTTGAAATCTGCTTTGTTATTAATATGTTAACTATTGGTTGATTAACTGGGTGCTAAAAATGTGGACTGACTGGTCAAAAACATTGCACAGAAAACAGGCGCTCATGCGCGATGGGAGTGCAGAAGGTCGTGGCGAGGCGGGGGTTTTGCTATGCTGAGCGCAGGAAAGAAAATGGAGAGCGGAAATGGCACAAGGCGCAGTGAAAACACCCGGAAAACGTTCGCAGGCGGTGAGCGCCAAGAAACAGGCGATCCTCAGCGCCGCGCTGGAGACCTTTTCGCAGTTTGGTATTCACGGCACGCGCCTTGAGCAGGTGGCCGAGCAGGCCGGGGTCTCCAAGACCAATCTGCTCTACTACTACCCGTCGAAAGAGGCGCTGTATGTGGCGGTGATGCAGCAGATCCTCGATATCTGGCTCGCGCCGCTCAAGGCATTTCGCGAAGAGCTGGCCCCGCTGGTGGCGATCGAGGAGTACATACGCCTGAAGCTGGAGGTGTCGCGTGATTATCCGCAGGCTTCAAGGCTGTTCTGTCTGGAGATGTTACAGGGCGCGCCGCTGTTGCAGGCGGAGCTGACCGGCGATTTAAAGCAGCTGGTGGACGATAAGTCGGCCATTATTGCCGGATGGGTCGCCAGCGGAAAGCTGGCGCCGGTCGACCCGCAGCATCTGATCTTTATGATCTGGGCCGCTACCCAGCATTACGCTGACTTCGCGGCCCAGGTAGAGGCGGTAACCGGTAAAACGCTTCAGGACGAGGCATTTTTCCAGAGCACCCTCGAAAACGTGCAGCGGATGATTATCGAAGGGATCCGCGTGCGTTAATTGCCCGGCGGGAGAGGGCAGCTTAGGTCGCCCTCTTCACACTGCATGAGTGAGGCCAGAAACGCTTCACGCTCCACGGTTTTCTCCGCCAGGCACTGGTTTACAATCATTGGCTGAACGCTCCCGCCTTCCGTGCCCGAACCGATAAACGCGCAGTCCGCGTCGCGCAGGCTAATCCACGCCTGCTGCGCTTTTTTCAGCAGGTCGCGCTGGGGGGCTGCCGCCCGCTTGATGGCGGCCTGATACGTCTCGTTAAGCTTTTTATCGGCGGCCTGATACTGCTGCGCGCTACAGGTGTTCAGTTCAAGCTGCGTAGTGGCGTTGTCGCACTCGTTGGCCAGCGCGCTGGTGCTGAGCAGCAGTGCTGCCCCTGCGAGAAATACTCTTTTCATCATCCCCTCCATGTAAAAAAGCCGGATGCGCTGTGCTTATCCGGCCTGCGGTTATTGTGTAGCCCCGGTAAGCGTAGCGCCACCGGGGAGTTTACACGATTATCCGATTGTCATCAGGCTGGCGTTACCGCCCGCCGCCGCGGTGTTGACGCTGAGCGAGCGCTCCACGTACAGACGCTCCAGCAGCAGGTTGGTTTCCCCGCGGGCGAAGCCCTGCACCGAAACAATCGCACCGCTGCGGGCCGCGACCTGCTCACACAATTCGCGCAGCTGGTCGGAATCACCGTGGTAGATCACCGCGTCAAACGGCTGGGTCAGCAGGGCGTCAGCCTTGGCAAAGCGAATGCGCGCCGAGACCGCTTTTGGCAGCTGTTTGGCGAGGTCGCGATGCAGGTCATCTTCCGGCCACAGCACCTCACAGCCCGTTGCCGTCGCGGCAGCCAGCTGCACCAGCGCGTCCTGCTCGTTATCCGCCACGCACAGCACGCGCTCGCGCGGCATCAGCGTCCAGGTGTTGCGCTCGCCGGTAGGGCCCGGCAGCAGACGCTGCGTACCGGCCTGCGCCAGCTCGCCGTACTGCTGCGCAATTGCACGCAGTTCAGGACGGTTATCAGCCCACTTAATCAGCGCGTCCAGCGGCTGGGTCAGCACGGCTTTCACCTGCGCGTCCACCGGGTATTCAGCGTCCTGACGCGCCAGCGTCACGCCGAGCGCATTTTCCGGACGGTTCGCCAGCAGACGGTACAGATAGAGCGGACCGCCCGCTTTCGGACCCGTACCGGAAAGACCTTCGCCGCCGAACGGCTGTACGCCCACGACTGCGCCAACCATGTTACGGTTGACGTACAGGTTGCCCACTTTGGCATTGCCGGTTACCTGGGCAATGGTTTCGTCGATACGGGTATGCACGCCGAGCGTCAGGCCATAACCCGAAGCGTTAATCTGATCGATAAGCGCGTTGAGGTTGTTACGGCTGTAGCGCACCACGTGCAGCACCGGGCCGAAGACCTCTTTTTTCAGCTCGTCGAAGCTTGCCAGCTCGATAAGCGTTGGCGGCACGAAGGTGCCGGTCTGCCACTCGCGGGCATCTTCACCGTTCTCGCGCACCGCCTGGAACACCGGACGGCCTTTGGCACGCATGGTCTGAATGTGGTTTTCAATGTTGGCTTTGGCTTCCGCGTCGATCACCGGCCCGATGTCGGTGGTGAGACGGCCCGGGTTGCCCATACGGCATTCCGCCATTGCGCCGCGCAGCATCTTCAGGGTGTGGTCAGCCACGTCATCCTGTAAGCACAGCACGCGCAGGGCGGAACAGCGCTGGCCTGCGCTGTCGAAGGCGGAGGCCAGCACGTCAACAACCACCTGTTCGGTCAGCGCCGAGGAGTCCACGATCATGGCGTTCATGCCACCAGTTTCGGCGATCAGCGGGGTCGGACGGCCCTGTGCATCCAGACGGGTGGCGATGTTGCGTTGCAGCAGGGAGGCCACTTCGGTCGACCCGGTAAACATCACGCCGCGCACGCGGTTATCGGAGGTCAGTTTGGCACCCACCGTTTCACCGCGCCCTGGCAGCAGTTGCACCACGCCCGCCGGTACGCCGGCTTCCAGCAGAATGTTAATGCCCTGAGCGGCAATCAGCGGGGTTTGCTCCGCCGGTTTCGCCAGCACGCTGTTGCCTGCGGCAAGGGCCGCGGCAATCTGGCCGGTGAAGATCGCCAGCGGGAAGTTCCACGGGCTGATACAGACCACCGGACCGAGCGGGCGGTGCGTTTCGTTGTCGAAATCATCGCGCACCTGACCGGCGTAGTAGTGCAGGAAGTCGACCGCCTCACGCACTTCGGCGATGGCGTTGCTGAAGGTTTTCCCCGCCTCACGCACCAGAATGCCGATGAGCGACTGCATCTGATCTTCCATCAGCACCGCAGCACGTTCCAGAATGGCGGCACGCTCCTGCGGCGGGGTGGCAAACCAGATTGGCGCGTTATTCACCGCGCTCTCCAGTGCCTGATCCACTTCCGCTTCCGTGGCTTCGCGCGCGTAGCCGACGATATCCTTCGGCTCTGCCGGGTTGATCACCGGCTGCATTTCACCATCCTCAACGGACTGCTCAAGGATCGGTTTGGCCTGCCATTTCTGCAATGCGCTGTTGAGCAGGGCAGAAGAGAGCGACGCCAGGCGGTGTTCGTTCGCCAGATCCAGGCCCGCCGAGTTGACGCGGCCCGCGCCGTACAGCTCGCGCGGCAGGGCAATTTTCGGATGCGGCAGACCAATCTGGCCTTCCTGCGCCGCCAGCTTCTCTACGGCCTGTACCGGATCGGCCACCAGTTCGTCGAGCGGCAGCGTGGTGTCGGCAATCCGGTTAACGAAGGAGGTGTTCGCCCCGTTCTCCAGCAGACGACGCACCAGGTACGCCAGCAGGGTTTCGTGGGTGCCCACCGGGGCATAGATACGGCACGGACGGTTCAGCTTGCCGTCGGCCACTTTCCCGGTCACCTGTTCGTAGAGCGGCTCACCCATGCCGTGCAGGCACTGGAACTCGTACTGGCCCGGATAGTAGTTTTGTCCCGCCAGGCTGTAAATGGCCGCCAGGGTGTGGGCGTTGTGGGTGGCGAACTGCGGATAAATCAGGTTCGGCACGCCGAGCAGTTTTTTCGCACAGGCGAGGTAAGAGACGTCGGTGTACACCTTGCGGGTATAGACCGGATAACCTTCCAGCCCTTCCATCTGGGCGCGTTTGATTTCGCTGTCCCAGTAGGCGCCTTTCACCAGGCGGATCATCAGGCGACGACGGCTGCGGCTGGCCAGGTCAATCAGGTAATCAATGACGAACGGACAGCGTTTCTGGTAGGCCTGGATAACGAAACCAATCCCGTTCCAGCCCGCCAGCTCCGGCTCGAAGCACAGTTTTTCCAGCAGATCGAGGGAGATCTCCAGACGGTCAGCCTCTTCGGCGTCGATATTGATGCCGATGTCGTACTGACGCGCCAGCAGGGTCAGGGATTTCAGGCGCGGATAGAGTTCTTCCATCACCCGGTCATACTGCGCACGGCTGTAGCGCGGGTGCAGGGCAGAAAGCTTGATAGAGATGCCCGGACCTTCATAAATACCGCGGCCGTTAGACGCTTTACCGATGGCGTGGATCGCCTGCTGGTAAGAGACCATGTAGGCCTGCGCGTCGGCGGCGGTCAGCGCCGCTTCACCCAGCATGTCGTAGGAGTAGCGGAAACCTTTGTCCTCCAGCTTGCGGGCGTTCGCCAGCGCTTCAGCAATGGTCTCCCCGGTGACGAACTGCTCGCCCATCAGGCGCATCGCCATGTCCACGCCCTTGCGGATCAGCGGCTCGCCGCGCTTGCCGATAATGCGGTTCAGCGAGCGTGACAGGTTGGCTTCATTATGGGTAGAAACCAGCTTGCCGGTAAACAGCAGGCCCCAGGTGGCGGCGTTAACGAATAGCGACGGGCTGCGGCCAATGTGGGACTGCCAGTTGCCGTTGCTGATTTTGTCGCGGATCAGCGCGTCGCGGGTGGCTTTATCCGGAATACGCAGCAGCGCTTCTGCCAGACACATCAGCGCCACGCCTTCCTGAGAAGAGAGAGAGAACTCCTGCAACAGGCCCTGCACCATGCCGGCGCGTCCGCTGGCGGTTTTCTGGTTACGCAGCCTGTCGGCGAGCTGATACGCCAGGCTGTGCGCCTGAGCGGCCACGGCTTCCGGCAGGCGTGCCTGCTCCAGCAGCATTGGCACGGCGTCGGTTTCGGCACGGCGGTAGGCGCCGGTAATGGCGGCACGGCTGACGGACTGCGGCAGGATCTGCTCGGCGAAGTCGAGGAAGGGCTGGTGGTTCTCTTCAACGGCCGTTACGGCCTCTTCGCTTTCGTTCGCTGCGCCCGCCAGCAGGGCAGGCAGCTCCGGCAGATCTTCTTCACTCTCCAGTCTTTCCAGATAGTTAAAAATCGCCTGCTTGATTAACCAGTGCGGTGTGCGGTCGATGCGGGTCGCAGCGGTTTTAATCCGTTCGCGGGTAGCGTCATCCAGCTTAACCCCCATGGTGGTCATCCCCATGCCAAAACTCCTGTTGTTCTGTAATAGCGTTCTGTTGATAGCGTGAAATATCCACCATGTTGCAACTTTGTGCAACCGTGTTAAATGTGACCTGGGCTGCAAGCTGGAAAATGAATGGATTGTTAACGATTAGTTAGCTGAGAAAAAGAACGCGCAGAGGTTTACGAAGCCAGTTTTTATGCGGTGCTTAACACTTTTTAAAGGTGCAACCCGTAAAAGCGTGAGCGAGTGCAACCTATAGGAAAGACATATAAAACCAGGGATGAAATTCATGTAAATGCAGTGTTAAATCGTTTGTCAGTGGGAAGCGTATACGGCAGGATAGCGCGCCCAACGGAAACACATACACACATCACTACGTTCCGGTGATGACATAACAAGGCAACCCGGACGGTTGTCGCTCGACATTTTGGAGAATTTGAATGGCTATTAGCACACCGATGCTGGTGACATTTCTCGTTTATATTTTTGGCATGATCCTGATAGGGTTTTTGGCATGGCGTTCCACTAAAAACTTTGACGACTACATCCTTGGCGGGCGCAGCTTAGGCCCAATGGTTACCGCGCTCTCTGCGGGCGCATCCGACATGAGCGGCTGGCTGCTGATGGGGCTGCCGGGCGCGATTTTCATCTCCGGTATATCCGAAAGCTGGATCGCCATCGGCCTGACCGTTGGCGCGTGGATCAACTGGAAGCTGGTGGCAGGCCGTCTGCGCGTGCATACCGAAGCCAACAACAACGCCCTGACGCTGCCGGACTACTTCACCGGGCGCTTTGAGGATAACAGCCGCGTTCTGCGTATTATCTCTGCGGTGGTGATCCTGTTGTTCTTCACCATCTACTGCGCCTCCGGCATCGTGGCGGGCGCACGCCTGTTCGAAAGCACCTTCGGCATGAGCTACGAAACGGCGCTGTGGGCCGGTGCGGCGGCGACCATCCTTTATACCTTCGTGGGCGGGTTCCTGGCGGTAAGCTGGACCGACACCGTGCAGGCGAGCCTGATGATTTTCGCCCTGATCCTGACCCCGGTGATTGTCATTTTCACCGTCGGCGGCTTTGGCGAATCGCTGGAAGTGATCAAGCAGAAGAGCATTGAAAACGTCGATATGCTGAAAGGGCTGAACTTCGTGGCCATCGTCTCCCTGATGGGCTGGGGCCTGGGCTACTTCGGTCAGCCGCACATTCTGGCGCGCTTTATGGCGGCGGATTCTCACCACACCATCGTTCACGCGCGTCGCATCAGCATGACGTGGATGATCCTGTGTCTGGCGGGCGCCTGCGCGGTTGGCTTCTTCGGCATTGCGTACTTTAACAACAACCCGGCGCAGGCGGGCGCGGTGAACCAGAACGCCGAGCGCGTGTTCATCGAGCTGGCGCAGATCCTGTTCAACCCGTGGATTGCCGGTATCCTGCTCTCCGCGATCCTGGCGGCGGTGATGTCTACCCTGAGCTGCCAGCTGCTGGTGTGCTCCAGCGCCATTACGGAAGACCTGTACAAAGCATTCCTGCGTAAGGGCGCGAGCCAGAAAGAGCTGGTGTGGGTAGGGCGCTTTATGGTGCTGCTGGTGGCGCTGATTGCCATTGCGCTGGCGGCTAACCCGGAAAACCGCGTGCTGGGGCTGGTAAGCTACGCCTGGGCAGGCTTTGGCGCCGCGTTTGGTCCGGTAGTGCTGTTCTCCGTGCTGTGGTCACGCATGACCCGCAACGGCGCGCTGGCGGGGATGATCATCGGTGCGGTGACCGTCATCGTCTGGAAACAGTTCGCGTGGCTGGGCCTGTACGAAATCATCCCGGGCTTCATCTTCGGAAGCCTGGGTATCGTGGTGTTCAGCCTGCTGGGTAAAGCGCCGTCTGCCTCTATGCAGAAGCGCTTTGCGGAAGCGGATGCGCACTATCACTCTGCACCGCCAACGAAGCTTCAGGCTGAGTAATTTTCCCCTCACCCTAACCCTCTCCCCAAAGGGGAGAGGGGACAGACCGTTCACCCGTTCGAAATGATAAATGATGATTAAAACAGGGTTGATGATGGCAGCATTACTGCTGCTGGCGGGGTGTAACGCTCCCACGCAGCATGCGGCGGTGGAGACCTGCAAAGCGGATAACCAGATGCAGCAGACCACGCTCTATTTTGGCTTGAATCGCCCGGCAGGGGCGCAGATTACCGGCAGCGAGTGGCAGCAGTTTGTTGACCAGGACGTGACGCCGCGTTTTCGCGATGGCTTAACGGTGTTTGATGCCCGCGGGCAGTGGCTGGGGAACGACGGAAAAGTGGCGCGTGAACCCAGCAAAGCGTTAATGCTCATCCACGGTAAAGACGCGCAGAGCGAGAAGAACATCGAAGCGTTGCGCGGGATCTATAAGTCTCGTTTCGCGCAGGAATCGGTGATGCGGGTCGACCAGCCGGTGTGCGTGCAGTTTTAATGAAAACGGCGGGAATTCCCGCCGTTGTTGTTTTGTAGGCCGGGTAAGCGAAGCGCCACCCGGCATTGCATCAGAGCACCAACCCCGCAAAGCTCGCCGACAGCAGGCTCACCAGCGTCGCACCGTATACCAGGCGCAGACCAAACCGCGACACCACGTTACCCTGTTGCTCGTTCAGGCCTTTTATTGCCCCCGCTACAATGCCAATCGAGGCGAAGTTAGCGAACGACACCAGGAAAACGGACAAAATACCCAGACCACGCGGGGACATTTGATGGGCTATTTTTTGCAGCTCAATCATCGCCACAAATTCATTCGCCACCAGTTTCGTTGCCATAATACTCCCCGCGTTTAAGGCATCGCTCAGTGGAATACCGATAAGCCACGCCAGCGGATAAAATACGTAACCCAGGATCTGCTGGAAGCTCATGCCAAATACGCTGGAGAAAAGGGCGTTAACGGCGCTAATAAGAGCGATAAAGCCAATCAGCATCGCCAGAATAATCATCGCCACCTTAAAGCCCGCCAGAATATATTCGCCCAGCATTTCAAAGAAGCTCTGGGATTCATGCAGCTTTTCCAGTTTGATATCGGGTTCGGCTTCCGGGCGGGCCGGGTTAATGACCGAAAGAATAATAAAGGTGCTGAACATGTTCAGGATCAGCGCCGCGACGACAAATTTGGCGTCGAGCATGGTCATGTAGGCGCCAACAATCGACAGCGAAACCGTCGACATCGCCGTTGCGGCCATCGTAAACAGGCGACGCGAGGAGAGATCGCCCAGCACGCCCTTATACGCAATGAAGTTTTCAGACTGACCGAGGATCAGCGAGCTCACCGCGTTGAAGGATTCCAGCTTGCCCATGCCGTTGAGCTTTGACAGGAGCGTTCCGATAACCCGAATAAAAATCGGCAGAATGCGCCAGTGCTGAAGAATACCAATCAGTGCCGAGATAAAAATAATGGGGCAGAGTACACCCAGGAAAATGAACGCCAGCCCTTTTTCACCCATCCCGCCAAAGACAAAATTCGTCCCTTCGGCAGCGAATTTAAGCAGAGACTCAAAGAAACCTGAGACATATTTAATAATGAACAGGCCGCTTTGCGCATGCAAAAAAAAGAATGCCAGCACGATTTCAATCACGATCAGCTGCAAGACGAAACGAATACGAATTTTTCGGCGGTCGAAACTCACCAGCCAGGCAAGCGCAAGAATAATCACCAGCGCCAGCAGGAAATGAACAATTTTAAACATGGGTTATTTTCAGTTGGTTTTCGAGGCGGACATTTAGCCACAGCCCCGGTTAACCGTAAATGAGCATTTTTGTTATACCTTATAAACGTAACGGTTACTCAGGCAATTATTACTCCGCAATGCGTTTACATCTGGTCATCAAAACTCCACATATTTCGCTTGTTTTTCTTTGTGCTGTAATGATAATCACTATCACTATAATTTACGTTTCTTTGCATCAGTTGACCGCGATAAACATTTAAGGTGTCGGCATGTTTGTTCCTTTTCTCATTATGTTACGTGAAGGCCTTGAAGCGGCCCTGATCGTGAGCCTTATCGCCAGTTATCTGAAGCGTACCCAGCGCGGTCGCTGGATCGGCGTGATGTGGGTTGGCGTTTTCCTTGCCGCGGCGCTGTGCCTGGGGCTGGGTATTCTTATCAACGAAACCACCGGTGAATTTCCTCAGAAAGAACAAGAGCTTTTTGAAGGCATTGTCGCCGTAATAGCCGTGGTGATCCTCACCTGGATGGTGTTCTGGATGCGCAAAGTCTCCCGTAACGTGAAGGTGCAGCTGGAGCAGGCGGTGGATAACGCCCTGCAAAAAGGCAACCACCACGGCTGGGCGCTGATCCTGATGGTCTTTTTCGCCGTGGCGCGTGAGGGTCTGGAGTCCGTTTTCTTCCTGCTCGCGGCGTTTCAGCAGGACGTGGGCATCTGGCCGCCGTTGGGCGCGATGCTCGGGCTGGTTACGGCGGTTGTGCTTGGCTTCCTGCTCTACTGGGGCGGCATTCGGCTTAACCTGGGCGCGTTTTTCAAGTGGACCAGCCTGTTTATTCTGCTGGTGGCCGCGGGCCTGGCGGCAGGGGCGATCCGTGCCTTCCACGAGGCGGGCCTGTGGAACCATTTCCAGGACGTGGCGTTCGATCTCAGTAACGTTCTGTCCACCCATTCACTGACCGGCACCCTGCTTGAAGGGATCTTCGGCTACCAGGAAACGCCGACCGTCAGCGAAGTGGCAGTTTACTTTATCTATCTGGTTCCGGCGCTGATCCTGTTCGCTATGCCGCCGCGTACCGGCTCGCAGGCGTCGCGCGTTGCGCCGTAAGTGCTGTATTAGTTACAACATACTTTTTAAGGGAAGAGTCATGACCAGTCAGTTCCGTCGTAGTGCGTCAGGCGCAGGCATTGCCGCGCTGTTCGTGTCTGCCTTCGCCGCTCAGGCAGCAGATATCCCGCAGGTAAAAGTTACCGTCAACGATAAACAGTGCGAGCCGATGACCATCACGGTTAACAGCGGTAAAACCCAGTTTATTATTCAGAACCACAGCCAGAAGGCGCTGGAGTGGGAGATCCTGAAAGGCGTGATGGTGGTGGAAGAGCGCGAAAATATCGCGCCGGGCTTCAGCCAGAAGATGACCGCCAATCTACAGCCGGGCGAATATGATATGACCTGCGGCCTGCTGACGAACCCGAAAGGTAAGCTGATCGTCAAAGGCGCAGCGACGGCAGACGCGGCCAAAGGCACGGCGCTGTTAAGCCTTGGCGACGCCATTACCGCCTATAAAGCCTACGTCACTAAAGAGACGGCGGACCTGGTGGCGGGCACCCAAGCCTTTACCGACGCGGTGAAAGCGGGCGATATCGAAAAAGCGAAATCGCTGTATGCACCTACCCGTCAGCACTACGAGCGCATCGAGCCGATTGCCGAGCTGTTCTCCGATCTCGACGGCAGCATTGATGCCCGCGAAGACGACTACGAGCAGAAGGCCGCCGATCCGAAATTCACCGGCTTCCACCGTCTGGAAAAAGCGCTGTTTGGCGATAATTCCACCAAAGGAATGGAGAAATATGCCGCTCAGCTGAACACCGACGTGCTGGAGCTGCAAAAGCGCATCAGCGAGCTGGCCTTCCCGCCGTCGAAAGTGGTGGGCGGCGCGGCGGGCCTGATTGAAGAAGTGGCCGCAAGCAAAATCAGCGGTGAGGAAGATCGCTACAGCCACACCGACCTGTGGGACTTCCAGGCGAACGTTGACGGCGCGCAGAAAATTGTCGATCTGCTGCGGCCTCAGCTGCAAAAAGAGAACGGCGAGCTGCTGGCGAAAGTGGATGCCAACTTCAAAAAGGTCGATACCATCCTGGCGAAGTACCGCACCAAAGACAGGTTCGAAACCTACGACAAGCTGACCGAAGCCGACCGTAACGCGCTGAAAGGCCCGATTACAACGCTGGCGGAAGATCTCTCTCTGCTGCGCGGCGTTCTGGGTCTGGACTAAGCACGATGAACAAGCATGACGAGTACGACGTCGCTGAACCTTCACGGCGTCGGTTGTTAAAAGGGGTAGGGGCGCTGGGCGGCGCGTTTGCCCTGGCGGGAGGTTGCCCGGTGGCGCAGGCGGCGAAACCGCAGAGCGCGCCCGGCACGCTGTCGCCGGATGCGCGCAGGGAGACGCAGCCGTTTTATGGCGAGCACCAGGCAGGGATTTTGACGCCGCAGCAGGCCTCGATGATGCTGGTGGCTTTCGATTCGCTGGCGAGCGATAAGGCCGACCTGGAGCGTCTGTTCAGGCTGCTGACCACGCGCATTGCCTTCCTCACCGCGGGCGGTCCGGCGCCGGAAACACCAAATCCGCGCCTGCCACCGATGGATTCCGGGATCCTTGGGGCGTTTATTGCTCCCGATAACCTGACCATCACCGTGTCGGTGGGGGAATCGCTGTTTGATGACCGCTACGGCCTGGCAAAGCAGAAGCCGAAAGCGCTGCAAAAAATGACGCGTTTTCCCAATGACTCTCTCGACGCGGCGCTGTGCCACGGCGATGTGCTGTTGCAGATTTGCGCCAATACGCAGGATACGGTGATCCACGCCCTGCGCGATATCATCAAACACACGCCGGATCTGCTCAGCGTGCGCTGGAAGCGGGAAGGATTTATCTCTGACCACGCCGCGCGCAGTAAAGGGAAAGAGACGCCGGTGAACCTGCTGGGCTTCAAAGACGGCACCGCCAACCCGGACAGCAGCAATGCCGCGCTGATGAAAAACGTGGTCTGGGTGACGGCGGATCAGGGCGAACCGGCCTGGGCCGTGGGCGGCAGCTACCAGGCGGTGCGCATTATCCAGTTCCACGTGGAGTTCTGGGACCGCACGCCGCTGAAAGAGCAGCAGACAATTTTCGGTCGCGATAAGCAAACCGGGGCGCCGCTCGGCATGAAGCATGAGCACGATGAACCCGACTACACGCGCGATCCAAACGGCGATGTCATCGCCCTGGACAGCCATATTCGTCTCGCCAATCCTCGCACCCGGGAGACGCAATCCAGCCTGATGATGCGAAGGGGTTACAGCTACTCGCTGGGTGTGACCCACTCCGGTCAGCTTGATATGGGGCTGCTGTTTGTCTGCTATCAGCATGACCTGGAAAAAGGATTTCTCACCGTGCAGAAGCGGCTGAACGGCGAAGCGCTGGAGGAGTACATTAAGCCCATCGGCGGCGGCTATTTCTTTGCTCTGCCCGGAGCGCGCGACGCGAACGCCTGGCTCGCTCAGGGTCTGATAGAAGCCTGATAATCGTCCCTGCGACAGTTCGCGGGGACATTATTTTTTTCCTGGACTATCTTATTGTTATATTTCTGTAATATTTCTATATGAGACTGATTTTCCATGTAGGGGCAGTCTGAAAAGTTGCATTCAGGTAAAATAAATGTTGCATTTATGATAATCCCTGATGTACTTAAGATAAGACAGCGGTAGTTCCCGGCAGTGATGTTACTCACTATGGAGATCGCGAATGGTTGCGTCCTGTACTGGACAAGGTAAACACAACAACCGCAGTACCCGGCGCGGAGGCTCAGACTCCGGCAGCGATTTCCTCACCACTAAATTCTCTCCTTCACCTCAAGAACCTGTTTCGACCGACGTGCATAGCGGTGCGCGTAGCCGTTCTGTATCGTCATCCGGTAATGCAAGCAATGGCTTACAAGGAAGCCAACCCTCTGATGTTCGTGCGCATAATCGTGCCGATGCTGGCGCGTGTGATGAATACCAACAACTCAAGGTGCTATCCATGGGAAGACAAAAAGCAGTGATCAAAGCTCGTCGTGAAGCAAAACGTGTGCTGAGACGGGATTCACGTAGCCATAAACAGCGTGAAGAAGAATCGGTCACCTCGCTTGTGCAGATGAGCGGCGTAGAATCCATTGGCATGGCGCGGGACAGCCGCGACGCATCGCCAATTGTGGCGCGCAATGAGGCTCAGGCGCACTACCTGAATGCTATCGAGAGTAAACAGCTCATCTTTGCAACCGGTGAAGCCGGATGCGGGAAAACCTGGATCAGTGCCGCCAAAGCGGCGGAGGCGCTGATTCATAAGGACGTGGAAAGGATCATCGTTACCCGTCCGGTACTGCAAGCTGATGAAGATCTGGGCTTCCTGCCCGGCGATATTTCGGAGAAGTTTGCCCCATACTTCAGGCCCGTCTATGACGTGCTGGTGAAGCGGCTGGGCGCTTCCTTTATGCAGTACTGCCTGCGACCAGAGATTGGCAAGGTGGAAATCGCGCCGTTCGCCTATATGCGCGGACGTACATTTGAAAATGCGGTCGTTATTCTCGACGAGGCTCAGAATGTGACCGCTGCGCAAATGAAGATGTTTTTAACGCGCCTCGGGGAGAACGTGACGGTGATCGTCAACGGCGATATTACCCAGTGTGACCTGCCGTCGGGCGTGAAGTCCGGCCTCAGCGATGCCATGTCACGTTTTGCGGAAGATGAAATGATTGGGGTGGTCCGCTTCACAAAAGAAGACTGCGTCCGCTCAGCGCTGTGTCAACGCACGCTGGAAGTCTATTCCGATTAAGATCATTCTTTTTAAGCCATTTCTTCCCGGCGTCATGCCGGGAAGCTTCGTTTATTCCCACTGAAACAGTGACGTTTGTTTGAATCATATTTATTTCCTATAGCATTCAACGGGATTTAGAAATCGTTTTGCGGTATTAATAATATTACCGCCCATTACTTATGCGCGTTTTTTATACAAAAAGAAAAAGTGTGATATGTATTTATAATACCCACAAAATATCTATGAATATAATGATCGCGCTAATTGTTCGTTAAAATCAAACGTGAATGTTGTCACAGAACATGACTAAGCAGCAAAAATTAAGTTGGTGTCTTCTGGGTAATTATCTATGTTTCGTACTTGTTCAAACAAAATTCTAACAAGAAACACGCCGGGGGAGCGTTTCCTCTGGAACATCACGCTGAGGGTCATACATGAACGAACTGGTTAGTGCAATTAACGGTGTTATCTGGAGCCCGGCGTTAATATTTTTATGTCTGGGTGTCGGCCTCTATTTCTCACTACGTAGTCGCTTTCTGCAATTACGCCATATTAAACATATGATTACCCTGATGTTTGAGGGACGCCCTACCGAGGCAGGCGTATCATCGTTTCAGGCGCTGACGATGACGCTGGCCGGTCGCGTGGGGACGGGGAATATCGCGGGGGTAGCGACCGCTATTACTTTTGGTGGGCCGGGTGCGCTTTTCTGGATGTGGGTAGTGGCTTTTTTAGGGGCCAGTTCTGCTTTTGTCGAATCCACCTTAGGTCAGGTTTATAAAGAAAAAATTAACGGCGAATATCGTGGCGGCCCTGCCTTTTATATTGAAAAAGGGTTAGGCGTGAAGTGGTACGCATGGTTATTTGCTATCGTAACCATTTTCTCCTGCGGATTATTACTGCCAGGCGTGCAGGCAAACTCTATTGGTGCGAGTCTGGATATTGCCTTTGGCCTGAGTCCGAACGTCACGGCGGCATTACTTGCCCTGTTGTTAAGTTTTATTATTTTTGGTGGCGTGAAAAGGATCGCCAGTTTTAGCAGTATGGTGGTTCCGTTTATGGCGCTGGGCTATATTATTGTCGCCTGCGTGATTATCGCTATCAATATCGATCAGCTTCCCGCGGTTATTCTGCTGATCTGGAAAAGCGCTTTCGGGCTTGAAGCTGGCTTTGGCGCTATTCTGGGCCAGGCTATCATGTGGGGCGTGAAGCGCGGCGTCTATTCTAACGAAGCGGCGCAGGGTACCGGGCCGCATGCTTCATCCGCGGCGGCCGTAAGCCATCCGGTGAAGCAGGGGCTGGTTCAGGCGTTCTCCGTTTATATCGACACGCTGTTTGTCTGCTCCGCGACCGGCTTTATGCTGTTGATTACCGGGCTGTATAACGTCCAGGGTGTCGACGGTGCTGCCCTCTATACCGGTATTGCTGGCGTGGCGGCCGGTCCTGGCTATGTGCAGACGGCGATGGAAAGTATGATGCCTGGCTTTGGTAATTACTTTGTTGCCATCGCGCTGTTCTTCTTCGCCTTCACCACAATCATTGCCTACTACTACATCGCTGAAACCAATATCGCCTACATCAACCGTAAAATTCACCGCCCGTGGCTGACGTTCCTGCTGAAATTATGTCTGATGGCTTCCACCGTCTATGGCACCGTCCGCACTGCGGATCTGGCATGGGGATTAGGCGATATTGGGGTAGGGCTGATGGCATGGCTCAACATTATCGCCATTGTTCTGTTGCATAAAAAAGCGTTTGCCAGCCTGAAAGACTATGAAACCCAGAACGCGCAGGGGTTGGATCCCCAGTTTGACCCGGTTCGGCTTGGGTTAAAAAATGCCGATTACTGGCTGGAGGAGCGCAGGGATGAAGAGGGTTTGAATAGCGGCCAGAGTCCTGCTCCCGAGGGAAAGCAACCGGCTGGAAAGCTGAATAGCTGAGGAATGGTTAAGACGGGCCCGTACTTTGTACGGGCTTTCTTTTATAGGTGAGCCGGCTCAGTCTGCCCCGGGGGGGTTGACTCGCTTCGCTCTCAGTCTGTCCAACTGGCTGCGCCAGTTGTCTAACCCGGTCGGGGGTTCTCATCCCCCCCTTGCAGAGAATAGAAAAGAAAAAAGCCCGTACTTTCGTACGGGCTCTTATCTTGAATATGGCGGTGAGGGGGGGATTCGAACCCCCGATACGTTGCCGTATACACACTTTCCAGGCGTGCTCCTTCAGCCACTCGGACACCTCACCATATTGTTTTGCTGCCTGACCGCTTGGGGGGCAACGGGGCGCTACTATAGGGAGTTGCGCGAAAGCGGTCAAGCAGATTTTCTGCATTCGTGCCTGTTCGGTTAAGCCTTAATCAGCTTATGGCGCACCGCGCAGGATTAACGCTGCGAATCGAGCACTTCGCTGTTTTTCACCACCTCCTGCGCTTTGCCGTAGCTTTCGATCAGCAGCTGATAGGCCGGGAAGATATGGGTGTAGACTTCCGCCCACGCCGCCGCATCTTCACGATTCCATGTCCGCTGAATTTCGGAGGCAACGGCTGCCGTGTCCATCGGCACCACGCCTGCCTGTACCACGCGTGCCAGGGTGATTTCCTGCGCCATTTTGCTGTACGTGCCGGAGGCATCAATCACCGCAAACACTTTATATCCGTCCGCCACCGCGCTGATAGACGGAAATGCCATGCAGACGCTGGTGATCGTACCGGCGATAATCAACGTTTTACGCCCGGTGGCTTTTACCGCCGCCACAAACTCCGGGTTATCCCAGGCGTTGATCTCACCTTTGCGTGCAACGTACTGGGCGTTCGGCGCGTTGGCGTGGATCTCCGGAATAAGCGGGCCGTTCGGCCCCTGTGGAACCGACGCCGTGGTGATCACCGGGATCTCCGCCAGCGTGGCGATTTTTGCCAGCGCCGCCGCACGGGCGCGCAGCTCAGGCATCGGCATATCGCCAACGGTCTGGAACAGCCCGCTCTGGTGATCGATAAGCAGCATAACGGCATCATTAACGTCAATAACGGGACGCGCACCGTTGAAGTTAGCAGGTGTAGACATAATGCTCTCCTTTATCAGGTTTAGATCTGGCCAAAGCGGCCGGAGTTAAAATCGCGAATAGCTTCGGCGATCTCAGTTTTACTGTTCATCACAAACGGGCCGTAGCCCACAATCGGTTCATTCAGCGGCTCACCGGCCATCAGCAGCACTTTGGCATCGCTGCTGGCTTCGAGATGCAGTTTGTCACCGCTCTGACTCAACACGACCAGCTGCGCCTCACCGGCGGGCGTAGTGCCGTTCACCGTCACGCTCCCCTCAAGTACAACCAGCGCCGTGCTCCAGCCTTCGGGCTGATTGAGCGTCAGGTGGCTGCCCTGGTGCAGCGCGAGATCCCACACGTTCAGCGGTGAGAAGGTATGCGCCGGGCCGGTGACTTCGTCAAAGCGGCCAGCAATCACGCGCAATGTTCCGCTGTTATCCGGCAGGGAGATCACCGGGATATCCGCTTTAGTGATGCTCTGGTAGCCTGGCGTCGCCATTTTGTCCCTGGCGGGCAGGTTGACCCACAGCTGCATCATTTTCAGTTCACCGCCTTTCTGCGAGAACGCGCTGGAGTGGAACTCTTCGTGCAAAATGCCGGCGCCTGCCGTCATCCACTGCACGTCGCCCGGGCCGATTACGCCGCCTCTGCCGGTGGAATCACGGTGCTCCACTTCGCCCGAGTAAACGATGGTCACCGTTTCAAAACCGCGATGAGGATGCTCGCCCACCCCGCGTTTCGCGCCGTCCGCCGGAAAGGTGTACGGACCGGCATAGTCCAGCAGCAGGAACGGGCTCAGCGGTTCGCCGTGCGTCTGGTAAGAAAACATTGAACGAACCGGGAAACCGTCACCGACCCAGTGCGGACGAGGGGCGGTATAGACGCCTGTTACGTTTTTCATGATTAACTCCTGATGTTCTGTTGATGTAATTAGCTTATATTCACGGTTAATATCCCGGTAGATAGCGAAAATGACATTCACTGTTCCTGAAATGGAACAATGGAGGCGTATGCAGGATCTCAATGATTTCGTATGGTTTGTGAAGGTGGTGGAGCATGGCGGCTTTGCGGCGGCAGGTCGGGCGCTCGATCAGCCTAAGTCAAAACTAAGCCGTCGGATCGCGCAGCTGGAAGAACGCCTGGGCGTTCGGCTGATACAGCGAACCACGCGGCAGTTTACGGTGACAGAGGTGGGGCAAACGTTCTACCAGCACTGTAAAGCCATGCTGGTTGAGGCCGAAGCGGCGGAGGAGGCGGTAGCGGCTTTACAGGCTGAACCGCGCGGTATGGTCAGGATCACCTGCCCCGTGACCCTGCTGCACGTTCACGTGGGGCCGATGCTGGCGAGGTTTATGGCGCGCTATCCGGGGATCAACCTCCAGCTCGAAGCGACCAACCGCCGGGTGGATCTCGTGGCGGAGGGGGTGGACGTGGCGATCCGCGTTCGTCCGCGCCCGTTTGATGACAGCGATCTGGTATTAAGGGTACTGGCGGACAGGGGACACTGTCTGGTTGCCGGGCCGGCACTGCTGGAACGGATGGGCAACCCGACGGCGCCTTCTGAACTCAGCGCATGGCCGGGTTTAAGCATGGGCGCGGGTAAGCATCTGCATAAGTGGGAGTTAAGCGGGCCGGAAGGCGCGAAAGCAGAAGTTCACTTCACGCCGCGCCTGGTGACCACCGATATGCTGGCGCTGCGGGAAGCGGCGATGGCGGGGGTAGGCCTGGTGCAGCTGCCCATTTTGATGGTGAAGGATCAGCTGGCGTCAGGTGAACTTATACGAGTGCTAAATGCGTGGGAACCCAAACGGGAGGTGATCCATGCGGTGTATCCTTCCAGACGAGGTTTGCTGCCGTCGGTCAGGACGCTGGTGGATTTTCTCACCGAAGAGTACGCACGGATGGTGGAGGAGTAAAGTCCCTGTAGGGCGGGTAAGCGAAGCGCCACCCGACACATTCACCGCAGAGGAAGCAAAGTTCGAATCCCCTTGCGGAGAATATAAAAGAAAAAAGCCCGTACTTTCGTACGAGCTCTCATCTTAAATATGGCGGTGAGGGGGGGATTCGAACCCCCGATACGTTGCCGTATACACACTTTCCAGGCGTGCTCCTTCAGCCACTCGGACACCTCACCATATTGTCATCCCGTTATTGCCGGGACGGGCGCTAATGTAAGGAAAAGCCGTACTGCCGTCAACCCACTTTTTCAGTAATTTAGCGCGTTTATACAAACTTCAGGCAACCTGATTCCGAAATGTGCGAAAAGCGCCTCTTTTATCAGCAACGCGGTTCGCCGATAAATTTGTTATGCTGGCAATCCAGTTGAAAATGAAAATAAAACAGCGCAATAAAAGGCAGGAATGACTATGGATATTATCTTCTATCACCCCACTTTTGATACGGCTTACTGGATCAACGCGCTCACGGCGGCACTGCCTGGCGCACGCGTTCGCGAATGGAAGCGGGGCGATAATGAACATGCCGACTACGCGCTGGTCTGGCATCCCCCGGTCGAAATGCTACAGGGCCGCCGTTTGAAGGCGGTGTTTGCCCTCGGTGCGGGGGTAGACTCCATCCTGAGCAAGCTGAAGGCTCACCCTGAAATGCTGCCGGAAACTATTCCCCTGTTCCGACTGGAGGATACCGGTATGGGACAGCAGATGCAGGAATATGCCGTGAGTCAGGTGCTGCACTGGTTCCGCCGCTTCGACGATTATCAGGCCTTTAAGCAGCAGTCCCACTGGGAACCGCTCCCGGATTATCAGCGTGAAGATTTCACCATCGGCATCCTCGGTGCAGGCGTCCTGGGCTCGAAAGTCGCAGAAGCGCTCGCCCCGTGGGGCTTCCCGCTGCGCTGCTGGAGCCGCAGCCGTAAGGATTATCCGGGCGTCGAGAGCTTTGCGGGAATGGATGAACTTCCGGCGTTCCTGAAAGAGACACGGGTACTCATTAACCTGCTGCCGAATACCGCGGAAACGGTGGGCATAATCAATGGCGCGCTCCTCAACCAGCTGGCAGACGATAGCTACTTAATGAACCTGGCGCGCGGGGTGCACGTGGTGGAAGACGATCTGCTGAAAGCGCTGGACAGCGGTAAGCTGAAAGGCGCAATGCTCGATGTCTATAGCCGCGAACCGCTGCCGACAGAAAGCCCGCTCTGGGCTCACCCTCGCGTGGCGATGACGCCCCATATTGCGGCCGTGACGCGACCGGCGGAGGCCGTGGCGTACATCTCGCATACCATCAGCGAAATAGAGAAGGGCAACGCGGTGACCGGACAGGTCGACAGACAGCGAGGCTACTGAGATAAACCCGGCGTTCGCCGGGTTTTTGCTAATATTCGCCGCTGATAACTGCTATCCTTTGGAAAAACCGCAGAGGAGAGAAAGATGTATCCCGTTGACCTGCATATGCACACCGTCGCCAGTACTCACGCTTACAGTAACCTCCATGATTATATCGCTCAGGCGAAGCTGAAAGGCATCAAACTGTTTGCGATCACCGATCACGGCCCGGATATGGCGGATGCGCCGCACTACTGGCATTTTGTGAATATGCGTATCTGGCCACGTCTGGTGGACGGTATCGGGATACTGCGCGGCATCGAAGCGAACATCAAAAATACCGACGGTGAAATTGACTGCACCGGCCCGATGCTGACCTCGTTAGATCTGATCCTCGCCGGTTTCCATGAGCCGGTTTTTGCGCCGCAGGATAAAGAGACCAACACCGCAGCGATGATTGCCACCATCGCCAGCGGCAACGTGCACATTATCAGCCACCCGGGCAACCCTAAATACCCGATTGATATTCAGGCCGTGGCGCAGGCGGCGGCGAAGCACCGCGTGGCGCTGGAGATCAACAACTCTTCGTTCGTTCACTCGCGTAAGGGCAGTGAAGCCAACTGTCGGGACGTGGCGGCTGCCGTGCGTGACGCAGGCGGAATGGTGGCGCTGGGCTCTGATTCTCACACGGCCTTTACGCTGGGTGATTTCAGCGAATGCCTGAAAATATTGCAGGACGTGGATTTCCCGGAAGAACGCATCCTGAACGTCACGCCGCGTCGTATGCTCGACTTCCTTGAGTCGCGCGGCATGGCGCCGATTGATGAATTTGCCGATCTTTAATGACTAATGGAATAAAAACATGAATGAGTTTTCCATCCTTTGCCGCGTGCTGGGCACCTTATATTACCGCCAGCCGCAGGATCCGCTTCTGGTTCCACTGTTTACCCTGATCCGTGAAGGTAAGCTGGCGCAGAACTGGCCGCTGGAACAGGATGAGCTGCTGGAACGCTTGCAAAAAAGCTGCGATATGCAGCAGATTTCCACCGATTACAACGCGCTGTTCGTGGGAGAAGAGTGTCGCGTGTCGCCGTATCGTTCTGCCTGGCAGGAAGGGGCAACCGAAGCGGAAGTGCGGGCATTTCTCTCAGAACGCGGTATGCCGCTGACGGATATGCCAGCCGATCATATCGGTACGCTGCTGCTGGCGGCCTCATGGATTGAAGATAATGCTGGTGACGATGAGAACGAGGCGATTGAAACCCTGTTCGAAACGTATCTCCTGCCGTGGGTTGGAACCTTCCTGGGCAAAGTGGAAGCGCACGCAACGTCACCATTCTGGAGAACGCTGGCTCCGCTGACGCGTGACGCTATCGCTGCCATGTGGGATGAGCTGGAAGAAGAGAACGAAGAGTGATTTAGATCACAAAAATTCTGCAACGATACATTTCAACTTGCACGTAATGTGCTTCCGATCTCATTTCCCGGGTGCGCATCTGCTAAGATGCGCACCATGAATATATTACTTTGTATTGCACTCACGACTGGCATCCTTTCCGGCCTCTGGGGTTGGGTGGCGGTGTCGCTCGGTTTGTTGAGCTGGGCCGGTTTCCTTGGCTGCACGGCCTACTTCGCCTGCCCGCAGGGTGGTCTCAAAGGGCTGTTTATTTCAGGCTGCACGTTGCTAAGTGGCGTGGTCTGGGCGCTGGTCATTATGAAAGGCAGCGCGCTGGCACCGCATATGGAAATCCTGGGTTACGTCATGACCGGTATTGTGGCCTTCCTGATGTGCGTTCAGGCAAAACATCTGCTGCTATCCTTTGTGCCTGGCACGTTCATGGGCGCCTGCGCGACCTTTGCAGGGCAGGGGGACTGGAAGCTGGTGGTTCCTTCACTCATGCTGGGTTTACTGTTTGGCTATGCCATGAAGAACAGCGGCCTCTGGCTGGCAGCCCGACGCGAGAAGAGCCAGAACGTTTCGGCGGTAAGTGAATAAAAAAGGCGAGACGGAAATCTCGCCTTTTTGTTGCACTGTCGATCAACGTAAAACAGTTCGGCGGCGGCGCGGCAGAAAAATACCCTTCTTATACCCGTTAATCAGCCGATTGATTTAACGCGGATCGGTTTAAATATTTACTCAGGGGATGCGGTAAAAATGATTGTCACCGTTTCTGATGAAAATTCGCTCCATTTATCGCAGCAGTGGAATGCACCGGCCAGTACGCTTTAATCATTCATGAAATCAATCATTTATTAAAGTGGCGGCGCTGCGCAGGTAAGCTATGCTGATATCAAGAACCCGGTAATCGGGTTGCTTGAATTGATACTTCACAGGTCATAACGGAGCGTTTTTACCCCTCATGGACGAATTTCATTGAGGAGTACAAATAATGTTCAAATCCGCAGCGTGTATTATTTCTGGTCTGGGACTGATCCTGTCCTCTTTTCTTTCTCCGGCTTATTCCGCAACCATTGAAAATGGTGGGGTTATTCATTTTCGTGGCGCGGTGGTGGCCGATCCGTGCGAAGTCGCTCCTCAGCATCAGCAGTTTGCGATTTCCTGCCCGGAAAATAACCGTATGAAAACGCATACCATCAGTTATGACGAGGCGCTCCGGGGACATCATCCTCATTCAAACCTGGCCGCTGTCACCATGAAATACCTGAATGAAGAGAAAACGCTCGCGGTTGTTCAGGTGGACTACCGCTAGCAGCCGTTTCTTTCACGACGGTTTTTCTCACTCTCCCTCTGCGATACACTTAAGAAAAGGGCGGGTTGCAGAGGGTGTTTATGAGACCGCAAATCGACGTTATTCATGGCGATATCACGACGGTGCACGTTGACGTGATCGTCAACGCAGCCAATTCCTCCTTGCTGGGCGGAGGGGGAGTGGACGGCGCCATTCACCGGGCCGCAGGCCCACAGCTTCTGGAAGCATGCAAAACCGTGCGCCAGCAGCAGGGAGAGTGCCCCCCGGGGCATGCCGTCATTACGCTGGCGGGGGATCTCCCGGCCAAAGCGGTGATCCATACCGTTGGCCCCGTCTGGCACGGCGGCGAACATCATGAAGCTGAGATTCTGGAGCAGGCGTATCGTAACTGCCTGCGGCTTGCGGCCGATAACGGCTATAAGACCCTGGCGTTTCCCGCCATCAGCACGGGGGTTTACGGTTATCCAAAGGAAGCGGCAGCAACGATCGCCGTGAATACCGTTTATCACTACCTTTCCCTTAAGCCCATGCCGGAAAAGGTTATTTTTGTCTGTTTCGACGAGCACACCGCCGACCTCTATCAGCGGATTTTGACCGAGCGCAGCCAGCTATTTTGATGTTTGAGATGCAAAAACGGCGCCCTGATGGCGCCGTTTTGTTATCCCGCTTTAACCTGAGGTTTGCCTGAAAACAGGAAACGCAAAAGCGGGATCCGCAGGTGGATTTCATACAGCACGATGGCAATGCCAACCACAAAGACCAGACCGGCGAAGAAGCCCAGCGCATTCGAGGCAATATGCGGCGTAATGTATGCCCCGAAAAACAGCGTCAGCGGATGGTGAACCAGGTAGATAAACAGCGAAGCATTAACGAAATAGGTTACGCGGCTGGATTTAAAATTCAGCAGCCGATGGCCCAGCGCGAACACCACGTTCACCATCCACAGGCCCATCAGCATCGTTATTACGCTCTCGGTTTCATACATCCACGCGTCCCCGCTGCCGTAGCGCTGATTGAGAAGATAGGCTGCAAAGGCCAGCGCAGCACCCACTGCACACCAGGGGGAGGGGGTGGTAAACAGCGCTTTAAGCCGCGGATGAATAAACGCCAGCGCGCCAATCAGGAAGAAGGGAATGTAGAACAGCGTCTGCATCACCACGAAATTAAACAGCCCATCGCTCAGAACAGGGGGATAGACAATGAACAGGGTACGCCTGACGGCGGCATACGCAATCCCCAGCGCAAGAAACAGCAGCGACAGCTTGCCCAGAGTGATGTTGGCGAAAAAGGCAGAGGATGTTGAGCTCGCGCGCTGGCGCAGCCGGCTGAAGATCAGCACGCTCACCGTGGTTAACACCACCAGTACCAGCAGGAACCAGAGGTGGGAAATCAGCTCCCAGACCAGGGTGTTGTATTTCTCATAAAGGGAGAGATTCGACCAGGTTTCCGTCTTGCCTTTAACATACTGCAACATAATGAACTGCGGCAGCGTCAGCAGCGGGATGGCCGTCAACATCGGTATGCCCACGCGCTCCACGCGCACTTTCCACCAACGCTTCAGGGGATAGCGCAAAAAGAGCATGTAGGAGAAATATCCAGAAATGACAAAAAACACCTGCATGCGGAAGGCATGAATAAAATCATTAAACAGCGTAAGCCACCAGGAAGGCATCTGACTGTTCACGTGCCAGGTGTGGCTGGAATAAATCAGTGAAATATGAAAAGGGATCCCCAATAGCATGAGCCATGCGCGGATCGAGTCGAGGAAATATTCACGTTGTACAGGGGTTGTGCTCATATAACTTTGCGCATTCTCAGACTTTTCGCCTTATCCCTAAGGCTCATAATGGTTACATTCGGAGCCAACCCTACACCAAGACCGACACCCTGTCTCCAGGATAAGCACGCAAAGTGAAAAGCGGGTTCTTTCATTTGCTTAATCCATGAGCCAGCGAGCTGAACAAAGCAGTGATAATGTTGTCGGATTGCCTGAGTTTCCATTAAAATGGATCGGATCGATATAAGCACACAAAGGGGGAAGTGCTTACTTATTATGAAACATAAACCACAAATGATGAAAATGCGTTGGTTGGGTGTTGCAGTGCTGTTGTCACTGTATACCTCATCTGCACTGGCCTTTAACATCGATGATGTCGCAAAACAGGCAAAATCGATGGCGGGCAAGAGCTATGAAGCGCCAAAAAGTAACCTGCCCTCCGTTTTCCGCGACATGAAATACGCGGACTATCAGCAGATCCAGTTCAATCACGATAAAGCGTACTGGAACAATATTAAAACCCCGTTCAAGCTTGAATTTTACCACCAGGGTATGTACTTCGACACGCCGGTTGCCATCAATGAAGTGACGGCGACCGCGGTACGCAAAATCAAGTACAGCCCGGATTATTTCAATTTTGGCGATGTGCAACACGATAAAGACACGGTGAAAGACCTCGGCTTCGCAGGCTTCAAGGTGCTTTATCCGATTAACAGCAAAGATAAAAACGACGAAATCGTCAGCATGCTTGGCGCCAGCTACTTCCGCGTGATTGGCGCGGGGCAGGTGTACGGGCTTTCTGCGCGCGGTCTGGCGATTGATACCGCGCTGCCATCAGGTGAAGAATTCCCTCGTTTTCGCGAGTTCTGGATCGAACGTCCAAAACCAACCGACAAACGTCTGACAATTTATGCGCTGCTGGACTCCCCTCGTGCGACCGGCGCTTATCGCTTCGTGATCATGCCTGGGCGTGACACGGTGGTTGACGTGCAGTCTAAAGTTTACCTGCGCGATAAAGTGGGCAAGCTGGGCGTTGCGCCGCTGACCAGTATGTTCCTGTTTGGGCCGAATCAGCCGTCTCCGGCAACCAACTTCCGTCCTCAACTGCATGATTCTAATGGCCTCTCCATCCATGCCGGTAACGGCGAGTGGATCTGGCGTCCGCTGAACAACCCGAAACACCTCGCGGTCAGCAGCTTTGCGATGGAAAACCCGCAGGGCTTTGGTCTGCTGCAACGTGGCCGTCAGTTCTCCCGCTTCGAAGATCTGGATGACCGCTACGATCTGCGCCCAAGCGCCTGGGTTACGCCGAAAGGCGACTGGGGTAAAGGCAAGGTTGAGCTGGTTGAAATTCCAACCAACGATGAAACCAACGACAACATCGTGGCGTACTGGACACCGGATCAGCTGCCGGAAGCCGGTAAAGAGATGAACTTCAAGTATGCGATCACCTTCAGCCGTGACGAAGACAAACTGCACGCGCCGGATAACGCGTACGTGATGCAGACGCGTCGTTCGACGGGTGACGTGAAGCAGTCCAACCTGATTCGTCAGCCGGATGGCACGCTGGCGTTTATCGTGGACTTCACCGGGCAGGATATGAAAAAACTGGCGCCGGATACTGCCGTGACGTCACAGGCGAGCATTGGCGATAACGGTGAAATCGTTGAGAACGCCGTGCGCTACAATCCGGTGACCAAAGGGTGGCGTTTGACCCTGCGCGTGAAGGTGAAAGATCCGAAACAGACCACTGAAATGCGCGCCGCGCTGGTCAGTAACGATAAGCCGCTGAGTGAAACCTGGAGCTATCAGCTACCTGCCAATGAATAATACATCTGAATATATTGATGCTATGCCGCTGACGGACATTGAAAAAGCGGCACTCCCTGCGAGCGACATCCGCGCGGTTCACACCGCGCTGGATGGTGAACACCGTCACTTTTCCCGTGATGATGATACGCCGCTGGGGTCAGTGAAGGCACGTCTGGAGCAGGCATGGCCGGACTCGCTGGCTGAAGGGCAGTTGATCAAGGATGACGAAGGGCGTGACCAGCTACAGGCAATGCCGAAGGCCACGCGTTCCTCTATGTTCCCCGATCCGTGGCGCACCAACCCGGTGGGCCGCTTCTGGGATCGCCTGCGTGGGCGTGACGTAACGCCGCGCTATCTGTCACGTCTGACCAAAGAACAGCAGGCGTCCGAGCAGAAATGGCGTACCGTGGGAACGATTCGTCGTTACATTCTGCTGCTGCTGACGCTGGCGCAAACGGTCGTCGCCACCTGGTATATGAAAACCATTCTGCCGTATCAGGGCTGGGCGCTGATTAACCCTGCTGACATGATTGGCCAGGATATCTGGGTCTCCTTCATGCAGCTGCTGCCGTACATTTTACAGAGCGGCATCCTTCTGCTGTTCGCCGTGCTGTTCTGCTGGGTCTCCGCCGGGTTCTGGACCGCGCTGATGGGCTTCCTGCAACTGCTGATGGGACGTGACAAATACAGCATTTCCGCGTCAACGGTCGGGGATGAACCCCTGAATCCCGAGCACCGTACCGCGCTGATCATGCCTATCTGTAACGAAGACGTTGACCGCGTATTCGCAGGGCTGCGTGCAACCTGGGAGTCCGTGAAGGCGACCGGTAACGCGGCGCATTTCGACGTCTACATCCTGAGCGACAGCTACAACCCGGATATCTGTGTGGCAGAGCAAAAAGCCTGGATGGAGCTGATTGCCGAAGTGCAGGGCGAAGGGCAGATCTTCTACCGTCGTCGTCGCCGCCGCGTGAAGCGTAAAAGCGGGAACATCGATGACTTCTGTCGTCGTTGGGGTAACCAGTACAGCTATATGGTGGTACTGGATGCAGACTCCGTCATGAGCGGCGATTGCCTGAGCGGTCTGGTGCGTCTGATGGAAGCTAACCCAAACGCGGGTATCATTCAGTCCTCGCCAAAAGCCTCCGGTATGGACACGCTGTATGCGCGCTGCCAGCAGTTTGCGACCCGCGTCTACGGGCCGCTGTTTACCGCCGGCCTGCACTTCTGGCAGCTGGGCGAGTCTCACTACTGGGGCCACAACGCCATTATCCGCGTGAAGCCGTTCATCGAGCATTGTGCGCTGGCGCCGCTGCCGGGTGAAGGGTCATTTGCCGGGTCCATTCTGTCGCATGACTTTGTGGAAGCCGCGCTGATGCGCCGTGCAGGGTGGGGCGTCTGGATTGCCTACGATCTGCCGGGCTCGTATGAAGAGCTGCCGCCGAACCTGCTGGATGAGCTCAAGCGTGACCGCCGCTGGTGTCACGGTAACCTGATGAACTTCCGCCTGTTCCTGGTGAAGGGGATGCACCCTGTTCACCGGGCGGTGTTCCTGACGGGCGTGATGTCCTATCTCTCTGCACCGCTGTGGTTTATGTTCCTCGCGCTCTCGACCGCGTTGCAGGTCGTGCATGCCCTGACGGAGCCGCAGTACTTCCTGCAACCGCGCCAGCTGTTCCCGGTGTGGCCGCAGTGGCGTCCGGAGCTGGCGATTGCGCTGTTCGCGTCGACCATGGTGCTGCTGTTCCTGCCGAAGCTGCTCAGTATCGTTCTGATCTGGTGTAAAGGTTCAAAGGAGTACGGTGGTTTCTGCCGCGTAACCCTTTCACTGCTGCTGGAAGTGCTGTTCTCGGTCCTGCTGGCACCGGTGCGTATGCTGTTCCACACGGTATTCGTGGTGAGCGCGTTCCTGGGTTGGGAAGTGGTGTGGAATTCACCGCAGCGTGACGATGACTCCACGCCGTGGAGTGAAGCCTTTATGCGCCACGGCTCTCAGCTGCTGCTGGGGCTGGTGTGGGCCGTAGGGATGGCATGGCTGGATCTGCGTTTCCTGTTCTGGCTTGCGCCAATCGTCTTCTCGCTGATCCTGTCGCCGTTTGTGTCGGTGATCTCCAGCCGTTCCACGGTGGGCCTGCGTACCAAACGCTGGAAGCTGTTCCTGATCCCGGAAGAGTATTCTCCGCCGCAGGTGCTGGTGGATACCGATACCTACCTGGAGCAGAACCGCAAACGCACGCTGGATGATGGCTTTATGCACGCCGTGTTCAACCCGTCATTCAACGCCCTGGCAACCGCAATGGCGACCGCGCGTCACCGCGCCAGCCAGGTGCTGGAGATCGCCCGCGATCGCCACGTTGAGCAGGCGCTGAACGAGACGCCAGAAAAGCTTAACCGCGATCGTCGTCTGGTGCTGCTGAGCGATCCGGTGACGATGGCAAGGCTTCACTACCGCGTGTGGTCCGCGCCGGAGAGATACTCTTCGTGGGTGAACTACTATAAGGACGTGAAGCTGAACCCGCTGGCGCTGAAAGCGAAATAAGCTGTTAAGTAGGGCGGGTAAGCGAAGCGCCACCCGCCAAATAAAATACCGGCTTAATCGCCGGTATTTTTTTAGAGGTTACTCATGAGAATAATCATTGTCGTGATGATGGCATGCCTGCTCAGCGGCTGCGGCAGCATTATCAGCCGCACCATACCCGGACAGGGCCACGGAAATCAGTACTATCCCGGCGTACAGTGGGATGTGCGTGATTCCGCGTGGCGCTATCTCACCGTGCTCGATCTGCCGTTTTCGCTGATTTTCGATACGCTATTGCTGCCCATCGATGCCAGCCACGGCCCGTACGAGTAGCGGGAGCTTAACGCTCGTCCCATTCATCCGCTGCGGCCTGACCTTCTTCCGTATCCAGCGGCGGTTCGAGCTGAAACTCACCTTCGTCCCATTCGTGCAGCGTATTTTCTTCGAGCCACTCCTGACGTAACTCAATTTCGTCATAGTCGCCGTCGAATACGGCCTGCGCACCTTCACCACTCAGCATCGGCAGACATTCTCCGTCTTCACCTTCATCAGCAAAGAACTCGGCCTGCCACATAATATCGCCGTCCTGTAGGACATATTTTTGGATATTGAGTTGTTGCACGTCAGCATCTTCTTCCTCAATGCCGGGATTATCGGCGAGGAATTCTTCGCGAGCGGCATCAATTGCTTCTTCCAGCGTGGCGTACATGGTCATTAGTGTCTCCCTGTTTTTCGTGAAGGTATTCAGGGAAAGAATAGCTGATTATATGATTTTGCAAGTATGAATAAGAAAATTAGCCGTCACGATGTTGTGTTATGCGCGCCGGGCGTAGCGCCCGGGACAAGCTGAGCCAGGAATAGACGGCGTTGAACAGCACGACGCCTGCCGTCACGATAAAAACGGCCCGGAAACCGAAACTGGCCGAAACCCCCGCCCCGACCAGTGGCCCGGTGACGTTACCCAGATCGCGAAACGACTGGTTGTAGCTAAAGATACGCCCGGCAATCTGGTTGGTGGAGTTATAAACGAGCAGCGTCTGCACCGCCGGGAGCAACGCGCCGTCCGCAGCCCCCAGCAGGAAGCGCAGCACCCCGAGCTGCCACGGCGATTGCACCATCGACATGGGGATAAGCAGCAGAACGGAGACAATCAGGGCGCAGATGAGGATCTTCTCCGGGCCGATGCGGTCTCCCAGCTTGCCGAGCCGCGGCGCGCTCAGCAGCGCGGCCACGCCGGGCACGGAGGCGATCAGTCCGCTGATAAAGGCAATGTTTCCGACGTTTCCGGCCAGATCGCGCACATAAAGCGTCAAAATAGGCGCAATGGAGCCGGTAGCCACCTGGATAATCATGGTGGTCACAAACAGGCTCAGCACCAGCTTTGGGTTTTTCAGCGAGGCCAGCACGTCACGGGCGTGCAGCATCTCTTTTTTGGCCACGGGGGTGAAATTCTCGCGGATGCAGATAAGCGTCACGAGGAAGCAGAGGAACAACACGCTGGCGGTAATGAAGAAGACTGGCCGCAGTCCGTAGTGGTCGGCCAGCAGGCCGCCTGCCAGCGGACCCAGCAGCGCGCCGCTTACGCCGCCAGTGGAAAGCGTACCCAACGCCCAGCCGCTTTTCTGGCGCGGAATTTGGGTGGCAATCAGGGCGTTAGCATTCGGGATAAACCCTCCGAGCAGGCCCAGGAGCGCGCGTAATATCAGGAACTGCCAGACGTTCTGCGCCACGCCCATCAGCAGCATAATGATTGCCATCCCGAGCGCGGAGCGCAGCAGCATGATTTTGCGGCCTTTACGGTCGGCCAGGCCACCCCAGAACGGCGACGCAATGGCGGAGAACAGGAACGTAATGCTGAACACCAGCCCGGACCACATATTCAGCGCGCTGTGGCCGGTCACGCCGAGCTGTTCAACGTAAAGCGGCAGGAAGGGCATGACCAGGCTGAAGGCGGCGCCGGTAAGAAAACAGCCCAGCCACGCAACCGTCAGGTTACGTTTCCAGTTTATGGGAGCATCTGAGGGGGACATAACTATCCGCATTATGGGGTGCAGGGCACCGTGACCAGTGAGGTAATAAGCCTGCTAATTATGCGCCAGGGTTATGATTGCCGCAATGACGGGAGCTTTTAAAGCTAAAACAACATGCGACCCGGAAGGCCGCATGTCGATTAATAACGAGAAGGGACGCCCTGAGGCCGGGTTTTGAAGCGGCGATGCAGCCACATGTACTGCTCCGGGGCGAGCATAATGCATTTCTCGACAATGCCGTTCATCCAGCGCGCGGTGGTTTCCGCGTCGTCGAGCGGCGGAGCGAGTTCCGGCTCCAGCATGATGAGCTGATAGCCTGAACCGTCCGGCTTACGGCGCGGCACAAACGGCACGATAGCGGCTTTGGACATTCGCGCCAGCATCCAGGTCCCGGTAGTCGTCGCGGCCTCTTCCACCGCAAAGAACGGGACAAACACGCTGGATTGCGGGCCGTAGTCATGATCCGGGGCATACCAGACCACCTCACCTGATTTCAGGGCGCGGATCATCCCCTTCAGATCTTTGCGGTCGATCATGCTTTTGTTGGAGCGCATTCGTCCGTTGGTCTGGATCAAATCGATCACCGGATTGTCGTTAGGACGATAAACGCCAATACCTGGCGCCTGCATACCGAACATGCGTGCGCCAATTTCGAGGGTCAGGAAATGAACGCCTATCAGCAGGACGCCAGTCTGGTTGGCCTGGAGATGATGCACGGGTTCCATGCCGGTGCCGGCCACTTCCGTCCAGCGCGCCATGCGCTTATCCGACCAGAACCAGGCCATGCCGGTCTCCATCAGCCCCATACCGACCGATTCGAAGTTTTTCACCACCCTGTCGTGGCGCTCAGATTCACTCATCTGAGGAAAGCAAAGCTCAAGGTTGCGATACGCGATCCTGGCGCGACGCTTCATAAACTGTTGAGCAATGCGGCCCAGTCCTTTACCCATGCGGAAAATGATCGGATAAGGCAGCTGTACAATGAGCCACAACAAGCCAATGCCTGACCAGGTTAACCAATAGCGGGGGTGCAAAAGCGCGGCAGTAAATTTCGGTAACTGGGTCATGTCTGTCCTGTGTTCTTACGTCCTGAAGGGCTATTGTCTCATTTTTTAATGGATAGCCAAAATATCTGTCATCGAAACATGAAAGAGTCTGCAAGTGTTAAGTCTGATAAATCAGATTGACTGAAATGTAGCGTAAATTGTGTGGATGTAAATTGTCTTTGTTTGCTATATCATGCCGACCGATTTTTATTTCTCAACGATTGCAGGACTTGTACACCATGCCAGTGTTACACAACCGCGTTTCGAATGAGATGTTGAAAGCGCGCATGTTGGCCGAAACCGAACCGCGCACAACGATCTCTTTCTATAAATATTTCACCATCAACGATCCACAGGCGACCCGCGATGCGCTTTACCAGGCTTTCACCGCCCTGAACGTGTTTGGCCGCGTCTATCTGGCGCGAGAGGGGATTAACGCGCAGATCAGCGTGCCGGAAAGCAAGGTCAGCGCCTTCCGCGATCTCCTCTACGGGTTTGATCCCGCGCTTGATGGGGTGCGCCTGAACATTGCGCTGGATGATGACGGTAAATCATTCTGGGTGCTGCGCATGAAGGTGCGTGAGCGTATTGTGGCGGATGGTATTGACGATCCGAGCTTCAATGCCGGCAATGTGGGTGAGTACCTTAAGGCCGCTGAAGTGAATGCGATGCTCGACGATCCGGACGCGGTATTCATCGATATGCGTAACCACTATGAATATGAAGTGGGCCACTTTGAAAATGCGATGGAGATCCCTGCCGACACCTTCCGCGAGCAGCTGCCGAAAGCCGTAGAGATGATGCAGGAGCATAAAGACAAAAAGATCGTGATGTACTGCACCGGGGGGATCCGCTGCGAAAAAGCCAGTGCCTGGATGAAGCACAACGGTTTTAATAAAGTCTGGCACATTGAGGGCGGGATCATTGAGTATGCCCGCCGCGCCCGCGAGCAGGGTTTACCGGTGCGTTTTATCGGTAAGAACTTTGTGTTTGACGAGCGTATGGGCGAGCGAATTTCAGAGGATGTGATCGCGCACTGCCACCAGTGCGGTACGCCGTGCGATACGCATACCAACTGCAAAAACGACGGTTGTCATCTGCTGTTTATTCAGTGTCCTGCCTGTGCCGAGAAGTACAATGGCTGCTGTAGCGAGCTGTGCAGTGAAGAGAGTCTGCTGCCTGAAGAAGAGCAACGCCGCCGCCGTGCCGGCCGCGAGAACGGGAATAAGATTTTTAATAAATCCCGGGGTCGACTAAATACCAAACTGGGTATTCCGGACCCGGAGTAAAACGATGCCCGGCGGCGCAAAAGCCTGCCGGGCCTTTTTTTATGACTTCTGCTGAACGCCTTCCACCGAAATAATCAGCTCCACGTCCTGCGATGCCGGGCCTAAATCCGTGGTGATATTAAAATCTTTCAGATGAATTTTGCCTGCGGCTTCAAAACCAGCGCGTTTGCCGCCCCACGGGTCGTCGCCCTGGCCGATTAATTTCGCTTCCAGCGTTACCGGTTTTGTTACGCCGTTCAGCGTCAGATTACCGGTAATATTCAGCTCATCACCGTCTTTCTTCACCGCTGTCGACGCGAAGGTGGCTTGCGGGAATTTCGCCACGTTCAGGAATTCAGCGCTGCGCAGATGTTTATCACGCTCGGCGTGGTTAGTATCGACGCTGTTGGTATTAATGGTGACATTCACTTTATCGGCAGCAGGGTTTTTCTCGTCGAAAGTGAATGTGCCATCGAAATCATTGAACGTGCCATATAACCAGCTGTACCCCAGATGCTGAATACGGAAATTGACGAAGGCATGCTGACCCTCTTTATCAATTTTATAGTCAGCAGCGACAGCCGAACCGGTGGTGAATAACAGCGAACCTAATGCGATACCCAACAGGCGTTTTTTCATTTTATGCTCCAGAGTCAACTGACGAACGGCCAAGCATGCGCTTCAGCGTATCGTCTTTATCAATAAAGTGGTGTTTCAGGGCCGCAAGGCCGTGCAGAACCGATAAGATCACCACGCTCCATGCCAGCCACAGATGAACCACACCTGCGGTGTCAGCCTGTGAACCGGCGTCAGCCAGCGTGGCAGGGACGTCGAAAAGTCCAAACACGCTGATCGGCTTGCCGTCTGCGGTCGAAATGAGATAGCCGCTGATCAGAATGGCGAACAGCAGGGCATAGAGTGCGATATGTGCGCCTACAGCGCTGATGCGGGTAAAACGACCATGGCTCCTGGGGGCAGGTGGGGGGGGAGAGATATGTCGCCAGATCACGCGAATAACCAGACCCATCATCAGCAGAACCCCAATGCTTTTGTGCAATTCGGGAGCCTGATGATACCAACCGTCATAATAGCTTAATGTCACCATCCAGAGGCCGAGACCAAACATGGCATAGACGGCAAGCGCAAATAGCCAGTGTAAACACATGGATATTATTCCGTAGCGGCTGGAGGAGTTACGCCATTGCATATGAATTTCCGTTCTCAAATGTCTGAGCACTAAAAATGAACGGGTTAAATTAATAATGCAACTGAAAAAAAAGAATAATGATTTTTATTTAATTTATTTCAGCGAATTTGAATGTGTTTGCGCGATGTAATTCAATCGCTTCGTTCAATAAATTTGAGATGAGTTTTTATAAAAAACAGAAGTTAAATAAGCTTAAAGGAGTGTCAGTAAATGTCAGCGAGAATTCTCAAAAGAATACGATATAGATGACGTCAACGATCGCCAGCAGTGACCAGAGCACAATGTAAAGCATGAAATGCTCGCGAATGTTATTGATCAGATAATTCACCAGTCTGCGCATCATGCCCCTCTCGCTAAACAGGCTCCGGTTATTCGGAGCCTGTGGACGTATTATCAGTCAAAGCGCGAGAGCGCGAAGGGGGTGAGATCAAACGAAGGCGCGATCCCCTGCGCAAACTGGGCGGCGATTTCGCCTAGCACCGACGCAAATTTAAACCCGTGACCGCTGAGCCCGGTTACGATAAGGGTATTGTCGTGTCCGGGCAGCGTGTCGATGATGAAGTCTTCATCCGGCGTGTTGTCGTAGGTGCACGCTGCGCCGTAAAGCAATCCGCCTACGCCCGGCAGAATATTACGCAGGAACGTGAAGGCTTCGGAACCATCCTGCGGATAGGCTCCGTACGGCTTGCGCTCTTCCGCAGAGGAAATAACCTGCCCGCCGTTGTGTTTGCCTATCTTGAGCGCGTCTTTTTCCGAAGGGAAACCGTAGAACTGATCGCCATTGGGTAATTCGCCCGTAAACGCCGGGAATTTGTTCTGGCTGCTGTAACGCCCGTCAGACTGGAACCATGAGAAGACTTTGCGCACCGGCTGGATGGGCAGGTCCGGCAGCAGTTTTGTCACCCACGTTCCCGTACTGACCAGCAGGCGTGCGGCGGTATATTCACCCTCAGACGTGGTGACGGTTGAACCATCGGCATGGTGGGTGATGCCCGTGACCGGACAGTTGAACAACTGCGCGCAGCCCGCTTTGGCGGCGAGATCGATCCAGGTCTTAATGGCCGTTTCGCTGTGCAGCACGCCAGAGTTGGCTTCAAACAATCCAATGTAATCTTCAGGGACAGAAATTTCCGGCCAGCGCGCCATAATGCCGTTCGCATCCAGACGCTCAACGTCCAGGCGGTAGGCTTTCGCGCTCTCCTCAACGTTCGCCAGAAACGTGGAGTTGGCAGGCCCCAGGTTAATGACCCCGGTGCGCTCAAAAATGCGCTCCTCGGTGCGTGCCGCCAGCTCGTCCCACAGCGTCTGAGCCCGAAGCACCAGCGGTACATAGCGTTCACCTTCACCGTAAGCGTGACGGATCAAACGGGTATCGCCGTGATGGCTTCCTTCAGAATGGGGGGGAAGGTGGGCGTCAATCATCAGCACATTCAGACCCGCCTGCGTGGCGTAATAACCGGCGGCAGATCCTACGGAGCCGCTTCCGATAATGATCAAATCGTATTTCATAGGCTTCTCTTTACTAACGCTTTGTTAGCAGAGTAATTAACTATGTGGGCTTATACAAGAACGAAATAAATAAGGCACCGCGAGGGTGCCTGTTGAGTGAAGGGGCATAAGATTAATGCCGTTTATACTCATTTTCCTGATAGTCGCCAGATTCTATTTTTGCGATGCCTGCTTCCAAAATAGAGATAAACTGACGGGCGACGTCTGTTGTAAGCCACAGCGTCTGTCCAACTTCCGCTTCATCACGGTTTTGCTGATTTGGGGTCTGGTAGTGCAAACGCAGCATCAGCGCATCGTAGCTGTCTACGGTGCTGATATCCCAGCCAACAAGCGGATGGGTCTGGATCACTTCACTATTCTTTTCCATTATAACCCCCTTAATGCGTGTTAGAAGACAACGACTTTGAGGTTCAATGCATGTTTTTCTGAAAGCAATTTCAGTATATCAATTAATAAGGGTTCAGAAGGAAAAAATAAACGGGTAGCAACACATTTTTATGCTTTTTAGGATTGTTCGAGCAATAAAACACCATCTTGTTCACGATTTTCTAAGAAGATGCTGAAATATTTTGAACTTACAGGAGACGAAACGAAAAAAAGCCGGGGCGACCCGGCAAAAAAACACAATGAGGGAGCAAATTTTAATCTGTGATGAACCAGTCGTCGGCGCTTTCCCAGGTTTCCTGCAAAATTTCGCTGATGCGGTCTTTGTCTTCTTTCGCGCCGCCGATGACGGAAAGATGGTTTGCCGTTGCATAACGTACCGTTACGGCGCCATCGTTTTCAGGAAAAGTGCTGTTAATACGTCGGGATAGCTCACCCGCCAGCGCGTCGAGTGCGCCAGCAGGCAGGACGGTGGTTTTGGCAATGGTGACTTCAATACGCATAAATGCCCCCTGTGTAATATACTGTTTATTTATACAGTTATATTGTCGGTTTGACAACAGGGGGCGACAGTTTTTTAGCGTTTTACCGTCCAGCTTACGGTTTCACCGGCCAGGAACGGGATCAGCGTATCATCGGTGAGCGCAATCGACTCTTCAACCTGGCTTTCTTTACGCTCCAGCTCAATGAAGGTGTCATTGACCGGCAGACCGTAGAAACGTGGACCGTTGAGGGAGCAGAAGGCTTCGAAATGCTCTAGCGCGTTCATCTCTTCAAACACGGTTGCGTAACTTGCGAGTGCGGTCGGCGCGTTGAAGCAGCCTGCACAGCCGCAGCTCGCCTCTTTCCGGTGACGGGCATGCGGGGCGGAATCCGTGCCCAGAAAAGCGCGAGGGAAGCCGCTGGCCACCAGCTCACGCAGCGCCTGCTGGTGGATATTGCGCTTAAGGATCGGCAGACAGTACAGATGTGGACGAACCCCGCCCACCAGCATGTGGTTACGGTTAAACATCAGGTGCTGCGGGGTGATGGTGGCGGCAATCAGTTCGTTTCCATCCCGGACGTACTCTGCGGCATCTTTGGTCGTGATATGTTCAAACACCACCTTCAGCCCCGGAAGACGCTGGCGCAGCGGCTCCATTACCGTTTCAATAAACCGTGCTTCGCGATCGAAAATATCAATGTCAGCGTGGGTCACTTCCCCGTGCACCAGCAGCGGCATCCCCAGTTTTTGCATACGCTCCAGAACGGGCATGATGGCGTCAACGCTGGTCACCCCATGGCTGGAGTTGGTGGTGGCGTTTGCCGGGTAGAGCTTCGCGGCGGTGAACACACCTTCGTTAAACCCGCGCTCAACCTCATCGGGATCCAGCGAGTCCGTCAGGTAGCAGGTCATCAACGGGGTAAAATCGTGCCCGGCCGGAACGGCGTCAAGGATACGCTGGCGATAGGCGATCGCGGCCTCGACGGTGGTGACTGGTGGAACCAGGTTAGGCATTACAATCGCACGGCCATAAATTTCGCTGGTATATGGCACGACGGTTTTCAGCATATCGCCATCACGAAGATGGATATGCCAGTCGTCTGGGCGGCGGATTTTGAGAACCTGGGATTGTACAGTCATGGAAGCTCCGGCTTGAAAGAGATCAGTCATAAGATGGCTGTTTTTGCCGGACACAAATCATAAGCGGAAACGTTTTCGTTTGCACACACTTCCGTTAAAAAAAACGGGCGCCTGAGCGCCCGTAGTTTTTAGTCGGTGAAAGGAATGATGATTTCACCCGGCTTCACCTCAATCCCTTTGGCATATTTTTTCGCCAGAGATTCGCCCTTACTCTTGTCTTCGCTCAGAACGTAGGCGGGCTGCTGGTTAAAGTAGTTCTGCAACGACTGGTTGAGATAAGGCATCAGCGTTTGCAGTACCGGTTTCATTTTGTCCGGCGTCACAACCGCGTCCACAATTTCCATCTCTTGCAGGAAAATTGCCCCTTTCTCTTTATTAAAGACCGGCAGCGCCTTGAGCTTCAGCTTAATGTCCGCTTTCTGATTGCCGAACAGTGAGGTCATGTCCAGGCTGGCATCGCCGGAAAGGGTGACTTTGTTAGGCTCCTCGCGACCAATCTGGCTGGCGAGATTCGTCAGAACGATATGCGCATCCGCAAGGCCGGGTACGCCGATATCTTTTGAAAAGTTATTATGTTTTTCCAGCGCCTGATTAATTTCCTGCTCACTGACGGTGTACTGCGTAAGCTGGTTACATCCCACCAGCAGACCACTGACAACTAACGCAGCGGCAATAACGATCTTTTTCATGGCGTTCCTCAACATAAAATCGGCGCATCTGTCCTGATACGCCAGTATGTCAGGGTGATCCTACAGAAACCAGCAGAAAAAACTGATAGTGGAGGGCGGCAAATTTCCTCCCGCCAGAAGGTCAGGCGCCGGGCTCCAGCATCCCGCGCGTGCTGCGTTTATCGCTGAACTGCCACCAGAGGGCAATCAGCGTCATAAAGCCGACCATGCCGAGCATGACCCACGGCAGCTCCGGCTGATGGAGCGCTTTTCCGGCATCAAACAGCCAGCCGCCGCCGGTGTACCCCAGTGCGCCGCCAAGCGCCAGTCCAAGACGGCTGAACCCCATGTAGCTGCCCCGGGCGCGAGCGTCGGCAAGCGACGCGCTCAGCGTTTCACGGGCTGGCTCGGCAATGATGGAGCCAATATAGAAGGTGCAGATCAGCATAAACAGCTGCTGGAGTGAGCTCACCAGGCCGATGGGCATCATGCTCAGCGTCATCAGCAACAGCCCGGCCATCAGACGGTGCTCAAGCCGGAAACGGCGCTCGCTCCAGCGGGCAATCGGATAAAGCAGCGTCAAAGAGAGGCAGGCCTCAATGGCATACATCCATTTCACCGCCGCCGGCGTGCCGGCAATATCATTAACCATGATCGGCAGCATCAGCATGACCTGCACGGCAAGCATGTAGTAGCCGGTCAGGGTTAACACATACGTGACGAAGCGTTTATCGCTCAGCACGCGGTCAAGCCCTTCCCGCACTGGCGCTTTAACTGTCGACAGTTTCCACGCAGGCAGAAACAGACCGTTAAACAGCGCGCAGAGAATAAACAACACCGCGCCGGTGGCGCAGACCAGGCGGAAATCGTATTGCAGCAGCCAGCTTCCCAGCAGGGCGCCCACGACCGCGCCGGCGCTGTCCTGCATCATCAAAATTGAGAAGAAGCGACCCCGGTGTTGCGGGCGGATCAGCTTAACCACCAGCGCGGTACGCGGCGGGTCGAAAAGGGTGCCGCCAATGCCGGAAAGGAAACAGGAGAACCACAGCAGCCAGGGTTCATGCGCGATGGCCATCGTGGCGAAGCCCGCCGCACGTAACAACATGCCGGTGACAATCATCGGTTTTGCGCCGAAGCGGTCGGCAATGGCGCCGCCAAACACGCCCAGGCCCTGTTGGACAAACTGGCGTAAGCCCAGCGCGATCCCAACCATCAACGCCGCCCAGCCCATTTGATCGACAAAACGAATTGATATAAGCGGAAAAACGACAAAAAAGCCGAGCACGACCAGCATGTTATCGACGAGCAGGAAATATTTACCCAGGCTCCTGGCCTGTGATACGCGGGACATTTTCCCTCCAGGGAAAACAGAAGGTGAGCACGCTAACATTCTGCGATGCCGCCACGCTTTTTCCCATACCCGCTGGCGACAATATTTTTTTATCAAAAAGGTGCTTTGATAGAGAGTTCTCATCGAAAAATGTGAAAAGCGATCAAAATGGTATGTCACTGTTTTCACAGAAGGCACAGGCACAGGTATAGTAAAGCTAACTGGCAGAGCAGAATCGACGGGAAGGAGTGGTATCGATGTTTGGCTATCGCAGTAATGTGCCAAAAGTGCGTCTGACGACGGACAGGCTGGTCGTTCGTCTGGTGCATGAGCGTGATGCCTGGCGTCTGGCGGATTATTACGCCGAGAATCGCCAGTTTTTAAAACCCTGGGAACCCGTTCGGGACGAGAGCCACTGTTACCCCTCCGGCTGGCAGGCGCGCCTCAGTATGATTGCGGAATTTCACAAGCAGGGAAGCGCGTTTTATTTCGCGCTTCTCGATCCGGAAGAGAAAGAGATCGTGGGCATTGCCAATTTTTCAAACGTGGTGCGCGGGTCGTTTCACGCCTGTTACCTTGGGTATTCCATTGGCCAAAAATGGCAGGGGCAGGGGCTTATGTTTGAGGCGCTGACGGCGGCGATCCGCTACATGCAGCGCACGCAGCATATCCATCGCATTATGGCGAACTATATGCCGCACAATAAGCGCAGCGGCGATCTGCTGGCCCGTCTGGGGTTTGAAAAAGAGGGCTATGCCAAAGATTACCTGCTGATTGACGGCGAGTGGCGGGACCATGTCCTCACCGCGCTCACCACGCAGGAGTGGACCGCAGGTCGTTAAGGAGAAAAGATGAAATATCAGTTAAATGGCGCCGAGGCGCGCGTGATTGGCTGCCTGCTGGAAAAGCAGGTCACAACGCCGGAACAGTATCCCCTTTCAGTCAATGCCGTCACGATGGCCTGCAATCAGAAGACGAACCGTGAGCCGGTGATGAACCTGGGCGAACACGAGGTACAGGATATCCTCGACGAGCTGGTGAAACGCCACTACCTGCGTACCGTCAGCGGCTTCGGCAATCGCGTCACTAAATATGAACAGCGCTTTTGTAATTCTGAATTTGGCGATTTAAAACTCAGCGCTGCGGAAGTGGCTGTTATCACCACGCTGCTGCTGCGCGGGGCGCAGACGCCGGGGGAACTGCGTACGCGCGCCTCTCGCATGCATGAATTTCGTGATATGCAGGACGTTGAACAGACGCTGGAGGGGCTGGCGTCACGTGAGGACGGTCCTTACGTGGTGCGCTTACCCCGCGAGCCGGGCAAGCGCGAAAGCCGCTATATGCACCTGTTCAGCGGCGACGTGGATACCTCTGCGCTGGCCGCTGACTCCGACGCGCCAGCGTCAAACGACAGCCTGACCGCGCGCGTGGCAGCCCTGGAAGAAGAGGTTGCCGGGCTGAAGCAGCGTCTGGATGCTTTACTCGCACACCTGGGAGATTAAACGTGACAACATTACGCATTGGCGTTGTAGGCCTGGGCGGGATTGCGCAAAAAGCCTGGCTGCCCGTTTTAGGCGCAGCATCAGACTGGACGCTGCAAGGGGCGTGGTCGCCTACCCGTGAAAAAGCAGAGCGCATCTGCGAAACCTGGCGCATCCCTTATGCCGGTTCGCTACAGGATTTAGCCCGTGAATGTGATGCGGTATTTGTGCATACCTCTACGGCAACACACTACCAGGTGGTGAGCGAGCTGCTGAACGCGGGCGTTCACGTCTGCGTGGATAAGCCGCTGGCGGAAAATGTGCAGGATGCTGAACGTCTGATTGAGCTGGCTGCGCGTAAAAAGCTGACGCTGATGGTCGGTTTCAACCGCCGTTTCGCCCCGCTCTATCAGCAGCTCAAGGCTCAGTCCGGCTCGTTTGCCTCTCTGCGCATGGATAAGCACCGTACCGACAGCGTGGGGCCGCACGATCTGCGCTTCACGCTGCTGGATGATTATCTCCACGTTGTGGATACGGCGCTGTGGCTGAGTAACGGAAATGCACGCCTGCAAAGCGGCACGCTGCTGACTAACGAGCAGGGCGAGATGGTCTACGCCGAGCATCATTTTGCCGTTGAACATGTGCAGGTGACGACCAGCATGCACCGCCGGGCGGGCAGCCAGCGCGAGTCCGTGCAGGCCGTTACGGATGGGGCGCTGTATGACGTCACCGATATGCGTGAGTGGCGGGAAGAGAAGGGCAACGGCGTGGTCGCGTTACCCGTTCCCGGCTGGCAGAGCACGCTGGAGCAGCGCGGCTTTGTGGGCTGCGCGCGTCACTTCATCACCTGCGTGCAAAATCAGACGGTGCCTGAAACGTCCGGCGAGCAGGCAATTCTGGCGCAACGCATTGTGGAACGACTCTGGCGCGACGCGATGTCGGAATAACCCGCTGTAACATCTGCCGATAGTAATTCCTTAAAATCCGGTTAGACTAAGCGCCGCTTGTTGGCTTTGCCGGGTGGCGCTAACGCTTACCCGGCCTACAAATCCGTAGGGTTGTGGAACTTCACGTTAATGAACTTATTAAAATCGCTGGCGGCCGTCAGCTCGATGACCATGTTTTCCCGCGTGCTTGGCTTTGCGCGCGATGCCATTGTGGCAAGGGTTTTTGGCGCAGGGATGGCAACGGACGCCTTTTTCGTCGCGTTTAAGCTGCCGAACCTGCTGCGCCGTATTTTTGCCGAAGGGGCTTTTTCACAGGCATTTGTGCCGATCCTCGCGGAATATAAAAGCAAGCAGGGCGAAGATGCCACCCGTGTTTTTGTGGCCTACGTTTCCGGTTTACTGACCCTGGCGCTGGCGATCGTCACCGTGCTGGGGATGCTGGCAGCGCCCTGGGTAATCATGGTAACGGCACCGGGCTTTGCCGACACGGCGGATAAGTTTGCCCTGACGACGCAGCTGCTGCGTATCACCTTCCCCTATATCCTGCTGATTTCACTGGCGTCGCTGGTGGGTGCCATCCTGAATACCTGGAACCGCTTCTCCGTTCCGGCTTTTGCCCCCACGTTCCTCAACGTCAGCATGATTGGCTTTGCGCTGTTCGCCGCGCCGCATTTTAACCCGCCGGTGCTGGCGCTGGCCTGGGCCGTGACCGTCGGCGGCGTACTACAGCTAGCCTACCAGCTTCCGCACCTGAAAAAGATCGGCATGCTGGTTCTGCCGCGCATCAATTTCAAAGACGCGGGGGCAATGCGCGTTATCAAACAGATGGGACCGGCGATCCTCGGCGTCTCCGTCAGCCAGATCTCGCTCATCATCAATACCATCTTTGCCTCCTTCCTGGTGTCGGGCTCGGTCTCCTGGATGTATTACGCCGACCGCCTGATGGAGTTCCCGTCCGGGGTGCTGGGCGTGGCGCTGGGGACTATTCTGCTGCCGTCGCTGTCGAAAAGTTTTGCCAGCGGCAATCATGATGAATACTGCCGCCTGATGGACTGGGGCCTGCGCCTCTGTTTCCTGCTGGCGTTACCCAGCGCGGTGGCGCTGGGGATCCTGGCGAAACCGCTGACGGTGTCGCTGTTCCAGTATGGTAAATTCACCGCCTTTGATGCCGCCATGACGCAGCGTGCGCTTGTGGCCTATTCGGTGGGGCTGATGGGGCTGATTGTCGTGAAGGTGCTTGCGCCCGGCTTCTATTCACGTCAGGACATCAAAACGCCGGTTAAGATTGCCATTGTGACGCTGATCATGACTCAGCTGATGAACCTGGCGTTTATTGGTCCGCTAAAACACGCGGGTCTGTCACTGTCGATTGGTCTGGCGGCCTGTCTCAACGCCGGGCTGCTGTACTGGCAGCTGCGCAAGCAGGATATCTTCACCCCGCAGCCGGGCTGGGCAAGCTTCCTGCTGCGCCTGGTGATCGCGGTACTGGTGATGGCGGCAGCGCTGGTTGGCATGCTGTACGTGATGCCTGACTGGGCGCAGGGCACCATGCCTTATCGCCTGATGCGTCTGATGGCCGTGGTGGCCGTGGGCGTAGTGGCATATTTTGCCACGCTGGCGGTGCTTGGCTTCAAGGTGAAAGAGTTCACCCGCCGCACGGTATAAACGCCAAAAGGGGAGTCACCAGACGGTGCTCCCCGTTTCATGACGTGCCGCTACTGCGTCAAATCGAAATCTTTTTCCCGCCCGTAATACGTGCAGTAGACGTCTGACCATCCGCACCGTACAGTCCCGGCTCTTTATAGGGCTTCAACACCTCAAGCGCCTGCTGATTACGGATAATCTGACCTTCCAGCAGCCAGCCGTTATGCTGGTTGAGATCGCGAAGATGCTGGGTTTTTTCTGTAATGGTCTGCCAGCGTTCGTTGATCTCGTCATTGGCGCTGCGTTTCGCGTCTTGCTCAGCGCGTCGCTGTTTTTCCAGATAATCCAGGGTCGCCAGCAGCGAGCTTTTGTCTTCAGTAATGCGTTGCAACGCGCTGCCGTTGATTTGACCAGAAGAGAGGTGGTGCTGTTCTGCGTCCATCACCGTTTTCAGGTCGTTCAGGACCACCGTCATCTGATCCAGTATTTCTGACAGTCGACTCATACGGTTAGTTACTCTGGAGGAAACTCTGTGCGTCCTGAATCAGCGCATCAGCGATTTTGCTGGTATCCATTTTCAGTTCGCCGTTACGAATAGCCGTTTTCAGCGCTTCAACACGTTCCATGTTGATATCGCTGCTGCCCGGCTGCATCAGCTTCGACTGCGCATCGCTCAGCGTGACGCTGGTGCTGTTAGCGGTCGACGTTTTTTCCAGACGCGCTTTCTGCGGGGCAGCCTCGTTCGTTTCGCGAGGTTGTACAGTGCTAACCGGCTTCAGGGCTGATGTACGATCAATGCTCATAGTGTTGTCCTCATCGAGGGTTCGCGGCGTTTGCGCCTGACATCATCATTTGTTAGATATTTATCGGCAGTCGCCGCGAAATCTTTAAAAAGATTACAGGTTAATCAGAATATTCCCATCAGGACCGACCGTGCCGCTGACCACCTGGCCTGAGGACATTCTGACCCGGGCATTCTGCGCCACTGCGGCGTTATTCAGCGCCTTTCCTTCACTGTTGATGCTAAAGCCGTCGCCATTGGCGACCACCATCACCTGTTGTCCGGCTTTTACCCGCCATGCCTGCCGCAGCATAGAGAGCTGTATCGCCTGTCCAGGGGCAACATCTCGCAGGCTGACCGCTTCCTGAGCCTGGTTAATGTCCAGCATAGTCCGCGGAGGAAGCTGATCCAGCCGGCCACGCTTCAGCGTTACGCTGTCAGGTTGCAGCAGGCTGCCTCGCGGAATCGGAACGGCGGCGACGACATAATTGCCCGTCGCCTGTACCGCAACCTGTAAATACCGTTTTTCGTTGGCGCAACGCGCCAGCACGTTCACGTTGCCCCATAACTTTGTGCTGCCGGTCACGCTAAATGACGGGGCTTCGCAGGACGGGTAAAGGTTAGGCGGGGTGCGCACGGTCACGCGTACGTCATCGCTGAAGCCGGCCAGCTTCTGCGCAAAGAAAGCATTGAGCTGGTCCTCTAACCCCTCAGCCTGCACCAGAGGGCTTAAAAGCAACAGGGTCGCCGCCAGGCCACGTTTAAAAGTCCGCATCACACGTTCCACCATGTCCAGAATTAAGCAAATTCTACCCGCAGTGGTTTTGCATCAACGCAATAAATAGCGACGCATTTTGCGCTTATTCCGTCGATAGGGGAGACGGGGTGAGATTTAAGCTGTGAACTGAAATTTTCTCATCAGCGGAGGAGACATGCTCGATAAACTCGACGCCGCGTTACGTTTTCAGCAGGAAGCGCTCAACTTACGCGCCCAGCGGCAGGAGATTTTAGCCGCCAATATCGCCAACGCGGATACTCCCGGGTATCAGGCGCGCGATATTGATTTTTCCAGTGAACTTAAAAAAGTGATGGAGCGTGGACGTGCCGAAGGAACGGGTGTCTCACTTGCCCTGACATCCTCACGGCATATTCCCGCTCAGGCGATGACCGCGCCAGCAACCGACTTACTTTACCGTATTCCCGATCAACCTTCGCTTGATGGTAACACCGTCGACATGGACCGGGAGCGCACTCAGTTTGCCGATAACAGTCTGCAATACCAGACCGGCCTGACGCTTCTCGGCGGGCAAATCAAAGGCATGATGACCGTCCTACAGGGGGGCAATTAGTAAATGGCCTTGCTGAATATTTTTGATATCGCCGGTTCGGCATTAACAGCCCAGTCCAAACGACTGAACGTGGCGGCCAGTAACCTGGCCAACGCCGACAGTGTGACCGGCCCGGACGGACAACCGTATCGCGCTAAGCAGGTTGTCTTCCAGGTGGATGCTGCACCGGGTGCGGCAACGGGCGGCGTGAAGGTGGCGGATGTGGTTGAGAGCCAGGCACCTGACAAGCTGGTTTACGAGCCAGGCAATCCGCTCGCGGATGCCAGCGGTTACGTGAAAATGCCAAACGTGGACGTGGTCGGGGAGATGGTGAACTCCATGTCCGCGTCACGCAGCTACCAGGCAAACGTCGAAGTGCTTAATACCGTGAAGAGCATGATGCTCAAAACACTCACTCTCGGCCAGTAAAGGAGACACGCATGTCCATCGCCGTAAACGTGAATGACCCGACCAATACCGGCGTCAGCAGCACCAGCAATGCGACCGGTTCCAGTTCCCTTACCGGGAGCAATGCCTCCGATTTACAGAGCAGCTTTCTGACCCTGCTGGTGGCGCAGCTGAAAAATCAGGATCCAACCAACCCGATGCAGAACAACGAACTGACCACGCAGCTTGCGCAGATCAGCACCGTCAGCGGCATTGAGAAACTGAACACCACGCTGGGCTCTGTCTCCGGTCAAATCGATAACAGCCAGTCCTTACAGGCCGCCAACCTGATCGGTCATGGAGTGATGATCCCGGGGACCACGATCCTGGCGGGTACCAGCACCACCGAAGGCACATCCACCACAACCACGACGCCGTTTGGCGTTGAGTTGCAGCAGCCGGCCGACAAAGTCACCGCCACAATCAAAGACGCCAGCGGTAACGTGGTGCGCACGATTGAGATTGGCGAGCTTAAGGCGGGCGTTCATACCTTTACCTGGGATGGAAGCCTGACCGACGGCACCAAAGCCCCTAACGGCTCGTATCAGGTTGCGATTAGCGCCAGCAACGGCACCACTCAGCTGGTGGCGCAGCCGCTACAGTTTGCTCTGGTTCAGGGCGTCATCAAGGGTAGCGATGGCAACAAACTGGATTTGGGTACTTCCGGTACCACTACACTCGACGAAGTTCGGCAGATTATCTAAGCCTTCATACTTATCAGGAGTAAGTCATGGCCTTTTCTCAAGCGGTCAGCGGCCTGAATGCTGCGGCCACCAACCTGGACGTCATTGGCAACAACATCGCCAACTCCGCGACCTATGGTTTTAAATCCGGTTCTGCGTCTTTTGCAGATATGTTTGCAGGCTCTAAAGTGGGCCTGGGCGTGAAGGTTGCGGGTATCACACAGGACTTCACCGACGGCACGACCACCAACACCGGTCGCGGCCTGGACGTCGCCATCAGCCAGAACGGTTTCTTCCGCATGGTGGACGCTAACGGTTCCGTGTTCTACAGCCGTAACGGCCAGTTCAAGCTGGATGAAAACCGTAATCTGGTGAACATGCAGGGGCTTCAGTTAACCGGTTACCCGGTTGCAGGCACGCCTCCTACGGTGCAAACCGGTGCGAATCCGCAGGCGATCTCCATTCCCACGACGCTGATGGCGGCGAAGTCCACCACCACGGCCTCTCAGCAGATCAACCTGAACTCCACCGATACCGCGCCAACCGTCGCCTTCGATTCGACCAACCCTGACTCTTACAACAAGAAAGGCACCGTGACGGTGTTTGACAGCCAGGGTAATGCGCACAACATGAACCTGTTCTATGTCAAAACAACTGACAACAAATGGGATGTGTATACCCAGGATGGCAGCGTAGCGGGTTCTCCTGCAAAAAAAACGGCACAGATGAGCTTCGACAGCAACGGTAACCTGGCGGGTGTTTACAACTACAACGCTGCTGGCGTGATAAGCGCTACGCCAAACGCCACCCCCGCTATCAACATTACCACTGGCATCATTAGCGGTGCGGAGCCTGCCGAGTTCTCTCTGAGCTTCCAGAGCTCCATGCAGCAGAACACCGGTGCGAACAACATCGTGGCGACGAGCCAGAACGGCTATAAGCCGGGCGACCTGGTGAGCTACCAGATCAACGATGACGGCACCGTTGTCGGTAACTACTCGAACGAACAGACCCAGGTGCTGGGCCAGATCGTGCTGGCTAACTTCGCCAACAACGAAGGCCTGAAGTCCGAAGGGGATAACGTCTGGTCCGCCACGCAGTCTTCCGGTGTTGCCCTGCTGGGCACCGCGGGCTCCGGTAACTTCGGCACGCTGACCAACGGCGCGCTGGAAGCGTCCAACGTCGATCTGAGTAAAGAGCTGGTGAACATGATCGTCGCGCAACGTAACTACCAGTCGAACGCGCAGACCATCAAAACCCAGGATCAGATCCTCAATACGCTGGTTAACCTGCGTTAAGCAGCTGACGGGAAAGCGCAATGGATCACGCAATATATACAGCGATGGGCGCGGCAAGCCAGACGCTCAATCAGCAGGCTGTTACCGCCAGCAACCTGGCAAACGCCTCCACGCCAGGTTTTCGTGCGCAGCTCAACGCGCTGCGCGCGGTGCCGGTAGAAGGGCTGTCATTGCCTACGCGTACGCTGGTCACCGCCTCCACGCCGGGTGCCGACATGACGCCAGGCCAGATGGATTACACCGCGCGTCCGCTGGACGTGGCCCTTCAGCAGGACGGCTGGCTGGCGGTGCAAACGGCTGACGGCGCAGAAGGGTATACCCGCAACGGTAATATTCAGGTGAGCGCCACCGGACAGCTTACGATTCAGGGGCATCCGGTGATGGGCGAAGCCGGTCCGCTGACGGTGCCTGAAGGGTCAGAGCTGACCATTGCGGCAGACGGGACCATCTCGGCGTTGAATCCGGGCGACCCGGCCAACACCGTTGCGCCTGTCGGTCGTCTGAAGCTGGTGAAAGCGGAAGGCAATGAGGTGCAGCGTGGCGATGACGGGATGTTCCGTCTGACCCAGGCCGCGCAGGCCACTCGCGGCGCCACCTTACAGGCCGACCCGACCATCCGCGTGATGTCCGGCGTGCTGGAAGGCAGTAACGTCAAACCGGTCGAAGCCATGACCGACATGATCGCCAGCGCCCGCCGCTTCGAAATGCAGATGAAAATCATCAGCAGCGTCGATGAAAACGCGAGCAAGGCTAACCAACTTCTGGCTATGAGTTAACAGGACTCCCTATGATCAGTTCCTTATGGATCGCGAAAACCGGTCTGGACGCACAGCAAACCAATATGGATGTGATTGCCAACAACCTGGCAAACGTCAGCACCAACGGTTTCAAGCGCCAGCGTGCGGTTTTTGAAGATTTGCTTTATCAAACGATTCGTCAGCCGGGGGCGCAGTCTTCTGAGCAAACCACGCTGCCGTCCGGTCTGCAAATTGGTACCGGCGTGCGCCCTGTCGCCACCGAGCGTCTGCACAGCCAGGGCAACCTGTCCCAGACCAACAACAGTAAAGACGTTGCAATCAAAGGCCAGGGCTTCTTCCAGGTGCAGCTGCCGGACGGAACCTCTGCCTATACCCGCGACGGCTCGTTCCAGGTGGATCAGAACGGCCAGCTGGTGACGGCGGGCGGCTTCCAGGTGCAGCCTGCCATCACCATTCCGGCGAACGCGCTGAGCATTACCATTGGCCGTGACGGCATCGTCAGCGTTACCCAGCAGGGTCAGGCGGCGCCGGTTCAGGTTGGCCAGCTCAACCTGACGACCTTCATGAACGATACCGGACTGGAAAGCATCGGCGAGAATCTCTACACCGAAACGCAGTCTTCCGGTACGCCAAATGAGAGTACGCCGGGCCTGAACGGTGCGGGGCTGCTGTACCAGGGTTATGTGGAAACCTCGAACGTCAACGTGGCGGAAGAGCTGGTGAACATGATCCAGGTTCAGCGCGCGTATGAAATTAACAGTAAAGCAGTGTCGACGACCGACCAGATGCTGCAAAAACTGACGCAACTCTAAGGTGTAGCCCGGTGCGGTAATCGTCGCACCGGCTCCCTGTTTTCGAAGATGAAGGCAATGCAAAAAAACGCGGCGTTTCGTTATCCGATCCTGACTGTTCTGGCCGTCACCCTCAGCGGGTGTGCCTGGATCCCGTCTAAACCATTGGTACAGGGTGCGACTACCGCCCAACCCGTTCCCGGCCCCGCGCCGGTGGTGAACGGCTCCATTTTCCAGACCGCGCAGCCGATTAACTACGGTTATCAGCCGCTGTTTGAAGACCGTCGTCCGCGTAACGTCGGCGATACGCTGACCATCGTGTTGCAGGAAAACGTCAGCGCGAGCAAAAGCTCGTCGGCGAACGCCAGCCGCGACGGCAAAACCAATTTTGGCTTCGACACCGTACCGCGCTATCTGCAAGGGCTGTTCGGCAACGCCCGTGCGGATGTGGAAGCCTCTGGCGGCAACACCTTTAACGGCAAAGGCGGCGCGAACGCCAGCAACACCTTCAGCGGCACGCTGACGGTCACGGTTGACCAGGTTCTGGTGAACGGCAACCTGCACGTGGTGGGTGAAAAACAGATCGCCATTAACCAGGGCACGGAATTTATTCGCTTCTCCGGTGTGGTTAACCCTCGCACCATCAGCGGCACCAACACCGTACCGTCCACCCAGGTGGCGGATGCGCGCATTGAGTACGTCGGCAACGGCTATATCAACGAAGCGCAGAATATGGGCTGGCTGCAACGCTTCTTCCTTAACCTATCGCCGATGTAAGCGAGGTGACCTATGTATAAATTTCTCTTCGCCGTGGCGCTGTCGCTGGTGGCTACCGTTGCGCAGGCCGATCGCATTCGCGATCTCACCAGCGTGCAGGGCGTGCGTGAAAACTCCCTGATCGGCTACGGCCTGGTGGTGGGGCTGGACGGTACGGGTGACCAGACTACCCAGACGCCGTTCACCACCCAGAGCCTGAATAACATGCTCTCTCAGCTCGGTATTACCGTCCCGGCCGGGACCAATATGCAGCTGAAAAACGTGGCGGCGGTGATGGTGACCGCGTCGTACCCGGCGTTTGCGCGCCAGGGGCAGACCATTGACGTGGTTGTCTCGTCGATGGGTAACGCTAAAAGCCTGCGCGGCGGTACGCTGCTGATGACGCCGCTGAAAGGCGTCGACAGCCAGGTGTATGCGCTGGCGCAGGGCAACATTCTGGTTGGCGGGGCAGGCGCGTCGGCAGGCGGCAGCAGCGTGCAGGTGAACCAGCTGAACGGGGGACGTATCACCAACGGCGCCATCATTGAACGTGAACTGCCGACCCAGTTCGGCACCGGCAACACCATTAACCTGCAACTGAATAACGAAGACTTCACGATGGCGCAGCAGATTGCTGACACCATCAACCGCAGCCGGGGCTACGGCAGCGCCACCGCGCTGGATGCCCGCACCGTACAGATCCGCACTTCAAGCGGCAGTAGTAACCAGGTGCGAATGCTGGCCGAAATCCAGAATATGGACGTGAACGTGCCGCTTCAGGATGCGAAAGTCATTATCAACTCCCGTACCGGCTCGGTGGTCATGAACCGCGAAGTAACGCTGGACAGCTGCGCCGTGGCGCAGGGCAACCTCTCCGTGACGGTTAACCGTTCGGCCAACGTCAGCCAGCCGGATACGCCGTTTGGTGGCGGTCAGACGGTGGTGACGCCGCAAACGCAGATTGATTTGCGACAGAGCGGCGGATCGTTGCAGAGCGTGCGCTCCAGCGCCAACCTGAACAGCGTGGTGCGTGCCCTGAACGCGCTGGGCGCAACGCCGATGGATCTCATGTCCATTCTGCAATCCATGCAAAGTGCAGGCTGCCTGCGCGCCAAACTGGAAATCATCTAAATGCTGACCGATAGCAAGCTGTTGACCAGTGCCGCCTGGGATACCCAGTCGCTCAACGAGCTGAAAACCAGCGCGGGTAAGGATCCGGCGGCGAACATCCGCCCGGTTGCCCGCCAGGTGGAAGGCATGTTCGTGCAGATGATGTTGAAAAGCATGCGTGAAACGCTGCCAAAAGATGGCATGTTCAGCAGCGATTCCACGCGGCTTTACACCAGCATGTACGATCAGCAGATTGCCCAGCAAATGACCGCCGGAAAGGGGCTCGGCCTGGCGGACATGATTGTGAAACAGACCGCAGCCGCTCAGGGTCTGCCGCCTGAAGAGGCCCCGCAGCAGGTGCCAATGAAGTTTGATCTGGAAAAGGTGACCAGTTATCAAAATCAGGCGTTGACGCAGATGGTGCGTAAGGCGATGCCGAAGCCGGCAGAAACGCGTGACGAGCCGCTCTCCGGCGACAGCAAAGACTTCCTGGCGCAGCTCTCCCTGCCAGCGCGTCTTGCCAGTGAAGAGAGTGGCGTCCCGCACCATCTGATTCTGGCGCAGGCAGCGCTGGAGTCGGGCTGGGGGCAACGTCAAATCCGCAGGGAAAACGGCGAGCCGAGCTTCAACATCTTTGGCGTGAAGGCCACCTCCAGCTGGAAGGGGCCGACCACGGAAATTACCACGACGGAATATGAAAACGGTGCGGCAGTGAAGGTGAAAGCCAAATTCCGCGTCTACAGCTCCTATCTTGAAGCGTTATCGGATTATGTCGGGCTGCTGAGCCGGAACCCGCGCTACACCGCCGTGACCCAGGCCGCCACGCCAGAGCAGGGCGCTCAGGCGTTGCAGAATGCCGGCTACGCCACCGATCCAAACTATGCCCGCAAGCTGACCAGCATGATCCAGCAGCTGAAATCCATGTCTGAGAAGGTCAGCAAAGCCTATAGCACAGATCTCGAAAATCTGTTCTGAAAGTTCTCAAGTCCCGGTGGAGGTTGCCGATAACCTTCATCAGGACTTGTGTCTGAACGTATAAAAGGAACCCCCATGTCCAGTTTGATTAACAGCGCCATGAGTGGCCTCAGTGCTGCGCAGTCGGCACTCAATACCGTCAGTAATAATATTTCAAGCTACAACGTGGCAGGTTATACCCGCCAGACCACCATTCTGGGCGCATCAAACAGCACCCTGACCGGCGGCGGTTGGGTGGGTAACGGGGTCTATGTCTCCGGCGTTCAGCGTGAATATGATTCATTTATCACCAACCAGCTGCGCGCGGCGCAGAACCAGAGCAGCGGGCTGACCACGCGCTACCAGCAGATGTCAAAAATTGACGACGTGCTTTCGGATACCACTAACTCGCTCTCTGCCAACCTCCAGGATTTCTTTAAAAGTCTGCAAACGCTGGTGAGTAACGCAGAAGATCCGGCTGCACGCCAGACGGTACTCGGGAAGGCGGATGGTCTGGTAAACCAGTTCAAAACCAACGATCAGTATCTCCGCGATCAGGATGCGCAGGTTAATACGGCGATTTCTACCAGCGTCGATCAGATCAATAACTACGCGAAGCAGATTGCCAACCTTAACGACCAGATTTCCCGACTGACTGGCGTAGGGGCGGGCGCATCCCCGAACGAACTGCTCGATCAGCGCGATCAGCTGGTGAGTGAGCTGAACAAGATTGTCGGCGTGGACGTGACCGTGCAGGACAGCGGCACCTATAACATTTCAATCGCCAACGGTTACACCCTGGTACAGGGCAGCAACGCAAGCCAGCTTGCTGCGGTGAAATCCAGTGCGGATCCCGCGCGTACCACGATTGCCTATGTGGATGCCGCCGCGGGTAACGTGGAGATCTCGGAAAAACAGATCACCACGGGGTCGCTTGGCGGGCTGTTAACGTTCCGTTCTCAGGATTTGGATCAGGCGCGAAATACGCTTAACCAGATGGCGCTGGCGTTTGCCGATGCCATGAATACCCAGCACCAGGCGGGCTTTGATGCGAACGGGGACAAAGGCGGTAAGCTGTTTGATTTTGGCTCCCCGGCGGTGCTGAGTAACGGCAAAAACACCGGGAACGCGGCCGTTACGGCAACGATGACGGACAGTACGAAGGTGCAGGCGACAAACTACAAAGTTGAGTACAACGGTACCGACTGGACCATCACCCGTCTGTCAGACAACACCAGCTTCACGGCCAAGCCGGATACAGGCGGTAACCTGTCGTTCGATGGTCTCAACGTCAACATTAGCGGTTCGGCCAATAATAAAGACAGCTTTATCGTGAAGCCGGTGAATGACGTCATCGTAAATATGGACGTGGCGATCAGCGACGAGTCCAAACTGGCGATGGCTTCCGCGAAAGGAAGCGGCGAAAGCGACAATACCAACGGTCAAAAGCTTCTGGATTTGCAGAGCGCCAAGCTGGTCGGTGGGAACAAAACCTTTAACGACGCGTATGCCGCCCTGGTCAGTACGGTGGGCAGCACCACGGCGTCCCTGAAAACCAGCAGCGAAACCAAGGTGAACGTAGTGACGCAGCTGACCAAACAGCAGCAGTCAATCTCCGGGGTTAACCTGGATGAAGAGTATGGCAACCTGCAACGCTATCAGCAGTACTATCTGGCGAATGCGCAGGTGCTGCAAACGGCGAGCGCGCTGTTTGATGCATTGATCAATATCCGCTAAGGCTGAGGCATAAAAAATGCGTATTAGTACTCAAATGATGTATGAGCAAAGCATGCGCGGCGTGACGAACTCCCAAAGCCTCTGGCTCAGCTACGGCGAGCAGATGTCTACGGGTAAGCGCATTAACCGTCCGTCTGACGATCCGATTGCCGCTTCGCAGGCCGTTGTGCTCTCTCAGGCTCAAACGCAAAACAGCCAGTATGCGCTGGCGCGCTCCTTCGCTACGACGAAAGTCTCTCTGGAAGAGAACGTGTTATCGCAGGTGACAACCGCAATCCAGGCGGCTCAGGAAAAGATTGTCAATGCGGGCAACGGCACGTTAAGCGACGATGACCGCGCTTCGCTGGCAACGAACCTGCAAGGTATTCGCGATCAGCTGATGAACCTGGCTAACAGCACGGACGGTAACGGTCGCTATATCTTTTCAGGTTACAAAACCGAAGCGGCGGCGTTCGACCAGGCGACCGGAACGTATCAGGGCGGCGGTACGCCAATCAGCCAGCAGGTTGACTCCGCGCGGACGATGCAAATCAGCCATACGGGCGCTGAAGTTTTCGACAGCTTCACCAGCAATGCAAAGCCGGAGCCAGATGGTAGCGCTCAGGAAACGAATTTGTTCAAGATCCTCGACGCTGCCATCGGTGCGCTGAATACGCCGGTTGGCGATGACGAAACGAAGGCCGAAGCGTTTACCGCGGCAATTGATAAAGCCAACCGTGGCCTGAGCAACTCCCTCAACAACGTATTGACCGTGCGCGCGGACCTCGGCATCAAGCTGGACGAGCTGGGCAAGCTGGATTCTCTGGGTGAGGATCGCGCGCTGGGCCAGACCCAGCAGATGAGTGACCTGGTGGACGTGGACTGGAACTCGGTGATTTCGTCCTACACCATGCAGCAGGCGGCGTTACAGGCCTCGTATAAAGCCTTTAGCGATATGCAGGGTATGTCGTTGTTCCAGATGAACAGATAATACTCAGACCTTTTAGAACATGTCTTGAAACTGGGCATGTTTTGTCTGCCCAACCCATCCGGGTTGGGCATTTTTTTTACACGCTTTCTGCCTGTGCGGACAGCACCCGGGCGCTTTCAATCACTCTGATAGCCAGCGCAATGGCGCCACACAGGGTCGCCAGCCCAACCACGCCCGTCCAGCCCGCCAGCGTATAGATATTGCTGCCTAATGCCGAACCCAGCGCCATTCCAATGAAAATGACGGTAAACAGCAGGGCGTTAAGACGTCCGCGTGCCTGCGGCTCAAGGCCGTAGACCAGGTTCTGGTGCGCCACGAGGCTGGACTGCAAGCCGAGATCGAAACCCACCGCAGAGATCGCTATCAGGATCAGCTGACCGTGTACACCCAGCGCCGGCATCAGGAACATCAGGGCAAACGACACGGTGACCAGTGCGGCACCCAGCTGGGTCACTTTACCGGCGCCCAGCTTATCGGCCAGGCCACCCGCCAGCGGTGCGGCCAGCGCGCCTGCGGCACCGGCAATACCAAACCCACCCGCCACGGCGCTGCCAAGGTGATAACGTTCCAGCAGCATGACCGCCAGCGTCGACCAGAACGCGCTGAAGGCAATCGACAGAAAACCCTGAGCCAGCGCGGCCCGACGCAGCGCCGGGTAGCGACGCCACAGGTGTTCCATGGAGCGCATCAGCGCCGGGTAGCTGAGCGTGGAGTGAACAGCGAAGCGGGGAAGCACGGCCCACATGGCTACGCCGACAAGCGCAATACTTGCGGCGGCCAGCTGATACATCACCCGCCAGCCGAAGGCTTCACCCACCACGCCGCTTACGGTTCTGGAGAGCAAAATGCCCAGCAGCAGGCCGGTCATCACCGTGCCGACAGTTTTACCCTGTTTCCCTTCCGGTGCCAGGATCGCTGCCGCCGGGACGATATCCTGAGCCATGGTAGCGGCCATGCCAATCAGCAGGCTGGTGAGCAGCAGGGAGTGCAGTTGTCCGGTCAGGCTACAGCCCAGCAAGAACAGCGCCAGGGCCGCACTTTTTATCAGGATCAAGGTCCTGCGGTCATGACGATCGCCGAGCGGGAGCAGAAACAGGATGCCTAAGGCGTAACCCGCCTGGGTGAGCGTCGGGACCATACCCATGCCTTCGATACTCAGGTGCAGGTCTGAGCCCATCAGCGGCAGCAGAGGCTGGGCATAATAGATGGATGCCACGCTGAAGCCAGCGCCAAGCGCCAGCATAACGATTACCCAGCGGCTCACGGCCTGGGTGGTGGTTGTGGTGGTGTTCATAAGATGTTCCTCATTCGTCGTGTGCGGCTATTTTTTATCAGGACGGCTTGCGACGGTAGCGGGCGCAGTGGTAAAACGCTTATACGTTGAACGTATGATAATAAAACCTATGAAAAGAGCTGAGCGTATAGACAGGGTAGAGCTGATGCGCACGTTCGTTCGCATCGTTGAGGCAGGGTCACTCTCTGCGGCGGCTCGCCAGCTGGCAACAACCCAGGCGACGGTAAGCCGACGGTTGCAGTCGCTTGAGACCATGCTGGGCGTGCGCCTGATGCTGCGTACAACTCATACAGCCCGTCTTACCGATGACGGCGAACGCTGCTATCAGCATGCCCGACGGGTGATTGACAGCTGGCTGGCGCTGGAAGACGAGGTGGGGCAGAAAGAGGAGGAGCCGGTCGGTGTTCTGCGGGTGAGGGCTCCCCACGCGTTTGGCCAGGATCAGCTTCTGAAGCCGTTAACCGAATTTTTGCAGCGCTATCCGCTGCTCTCAATCGAATGGATGCTCAACGATAGGTCAGTTGATTTCCTCGGCGACAACCTGGACTGTGCTATCCGGGTAGGCGCTGAAGTCGATCCGGCGACCGTGTCCGTGCTGCTGGCTGAAGTGCCGCGCTCGGTGGTGGCGTCGCCGGCGCTGCTGGCCCGTTTTCCCGCAGTTAACACGCCGGACGATCTGCAACACCTCCCCTGGATTGCCATCAGCTCTTTTTACCAACGTCATGTGGAGCTTTTTCATGAGGCATCACCAGCCACGGCGCGTGTGACCATTACGCCACGTCTGAGTACCGACAGCCTGTATGTGGCCCGCAATACGGCGCTCACCGGCCTTGGCGTGGCGGTGGTATCCAGCTGGACGGTGCAGGATGATATTCAGGAAGGGCGGCTGGTGCACTTGCTGCCGGAGTGGCAGCCGGCAGCGTTACCGGTGCATCTGGTTTACCCCTGGTCCCGCTACTATCCGGCGCGCTTGCGGCGTTTTCTGGAAATGATGCGGCAGATCATGCCGGAGGTCACCGGAATGAGAAAGCCCGTGCAGCAGCCATAAAAAAAGCCGACCCGAAGGTCGGCTTTCAGTCTTAGGGTGTGTTATTCCACAGACTGCGGACGGGTAGCAGGCGCAGTAGCCATGTGCGTTGCACTGTGACCACCGGCAGCACCTTTACCTTCGAAGTTGAATTCCGGACGTACCCAGTCGCTATGGCGCGGCGCTTCAGGCACATACTCTGGTGCCGGGGCGCGGGTCATAGGTGCTGTAGCAACGTGCGCAGGGGCTGGTGCGGCAACTGCCTCAACCGGCGCAGGCTTCACTTCAGGCGCTTTGACTTCTTCGACAACAGGTTTAACCTGAATCTCGACGTCCTGAACCACCTCTTCGGTAACCGTTTCGACGGCAACGTCTGCGGTTTCTTCCACTGCTGGTGCAGGTTCAGCGTGTTCCACGACCTCTTCAGCCACTACGGCATCTTCTTCGGCGATAATCTGCGGGGCGGCATCAACCGGTGCAGCAATCACTTCAGGATGGGTCGTTTCCACTTCCACAGCCTGTGGTGCCGCCGTTTCAACAGCCTGAGGCTCAACAACCTGCGGCTCTGCCACGGTTGCCGCTTCAGTCACGACGTTTTCTGCCGCGGCTACCGGTGCAATCACCTCTTCGGTTACAGCCTGCTCTTCAACAGCCTGCTCAGGGCGAGCAACCGGATAGCGGATCCAGACTTTACCGGAGGCCATCTCTGGTGACGCGCACGCCACGGTCAGCGGCATTGGCGACTGAGTCGGGTAACGCTCGTCACGGTAGCGACGACGACGCTGGCCGCTCACGCGCAGGTGACGTGGAGAACGGCGGGAGCGACGCGGCATGCCTGCGTTGTCACGGTTTTCGCTGCTCTCGTCCTGCTCAACCTGATTTTCCACCACGGCTGGCAGATCAACTTTCGCAACCTGTGTACCCGTTGTGCTTTCTGGCGCTTCGACCGCGATGACTTCGCTTTCTTCCGCCTGAGCAGCACCGACACGTACTTTCTGGGTCAGCTGACGCTGCTTGCGACGCGGCATAACCTGGGTGCGCTCTTCCTGCTCAGCGTCCTGCTGTTCTACAGGCGCTTCGCGATTCAGGTTTTTGACTTCCTGCTGAGCCTGGCGCTTCTCGTCGTTACGACGACGGCTACGCTCGCGGCGAGGCTGCTGCTCGTCTCGCTGTTTGCTCTTCTCGGACTCATCGCCCGCCTGCTGGCGAATTTCACGATCGTCAACGTTCTGCTGTTGCTTCTCGCGACGGTTGCGACGGTTGTCCTCGCGTTGCTCACGACCTTCGTTGTTCTCGGAACGATTATCACGGCGCTCATTACGATCGCCACGCTCGTTGCGGTCGTTACGATCGCGACGATTGTTCTGACGCTTACGACGGTCCTGCTGACGCTCTGGTTTCGCTTCTTTTGGCGCTTCTTTCGGCTGCTCAGGCTGAACTTCTTCGCCGGCAAACATTTTTTTCAGCGCACCGATGATGCGGCTCAGGAGACCCGGTTGCTCAGGCTGCGTTTTTGGCGCGGCAGGGGCGGCTTTCTGCACGGCAGGTTTTTCCGCTGGTTTTTCCAGCGTCGCTTCCGGCGGTGCTTCCGGCATGATGAAGGTTGCTAAAGCTGGCTGCTCAGGCAGTTTACGCTCGGCAGGCTCTTCGTCAGACGGCAGCGCCATTTCTTCTTCATGCAGCTTCGGCAGCAGGTAGCTGAGGGTGCTTGTCTCTTCGCCTTTACGGACGCGCAGCACGTGATAGTGCGGGGTTTGCATCTCGTCGTTTGGCACGATGATGCAGCGAACGCCACCCTGACGCGCTTCGATTGCGCTGACCGCTGCACGTTTTTCGTTCAGCAGGTAGGAGGCAATTGGCACCGGCACAATGGCGTGAACCTCTTTGGTGTTCTCTTTCAGCGCTTCTTCTTCAATCAGGCGCAGAATGGAGAGGGAGAGAGATTCATTGTCACGCACGGTACCCGTACCGGAACAGCGTGGACACACATGATGGCTGGACTCGCCCAGTGACGGGCTGAGGCGCTGACGGGACATCTCCAGCAGGCCAAAGCGAGAAATATGGCTGATCTGGATACGGGCACGATCCTGACGCACCGCTTCACGCAGGCGGTTTTCAACCGCGCGCTGGTGGCGAACCGGGGTCATGTCGATGAAGTCGATAACAATCAGACCGCCCAGGTCGCGCAGGCGGAGCTGGCGGGCGATTTCATCAGCGGCTTCAAGGTTGGTGTTGAAGGCTGTCTCTTCGATATCGCCGCCGCGGGTTGCTCGCGCGGAGTTGATGTCGATGGCGGTCAGCGCTTCGGTGGTATCGATAACGATAGAACCGCCGGACGGCAGACGCACTTCACGCTGGAAGGCAGACTCGATCTGGGATTCGATCTGATAGTGGCTGAACAGCGGGATTTCACCGGTGTACAGTTTAATTTTGCTGGTAAAATCCGGGCGACCCAGTGCGGCGATGTGCTGGCGAGCCAGCTCAAGCACTTTCGGGTTATCAATCAGAATTTCACCGATGTCCTGACGCAGGTAGTCACGGAAGGCACGCACGATGACGTTGCTTTCCTGGTGGATCAGGAACGGCGCTGGACGGCTTTCTGCCGCTTTCTTGATGGCTTCCCAGTGCTTCAGGCGGAAGCTCAAGTCCCACTGCAAGGCTTCGGCAGATTTGCCGACGCCCGCGGTGCGCACGATGAGACCCATGCCGTCTGGCAGCTCAAGACTTGCCAGCGCTTCTTTCAGCTCGGTACGGTCATCACCTTCGATACGGCGAGAGATACCCCCGGCACGCGGGTTGTTTGGCATCAATACCAGATAGCTTCCTGCCAGACTGATAAAGGTGGTCAGTGCGGCACCTTTGTTGCCACGCTCTTCTTTATCGATCTGAACGATAACTTCCTGACCTTCACGCAGAACATCTTTAATGTTCGGACGGCCATGGGAGTTGTAGTTGGCAGGAAAATATTCGCGGGCGATCTCTTTGAGAGGAAGGAAACCGTGACGCTCAGCACCGTAATCGACAAATGCAGCTTCAAGGCTTGGTTCAATGCGGGTGATTTTGCCTTTGTAAATGTTCGCTTTTTTCTGTTCGTGTCCAGGACTTTCGATATCCAGATCGTACAGGCGCTGCCCATCCACAAGGGCGACACGCAACTCTTCTTGCTGAGTTGCGTTGATTAACATTCTTTTCATCGTAACTTACTCGTTATTCTTACATTGACGACAAAGCTGCGGGCAAGGTGACGCTTTCCGGGGTATGAACCGATGGCCTCGTGTCTATTCACGTCGCCAACCTCACGGTTGTCGCTCGCTTAAGAGGCGCAGAGTGTCGGTTGCCTGTATTTCATACGGAAACACAGCGCAATTATCAGGGGAATTGCCTGGGAAAACTCTCCAGAGAACAATCCTTATACCGGGAAGTACTGCAACCCGCAGCCCGCTAACTGCCTGAAAGATCAATACGTCTTACGCCATTGCTGCGTGGATGATCGGTCAGACAAAATTGGTCATTCCGTCGAGATCCTTACAAAACCCGGATTTAACGCGGAAAACGGATTCATTATTCCACTGCTCGCCGGGTTATAGCAAGATGACTTTTACCAATTATCACCCGGTTACTCACAGTTTCTTCACTTCAACGGGGTGATTGGTTTAATAACCACCAAATCGATTGCGCGAAAGCGGAGTGTTCCGGATAAAAGTAAATATAAGCATAGAAAAATGAGTGGCGCTATTGCCTGACGCTATTTAGAATCGCCAACCATGAAAACAGAGACTCCAGCCGTAAAAATGGTTGCCATCGCCGACGATGACGCGGGGCAACGTATCGATAATTTTTTGCGCACCCAGCTGAAGGGCGTGCCAAAAAGTATGATTTATCGCATCCTGCGTAAGGGCGAGGTGCGGGTGAATAAAAAACGCGTGAAGCCTGAGTATAAACTCGAGGCGGGCGATGAAGTCCGCATTCCACCGGTACGCGTAGCAGAGCGTGAAGAAGAGGGCGTTTCTCCGAAGCTGCAAAAAGTCGCGGCCCTGAGCGAGGTTATCCTTTATGAGGACGACCACATTCTGGTGCTGAATAAACCGTCCGGAACGGCGGTACACGGGGGGAGCGGTCTGAGCTTCGGGGTGATCGAAGGTTTACGCGCGCTGCGCCCGGAAGCGCGTTTCCTTGAGCTGGTTCACCGTCTTGATCGTGATACCTCCGGCGTGCTGCTGGTAGCGAAAAAGCGTTCTGCCCTGCGTTCCCTGCATGAACAGCTTCGCGAAAAAGGGATGCAAAAAGATTACCTGGCGCTGGTGCGCGGCCAGTGGCAGTCCCACGTGAAGGTGGTGCAGGCACCGCTGCTGAAAAACATTCTGCAAAGCGGCGAGCGCATTGTTCGTGTTAATCAGGAAGGGAAACCGTCTGAGACGCGCTTTAAAGTAGAAGAGCGCTACGAATTCGCCACGCTGGTGCGCTGTAGCCCGGTGACGGGGCGTACGCACCAGATTCGCGTGCATACCCAGTTTGCGGGCCATCCGATTGCGTTTGACGACCGCTATGGCGATCGCGAATTTGATAAACAGCTGGCGGGTACGGGGCTGTCGCGTCTGTTCCTGCATGCGGCAGCGCTGAAGTTTACCCATCCTAATACCGGGGAAGTTATCCGTATTGAAGCGCCGCTGGATGAGCAGCTCAAACGCTGTCTGAAAGTTCTGCGTGGCTGATTTTGTGCCGGGTGGCGCTGCGCTTACCCGGCCTACATGTATTTCTCCCTCTTCCTGTGGGAGAGGGCCGGGGTGAGGGCATCAGGCCGCAACGGTCACATCGTCAGCGGATTACACTCTTCACGTCTTAACATCTGGCACAGCGCTATCAGCGGCAGACCCACCAGCGTGTTGGGATCCCTACCGTCCAGTTTGTCGAACAGCGCAATCCCCAGCCCCTCACTTTTGAAACTGCCTGCGCAGTTCAGAGGACGTTCCCGGCGCACGTAATCCATAATCTCCTGCTCGCTAAGATGACGAAAGTGCACGTCGAACGGCTCGCATTCGCTTTGCAGATGACCGGTGGCCGAATTATAAAGCGCCAGGCCCGTATAAAAGGTCACAATACTGCCTCGCGCACGCAGAAGCTGCTGGCAGGCGTTTTCTTCCGTATGCGGTTTGCCGGTGATTTCGCCGTCCAGCACGCAAACCTGATCGGAGCCTATAATCAGATGAGCAGGGTAGCGTTCGGCCAACGATTGCGCTTTCTCCTTTGCGAGACGGGTCACCAGATGACGTGGCGACTCTCCCGGCTGTGGCGTCTCATCAACGTTGGGTGCGGCGCATTCAAACGGGATCCCGAGCTTTTCCAGCAGCATTCGGCGATAGGGTGAAGTGGAAGCAAGTACGAGATTTGGCATATTTTTATCACCAGATATAGCGTATCGATGCCAGCCATTTTAAACTACAGGCCGCAATGTGTGCGAATAATTGGCAAAAGGCAGCTCTGGTTGCCTTTTTCTTTGACTCTATGACGTTACAAAGTTAATATGCGCGCCCTATGCAAAAGGTAAAATTACCCCTGACTCTTGATCCGGTTCGTACGGCTCAAAAACGCCTCGATTACGAAGGAATTTATTCTTCCGATCAGGCCGAGCGTATTGCCGAGTCTGTAGTCAGTGTGGACAGTGATGTAGAATGCTCCATGTCGTTCGCTATCGATAACCAGCGTCTCGCCGTCTTAACCGGTGATGCAAAGGTAACGGTAACGCTCGAATGTCAGCGTTGCGGGAAACCGTTCGTACAGCATGTTCACACAACGTATTGTTTTAGTCCGGTTCGTTCTGACGAACAGGCTGAAGCACTCCCGGAAGCGTATGAGCCGATTGAGGTTAACGAATTCGGTGAAATCGATCTTCTGGCTCTGGTTGAAGATGAAGTCATCCTCTCCTTGCCAGTGGTTCCGGTGCATGATTCTGAACACTGTGAAGTGTCCGAGGCGGACATGGTCTTTGGGGAACTGCCTGATGAAGCGCAAAAACCAAACCCATTTGCCGTATTAGCCAGCTTAAAGCGTAAGTAATTGAGGAGTAAGGTCCATGGCCGTACAACAGAATAAACCAACCCGTTCCAAACGTGGCATGCGTCGTTCCCATGACGCGCTGACCGCAGTTACCAGCCTGTCTGTAGACAAGACTTCTGGTGAGAAACACCTGCGTCACCACATCACCGCTGACGGTTTCTACCGCGGCCGCAAGGTTATCACTAAGTAATCACGCGTCAGCGTGATTAGGCTTAGTGAGGAACTTCCCCGTGCAAACGGGGAGTTTACCGAACCAGGCTGCGACGATACCTTGACACGTCTAACCCTGGCGTTAGATGTCATGGGGGGCGATTTTGGCCCTACCGTGACAGTGCCTGCAGCATTGCAGGCACTGAATTCTAATTCGCAACTCACACTTCTATTAGTCGGTAATCCCGACACAATCACGCCATTACTTGCAAAAGCTGACTTTGAACAACGTTCGCGTCTGCAGATTATTCCTGCGCAGTCAGTTATTGCCAGTGATGCCCGGCCATCGCAGGCTATTCGTAATAGCCGTGGCAGCTCTATGCGCATGGCGCTGGAGCTGGTGAAAGAAGGGCGAGCGCAGGCTTGCGTCAGCGCGGGAAATACCGGCGCGCTGATGGGGCTGTCGAAATTATTGCTCAAGCCGATTGAGGGCATTGAGCGTCCGGCGCTGGTGACGGTGTTACCGCACCAGCAGAAGGGCAAAACGGTGGTGCTCGATCTGGGCGCTAACGTAGATTGTGATAGTACAATGCTGGCTCAGTTTGCCGTGATGGGGTCGGTGCTGGCAGAAGACGTGGTCGGGATTAACAACCCCCGCGTTGCGTTATTGAATATTGGTGAAGAAGAAACCAAAGGCCTGGACAGTATCCGCGACGCTGCGGAAATACTCAAACAGGTTCCCTCCATCAACTATATTGGTTATCTCGAAGCCAATGAGTTGCTGACGGGCAAAACGGACGTATTAGTGTGTGATGGCTTCACCGGAAACGTAACGTTGAAGACCATGGAAGGGGTCGTACGAATGTTCCTTTCCCTGCTGAAATCGCAGGGAGACGGTAAAAAAAGGTCTTGGTGGCTGATTTTATTAAAGCGTTGGTTACAAAAAAGCCTGACGCGGCGATTCAGTCACCTCAACCCCGACCAGTATAATGGCGCCTGTCTGTTAGGATTGCGCGGCATCGTGATTAAGAGTCATGGCGCCGCCAATCAGCGAGCCTTTACCGTCGCGATTGAACAGGCAGTGCAGGCGGTGCAGCGACAAGTTCCTCAGAGGATTGCCGCTCGCCTGGGATCTGTATTAGCTAAAAGTGACTGAGCGTACATGTATACGAAGATTTTAGGTACCGGCAGCTACCTGCCAAAACAAGTGCGTACCAACGCCGATCTTGAAAAAATGGTAGATACGTCTGACGAGTGGATTGTCACGCGCACAGGTATCCGTGAACGTCGTATCGCCGCGCCAGACGAAACTGTGTCCACCATGGGCTACGAAGCCGCTCAGCGCGCGCTTGAGATGGCAGGCATTGATAAAGAACAGATCGGGCTTATTGTGGTGGCGACAACGTCTGCCACGCATGCCTTCCCAAGCGCGGCGTGCCAGGTGCAGAACATGCTCGGCATTAAAGGCTGCCCGGCGTTTGACGTTGCCGCAGCGTGTGCGGGCTTCACCTATGCGCTGAGCATCGCCGATCAGTACGTGAAATCGGGCGCGGTAAAATATGCGCTGGTGATCGGCGCTGACGTGCTGGCGCGTACCTGCGATCCAACCGATCGCGGCACGATCATTATTTTTGGCGACGGTGCGGGCGCGGTACTGCTGGGGCAGTCCGACGAGCCGGGCATCATCTCCACGCATCTGCATGCTGACGGTCGCTACGGCGAACTGTTAACGCTGCCTAACGCCGATCGCGTTAACCCGGACAGCGCGATCTACCTGACGATGGCGGGTAACGAGGTGTTTAAGGTGGCCGTCACTGAACTGGCCCACATCGTTGACGAGACGCTGGAAGCAAATAATCTGGACCGCGCCGCGCTCGACTGGCTGGTGCCACACCAGGCTAACCTGCGTATTATCAGCGCGACGGCGAAGAAGCTGGGCATGTCAATGGATAACGTTGTGGTGACGCTCGATCGCCACGGCAATACCTCTGCGGCATCGGTACCGTGCGCATTTGACGAAGCGGTACGCGATGGACGAATTAAACGGGGCCAACTGGTCTTGCTTGAAGCCTTCGGTGGTGGGTTCACCTGGGGTTCCGCGCTGGTTCGTTTCTAGGATAAGGATTAAAAAATGACGCAATTTGCTTTTGTGTTCCCGGGACAGGGCTCGCAATCCGTTGGGATGTTGTCTGAAATGGCGGCAAACTACCCGGTTATCGAAGAGACTTTCCGTGAAGCTTCTGACGCGCTGGGTTATGATCTGTGGGCGCTGACCCAGCAGGGTCCGGCCGAAGAGCTGAACAAAACCTGGCAGACCCAACCGGCACTGCTGGCTGCCTCCGTCGCGCTGTGGCGCGTATGGCAGCAGCAGGGCGGCAAAGCGCCAGCGTTGATGGCGGGCCACAGCCTCGGCGAATATTCTGCGCTGGTCTGTGCGGGCGTTATTGCCTTTGCTGATGCGGTTCGTCTGGTTGAATTGCGTGGTAAATTCATGCAGGAAGCGGTGCCAGAAGGCACGGGCGGCATGTCTGCCATCATCGGTCTTGATGATGCTTCTATTGCGAAAGCGTGTGAAGAATCTGCTGAAGGTCAGGTGGTTTCTCCGGTAAACTTCAACTCGCCGGGCCAGGTAGTTATTGCCGGTCATAAAGAAGCGGTTGAACGTGCCGGTGCCGCCTGTAAAGCTGCGGGCGCGAAGCGCGCGCTGCCGCTGCCGGTGAGCGTGCCGTCTCACTGTGCTCTGATGAAGCCTGCTGCCGATAAGCTGGCGGTTGAGCTGGAAAAAATGACCTTTAACGCACCGACGATTTCCGTTGTGAATAACGTCGATGTGAAATGCGAAACCGCACCCGACGCTATCCGTAACGCGCTGGTTCGCCAGCTTTACAGCCCGGTGCAGTGGACCAAAACCGTTGAGTTTATGGCGTCTCAGGGCGTTGAGCATCTGTACGAAGTCGGCCCTGGTAAAGTTCTCACCGGCCTGACGAAGCGTATTGTTGACACCCTGACGGCCTCGGCGATTAACGAGCCGGAAGCAATGAAAGCGGCACTCTCGCAATAAAAGAGGAATACCATGAGTTTTGAAGGAAAAATTGCCCTGGTGACCGGCGCAAGCCGCGGTATCGGGCGTGCTATTGCTGAAACACTGGTTGCGCGCGGCGCGAAAGTGATCGGGACTGCGACCAGTGAGAAGGGCGCAGAGGCCATCAGCGAGTATCTGGGTGCGAACGGTAAAGGTCTGGTACTGAATGTGACTGAGCCAGCATCTATCGAATCTGTTCTGGAAAATATTCGCGCAGAGTTTGGCGAAGTGGATATTCTGGTCAATAATGCCGGGATCACTCGCGACAACCTGCTGATGCGAATGAAAGATGATGAGTGGAACGATATTATCGAAACCAACCTGTCATCTGTATTCCGTCTGTCAAAAGCGGTAATGCGCGCTATGATGAAAAAGCGTCATGGTCGTATTATCACTGTGGGTTCTGTGGTTGGTACCATGGGAAATGCTGGTCAGGCTAACTACGCTGCGGCGAAAGCAGGTCTGATCGGTTTCAGTAAGTCGCTGGCGCGTGAAGTCGCGTCCCGCGGAATTACTGTAAACGTTGTTGCTCCGGGCTTTATTGAAACGGACATGACGCGTGCGCTGACGGATGATCAGCGTGCGGGTACGCTGGCGGCAGTTCCGGCGGGTCGTCTTGGCGACCCTAAAGAAATCGCCAGCGCGGTTGCATTTTTAGCCTCTGACGAAGCGGGTTACATCACTGGTGAAACCCTCCACGTCAACGGCGGGATGTACATGGTTTAATCACGATCGAAAATATTTGCGTTATTTGGGCAAATGGCCTCAAAATAACGTAAAATCGTGGTAAGACCTGCCGGGATTTAGTTGCAAATTTTTCAACATTTTATACACTACGAAAACCATCGCGAAAGCGAGTTTTGATAGGAAATTTAAGAGTATGAGCACTATCGAAGAACGCGTTAAGAAAATTATCGGCGAACAGCTGGGCGTTAAGCAGGAAGAAGTTGTGAACTCCGCTTCCTTTGTTGAAGACCTGGGCGCAGATTCTCTTGACACCGTTGAGCTGGTAATGGCTCTGGAAGAAGAGTTTGATACTGAGATTCCGGACGAAGAAGCTGAGAAAATCACCACCGTTCAGGCTGCCATTGATTACATCAACGGTCACCAGGCGTAAGTGAACATCTCCAGGCGGTCATTCGACCGCCTGAGTTTTATCTTTTGTAGTCCCACGAATCTCTTTTTTTATCCCTCCCTGGAGGACAAACGTGTCTAAGCGTCGTGTAGTTGTGACCGGACTTGGCATGTTGTCTCCTGTCGGCAATACCGTAGAGTCCACCTGGAAAGCTCTCCTTGCCGGTCAGAGCGGCATCAGCCTAATCGACCATTTCGATACTAGCGCCTATGCAACGAAATTTGCTGGCTTAGTAAAGGATTTTAACTGTGAAGAGATCATCTCGCGCAAAGAACAGCGCAAGATGGATGCCTTCATTCAATATGGAATTGTCGCTGGCGTTCAGGCCATGCAGGATTCTGGCCTTGAGATTACGGAAGAGAACGCTACCCGTATCGGCGCTGCTATCGGCTCCGGGATTGGCGGTCTTGGCCTGATTGAGGAAAACCATACGTCTCTGATGAATGGCGGCCCGCGTAAAATCAGCCCGTTCTTCGTTCCGTCTACGATTGTAAACATGGTGGCAGGTCACCTGACCATTATGTTCGGCCTGCGTGGCCCAAGCATCTCAATCGCGACAGCCTGTACGTCTGGCGTGCATAACATCGGCCAGGCCGCGCGTATTATCGCGTACGGCGATGCAGATGCTATGGTTGCGGGCGGTGCTGAAAAAGCCAGTACCCCGCTGGGTGTCGGTGGCTTCGGTGCAGCGCGTGCGCTCTCAACCCGTAACGATAACCCGCAGGCGGCAAGCCGTCCGTGGGATAAAGACCGTGACGGTTTCGTGCTGGGTGACGGTGCGGGCATGATCGTACTGGAAGAGTACGAACACGCGAAAAAACGTGGCGCGAAAATTTATGCTGAAATCGTTGGCTTTGGCATGAGCAGCGATGCGTATCACATGACGTCACCACCAGAAAATGGTGCGGGCGCCGCGCTGGCTATGGCTAACGCGATCCGTGATGCGGGCATTACTCCGGCACAGATTGGCTACGTTAACGCACACGGGACGTCTACTCCTGCGGGCGATAAAGCAGAAGCGCAGGCTGTTAAGTCTATCTTCGGCGAATCTGCCAGCCGTGTACTGGTGAGCTCCACGAAATCCATGACCGGCCACCTGCTGGGTGCGGCGGGCGCGGTAGAGTCAATCTACTCTATCCTGGCGCTGCGCGATCAGGCTGTACCGCCAACCATCAACCTGGATAATCCGGATGAAGGTTGCGATCTGGACTTCGTTCCTCACGAGGCACGCCAGGTGAGCGGTATGGAGTACACCCTGTGTAACTCCTTCGGTTTCGGTGGAACTAACGGTTCTCTGATCTTCAAAAAGGTCTGAGTCTGATTAGTCACTGACGTTAAAAAAGGTCCGCTTGCCGGGCCTTTTTTATTAGGTGAAATCCACTTGTCCGGCTATCAACATCCTGCCAGACTGTGCCTCAACGCATAAGGAGCCACCATGTTTTTAATCAATGGCCTTGAGCAAGAAACGCTGCCGGCAAGCGACAGGGCGACCCAGTTTGGTGATGGCTGTTTCACGACCGCGCGTATTCTCGACGGTGGCGTGTGCCTGCTCGAAGCCCATATCCTTCGTTTACAAAAAGCCTGCGAAACGTTACTGATCCCCTTCTCAGCGTGGGGCATTCTCGAAAGCGAGATGCGTCGGCTGGCATCAGCGAAAACGAGCGGCGTATTGAAGGTGATCATAAGCCGCGGCAGCGGCGGGCGAGGGTACAGCGGCTCTGCCTGCCTGCATCCTACGCGGATCCTTTCCGTTTCAGATTATCCTTCCCACTACGCGCACTGGCGTGAAGAGGGCGTAGCCCTGGCGCTGAGCCCGGTACGCCTGGGACGAAACCCGATGCTTGCCGGAATAAAACATCTTAACCGCCTTGAACAGGTGCTTATTCGTACTCATCTTGAGCAGACGGAGGCCGGGGAGGCGCTGGTTCTTGACAGCGAAGGGTACATTACGGAATGCTGTGCGGCTAATTTACTCTGGCGGAAGGGCAGTGACGTATTCACGCCTTCGCTGGAGCAGGCCGGCGTCAACGGCATAATGCGACAGTTTTGTTTGCAACAGCTGGCACGCGCTGACGTTCGCGTTGTCGAAGTTAACGCAAAGGAAGAGGCGCTGCTGGCCGCGGATGAAGTTGTTATCTGCAATGCGCTAATGCCCGTTGTCCCCGTTCGCGCTTATGGCCACACGTGCTGGTCATCCCGCGAGCTGTTCCAGTTTCTGGCCCCGTTATGTGAGCAAACCAGGTAGTCATGAAGAAAATGTTACGCTTTGTCCTCCTTCTTATCGTTGCGTTCGGTATTGCCGGCGGAGCGGGAGTGTGGAAAGTCCGTCAGCTGGCGGACAGCAAGATCCTGATTAAAGACGAGACGATTTTTACCCTGAAAGCGGGTACCGGGCGGCAGGCGCTTGGTCAGCAGCTGTATGGTGACAAAATCATCAACCGCCCACGTGTCTTCCAGTGGCTGCTGCGTATTGAGCCTGAACTGTCCCACTTTAAGGCCGGGACCTATCGCTTTACCCCTGGCATGACCGTGCGCGAGATGCTGCAACTGCTGGAGAGTGGTAAAGAAGCCCAGTTCCCGCTGCGTTTTGTTGAGGGTATGCGTCTGAGCGATTACCTCAGGCAGCTGCGCGACGCGCCGTATATCAAGCATACGCTCAAGGATGATCGCTACCAGACGGTTGCGGAAGCCTTAAAATTCGACCATCCCGAGTGGATCGAAGGCTGGTTCTGGCCCGACACCTGGATGTACACGGCAGGCACGACGGACGTGGCAATCCTGAAGCGCGCGCACAACAAAATGGTCGCGGCGGTAGAGTCTGCCTGGAAAGGGCGAGCTGAAGGCCTGCCGTATAAAGATCAAAACCAGTTCATGACGATGGCCTCTATCATCGAGAAAGAGACGGCCGTCGCTGCCGAACGCGATCAGGTTGCCTCGGTGTTTATTAACCGTCTGCGCATCGGCATGCGTTTGCAGACCGATCCTACCGTTATCTACGGCATGGGCGAAAACTACAGCGGCAAGATTTCCAGAAAAGATCTGGAGACGCCAACGGCGTATAATACCTACGTCATTAGCGGCTTGCCGCCTGGACCGATCGCAACACCAGGAGAAGCCTCGTTGAAGGCTGCCGCGCACCCGGCCAGGACACCGTATCTCTATTTTGTGGCTGATGGAAAAGGGGGGCATACCTTTAACACCAACCTGGCCAGCCACAATCGCTCTGTTCAGGACTATCTGAAGGCACTTAAGGAAAAAAATGCGCAGTAAATACATTGTCATTGAGGGACTCGAAGGGGCGGGAAAAACCACCGCCCGTAACGTGGTGGTTGATACGCTGACATCGCTTGGCGTCGCCGACATGGTCTTCACCCGCGAGCCGGGCGGTACGCAGCTGGCGGAAAAACTGCGCAGTCTGGTTCTGGATATCAAATCCGTCGGCGATGAAGTTATTACCGACAAAGCGGAAGTGCTGATGTTCTATGCAGCGCGCGTTCAGCTGGTGGAGACGGTGATCAAGCCCGCGCTGGCAGAAGGGAAATGGGTAATTGGCGATCGCCACGATCTCTCAACCCAGGCGTATCAGGGCGGTGGCCGAGGTATCGATCAGGCCATGCTGGCTACGCTTCGCGACGCGGTTCTGGGCGATTTCCGTCCTGACCTGACGCTGTATCTCGACGTGACCCCTGAGGTGGGCCTGAAGCGCGCCCGGGCGCGCGGCGAACTGGACCGAATTGAACAGGAGTCTTTTGACTTCTTTAACCGCACCCGCGCGCGTTATCTGGAACTGGCCGGACAGGACAGTACCATTCGTACCATCGACGCGACGCAATCCCTGGATAACGTGACGCGTGATATTCAGCAGACCGTTACGCAGTGGGTACAGGAGCAGCAGGCATGAAATGGTATCCATGGTTGCGCCCGCACTTTGAACAGCTGATCAACAGCTATCAGGTTGGTCGGGGGCATCATGCGTTACTGATCCAGACCCTGCCGGGCATGGGCGATGATGCGTTGATCTACGCCATCACGCGCTTTCTGATGTGCCAACAGCCGGAAGGGCATAAAAGCTGCGGCAAGTGCCGGGGCTGCCAGCTCATGCAGGCGGGCACGCATCCTGACTATTACACCCTCGAACCCGAGAAGGGCAAAAATACGCTCGGCATCGACGCGGTGCGTGAGGTCAGTGAGAAACTGTACGAATATGCGCGTCTGGGAGGGGCGAAAGTGGTGTGGCTGAAGGACGCCGCGCTGCTCACGGAAGCCGCCGCCAACGCGCTGTTAAAAACGCTGGAAGAGCCGCCAGAAAATACCTGGTTTTTCCTCTCCTGCCGCGAGCCGGGCCGACTGCTGGCGACGCTGCGTAGCCGCTGCCGTCTTCACCACCTTGCAGCCCCCCAGGAGTCGTGGGCGCTCGCCTGGCTGGAGCGTGAAGTGACGGTGTCACAGGATGCGGCGCTCTCGGCGTTGCGTCTGTGCAGCGGTGCGCCTGCGGCTGCGCTGGCCTTATTGCAGCCGGAGGTGTGGTCCCAGCGTGAAACGCTTTGTCGTGCGGTTGAATCAGCCCTCGATAACCATGACTGGCTGAGCGTCCTGCCAGCGCTGAACAGCGATCAGGCTCCGGAACGGCTCCACTGGCTGGCCGCACTGCTGCTGGATGCGCTCAAAATCCAGCAAGGGGCGACGCTTCTGACTAACCCTGACGTGTGGACGCTGGTCACCACGCTGGCGAATCGCCTGTCCGGGTCGTCGCTGCACGCTATCCTTCATGATATCTGCCAGAGTCGTGAACAACTTTTGACGGTAACCGGTCTTAATCGCGAGCTTTTACTGACCGACCAGTTACTGCGTATCGAACACTACCTGCAACCGGGTGTCATACCGCCGGTTTCCCACCTCTGAGAGAGACATTATGTTTTTAGTCGACTCACACTGCCATCTTGATGGCCTGGATTATCAATCCCTGCATAAAAATGTGGACGACGTGCTGGCGAAAGCCGCCGAGCGCGATGTGAAATTTTGCCTGGCCGTGGCGACCACGCTGCCGGGCTACCGCACCATGCGTGAACTGGTTGGCGAGCGTAACAACGTTGTCTTCTCCTGCGGCGTGCATCCGCTGAATCAGGATGAAGCGTACGAGGTTGAGGATTTACGCCGCCTTGCCGCAGAAGAGGGCGTCGTGGCGATGGGCGAGACCGGCCTCGACTACTTCTACACGCCAGAGACGAAACCTCGGCAGCAGGAATCCTTCCGCAACCATATCCGTATTGGCCGTGAACTGAATAAGCCGGTTATCGTTCATACCCGCGACGCACGCGCCGACACGCTGGAGATCCTGCGGGAAGAAAAGGTGACGGATTGCGGTGGCGTACTACACTGTTTCACAGAAGACAGAGAAACGGCGGGTAAGCTGCTTGATTTAGGCTTTTATATCTCGTTTTCGGGGATCGTTACGTTCCGTAATGCTGAACAGCTGCGTGATGCCGCGCGCTATGTTCCCCTGGATCGTATTCTGGTGGAAACCGATTCCCCGTACCTGGCACCGGTGCCTCATCGCGGGAAAGAGAACCAGCCGGCGATGACCCGTGACGTTGCTGAGTATATGGCCGTTCTGAAAGGTGTCAGTATTGACGAGCTGGCTCGCGTGACCACGGAAAACTTTGCCAGCCTGTTCCATATCGACCCCGCCCGCCTGCAATCTGTCTGATACGCCTGTTTTTTTTAGGCTCGTAATTAATAAGCAAAACGAGTAAAGTTCACCGCCTCATTCAGGGCGGTGATGGCGTTTTTAGACACATCCAGACATGCTTTATGTAAATATCTGCAAGTTTTTTGGTCGTCTTGAACTGAAACGTGATAGCCGTCAAACAAACTCAGAGGGAATTATTTTACTCTGTGTAATAAATAAAGGGCGCTTAGATGTCCTGTCCACGGCGCGGTACTCCCCCCGGGCCAATGCGTGAAAGCGTAAAAAAAGCACAAATACTCAGGAGCACTCTCAATTATGTTTAAGAATGCATTTGCTAACCTGCAAAAGGTCGGTAAATCGCTGATGCTGCCAGTATCCGTACTGCCTATCGCAGGTATTCTGCTGGGCGTCGGTTCTGCAAACTTCAGCTGGCTGCCAGCCGTAGTTTCCCACGTGATGGCCGAAGCAGGCGGTTCTGTTTTTGCTAACATGCCGCTGATCTTCGCTATCGGTGTTGCGCTGGGCTTCACCAATAACGACGGTGTATCCGCTCTGGCGTCCGTTGTTGCTTACGGCATCATGGTGAAAACCATGGCTGTGGTTGCGCCGCTGGTCCTGCATTTACCTGCTGAAGAGATTGCCGCTAAGCACCTGGCAGACACCGGTGTTCTCGGTGGTATCATCTCCGGTGCGATTGCAGCGTACATGTTTAACCGCTTCTATCGCATCAAGCTGCCTGAGTATCTGGGCTTCTTCGCGGGTAAACGTTTTGTGCCGATCATTTCTGGTCTGGCCGCGATTTTCACCGGTGTGGTCCTGTCCTTCATCTGGCCACCTATCGGTACGGCTATCCAGACCTTCTCTCAGTGGGCGGCTTACCAGAACCCGGTTGTGGCGTTCGGTATCTACGGCTTCATTGAGCGCTGCCTGGTACCATTTGGTCTGCACCACATCTGGAACGTTCCATTCCAGATGCAGATTGGTGAATACACCAACGCAGCAGGTCAGGTGTTCCACGGTGACATCCCACGCTACATGGCGGGCGACCCAACGGCTGGTAAACTGTCTGGTGGCTTCCTGTTCAAAATGTATGGTCTGCCAGCCGCTGCGATTGCTATCTGGCACTCTGCTAAACCAGAGAACCGTGCAAAAGTGGGCGGTATCATGATCTCCGCAGCGCTGACCTCGTTCCTGACCGGTATCACCGAGCCGATCGAGTTCTCCTTCATGTTCGTTGCGCCGATCCTGTACATCATCCACGCGGTACTGGCAGGTCTGGCATTCCCAATCTGTATCCTGCTGGGTATGCGTGACGGTACGTCCTTCTCTCACGGCCTGATCGACTTCATCGTTCTGTCCGGTAACAGCAGCAAGCTGTGGCTGTTCCCAATCGTGGGTGCGGGCTACGCAGTGGTGTACTACACCGTCTTCCGCGTGCTGATCAAAGCACTGGACCTGAAAACTCCGGGTCGTGAAGATGCAACTGAAGACAGCAAAGCCGGTGCGACCAGCGAAATGGCACCTGCACTGGTTGCGGCCTTCGGGGGTAAAGAAAACATCACTAACCTGGACGCGTGTATCACTCGTCTGCGTGTGAGCGTTGCCGACGTGGCGAAAGTAGACCAGCCGGGTCTGAAAAAACTGGGCGCAGCGGGCGTCGTTGTTGCAGGTTCTGGTGTTCAGGCAATCTTCGGAACAAAATCCGATAACCTGAAAACCGAAATGGATGAGTACATCCGCAACAACTAAGCTGTGACCTGGGGAGACTAAGGCAGCCGAATGGCTGCCTTTTTTATTGGTGCGGGGTGGCGGCTATGCCTTACCCGTCCTGGATGAGGGGTAGGCCCGGTAAGCGTAGCGCCACCGGGCTTAAACTCAGAAGTCGTAGCTCGCGCTCACCGAAACGTTCAGCGGTGCGCCATACACCACATACGATCCGACGTAGTCGTAATACTCTTTGTCGAACAGGTTGTTGACGTTAGCCTGAACGGCAAAGTCTTTGGTGACCTGATAGCGGCTGAACAGGTTCACCAGCCCATAGCTGCCTTGCTCCGCGCGGGAACGTCCTGCCGGACCGCCTTCCACGTCCGTCCATACCTTGTTCTGCCAGTTTACACCACCGCCCACGGTCAGCGCCGGCACCATGGGCAGCTGATAACGGGTGAACAGCTTCATGGTCGTGCGCGGCTGATCGGAACTGACGGCGTTACCATTTTTATCTTCAGCAATATAACGCGTCGCGCCGAAGGTCAGCTGCCAGTTATCGGTCAGGGCACCGTTGAGCTCGAATTCAACGCCTTTGCTGACCACGCCGTCCAGCGATTCATAAATCGACTCACCGCTCGGCATGTAGGTATAGGTGTTGCTTGCGACGTTATCCTGCTCAATGCGGAAAATCGCCAGCGAGGTGGTGAGGCGGGTATTAAACCAGTCGGCCTTCACGCCCGCTTCATAGCTTTTGCCCGTGGTAGGGTCGAGATAACGTCCGCTGGCGTCGCGCTTATCCTGCGGCTGGAAGATGGAGGTATAGCTGACGTAGGTCGACCAGTCCTCATTGATGTCATACACCAGGCCCGCGTACGGCGTTACGTCATCTTCGGTACTTTCCAGACGGGTGTTTGGGGAACCTGCCGGATTATAGCGAATGTTATAGCTGGTGTAGCGCGCGCCCAGAATCAGGTGCAGCGGGTCGGCCAGCGAGAAACGCGCGGAGGAATAGGCTGAAGACTGACGAATATCATCTTTGCTGTAGAGCTTCCACGGGGTCCACTGCGGATCGGCAATGTTCCCGTTCCAGTTCTTAAAGTTGCCGACGTCAACCATGCCGTATACCGCATCCGGCATGGTATTGTCGTAATGGTTACGCTGACGGCTGAAGCTGCCGCCGAACATCATTTCATGCTGACGACCAAAGAGATCGAAGCCGCCGCGCAGGAAGGCGTCGACTGCATCCTGTTTACGTTCCCCGCGGTTCCAGCCGCCGTAACCCACCAGGCCCGCGCCGGTCTCTTTATCAGGATAACCGGACATATACATCAGCTTAGAGTCAAAGTTGGTTTCAGCATGCATGCCATTGATGTGCGCTTCCCAGCCATTATCGAAACGCTGGGTCAGGTTAGCGAAGATGCGGGTGCTGTCTTTATCCGAATAGGCCCAGTCAGGCGCGACGGTCTGGCTGCGATTGTAGTTGGTCTTACTTCCGTCGCTGTACCAGGTCGGCAGGCCACCCCAGGTTGGGTCGGCGGTATGGCTTTCCTGATACTCATACCCTACCGAGAGGGTCGTGCTGTCGGTGACATCCGCGTCCATCACGCCGTAGAGGAATTTCTTCCGGTAGTGGTAGTTATCCACGAAGCTGTCGTTGTCCTGATAACCGGTGATAAGACGGCCCCGCACCTTACCTGACTCCACCAGCGGCGCCTGGAGATCCAGCACGTAGCGCTGCTTGTCCCAGCTGCCGTAGCTGGCGGAGACGTTGCCTTTAAATTCCGGGCTGTCCGCATGCTTGCGCACCATATTAACGTACGCCGCCGGGTTGCCCGTTCCGGACATCAGGCCGGTGGCGCCGCGGACCACTTCAATGCGGTCATAAATTGCGGTGTCGGCGGCGGTATCACCAAAGTTCCACACTTCACTGATGGACGTCGGCAGGTCGTCATAGGCGTAGTTGCTGACGAAAAATCCGCGTGAGTAAAACACGGTACGGTCGCTATCCTGCACCTGCGCCGTAATGCCCGTGGTGTTCGTCAGCACCTGGCCGATAGATTGTAGATTCTGATCAGCCATACGCTGCTGGCTAATGACGCTGACGGACTGCGGGATATCACGAGGGACCAGCAACAGTTTGGTGCCGGTAGTGGTGGTTTTTACGCTGTAATCCTGATCCTGGCTGGCAGACAGATCCTGTGTGTTGTCAAAACCTCCGTCGACGACGACGGTATCTTCGGTTGAAGCAGCGAAAGCGGCGGTTGGCGTCAATGCCATAGCAATGCAGGCTGCCAGCAACGAAGGTGTTGCGACAGGCTGGCGTTGCCCATCCCTGGTGTGATTAATGAAAGACATCATCAAACCCTTAGTGAATGGTGAAGGTGGTGCGCGACAGCTCCGCTAGCACGGGCTGACGTCGTTTTCTATGTTAAAAATGCGCATGAAAATGCAAATGCGAAATATACGCATTGTGATTAACGCTGTAAACAGATGTTTCGGGATGAACTGAAATCAGGTTTCAGAAAAGAAATGTCCTAAAGCGATGCCTCTTCAGCCAGATGGCGGACAATCAGGAAAGAAATCACGGGAGAAGGTTGAAAGGACAGGAGAAAGTCGCTCATACTCTTGTGTTGTGTCATGCAGTAAAACAGACAATGTGTGTTAACAACGGACGCACGACGCCAGATTAAATTTAAAAGGAAAAGGTCATGGCTGAAGAAACGATTTTCAGTAAAATTATCCGCCGCGAAATTCCGTCGGATATTGTCTATCAGGATGAACTGGTCACGGCTTTCCGCGACATTTCTCCCCAGGCGCCGACGCACATCCTTATTATTCCCAATATTCTCATCCCGACCGTCAATGACGTTAAAACCGAGCACGAAGTGGCGCTAGGCCGTATGCTTACGGTGGCCGCGAAAATCGCTAAGCAGGAAGGGATTGCTGAAGACGGATACCGTTTGATCATGAACTGCAATCGCCATGGCGGGCAGGAAGTCTATCATATTCATATGCATCTGCTGGGTGGACGTCCACTGGGACCGATGCTGGCACATAAAGGTCTTTAATATGTTAACTGGGCGTATTGCAGCGCTGATTGTGACGCTGGTAATGGTAGGGTGCAGCGCGCGTCCTGCCATCCCGGTCAGTGAAGAACAGACGCTGGTGATGGAGTCTTCAGTGCTTGCTGCGGGCATCACGGCCGAGCAGCCTTCACTGACCATTAGCGAAATCCAGTCTTCTGCCTCCTCTACGCTCTATAACGAAAGGCAAGAGCCAGTGACGGTGCATTATCGCTTCTACTGGTATGACGTGAGAGGTCTTGAGATGCATCCGCTTGAGGCGCCGCGCAGCGTGACCATTCCGGCAAGATCGTCGGTCACGCTCTACGGCAGCGCCAGCTATCTGGGTGCACATAAGGTGAGACTTTATCTTTATTTGTAAGGGGTGAACCTTGATTAAAACGATGAGCCGTTATGCGCTCCTGAGTGCCTTCGCACTCTTTCTGGCAGGCTGTGTGACGCGAACTGAAGAACCTGCACCGGTGGATCAGGCGAAGCCGGGGACGGAACAGCCCACAACGCCGGCGGAACCTGTGCCAACCGTGCCGTCTGTACCGACCATTCCGGCGCAGCCTGGCCCGATCGAACATCAGGACGATACCGCACAGCCTGCGCCGCGCGTGCGCCACTATGACTGGAACGGCGCGATGCAGCCGATGGTCGGCAAAATGTTGCAGGCACAGGGCGTTACGCCCGGCAGCGTGCTGCTGGTGGACAGCGTGAACAACCGTACAAATGGTTCCCTGAATGCGGGCGAAGCGACGGAAACGCTGCGCAATGCGCTGGCGAACAACGGTAAATTTACGCTGGTCTCAGCCCAGCAGCTCGCGGTCGCTAAGCAACAGCTTGGTCTGTCGCCTCAGGACAGCCTGGGTTCGCGCAGTAAAGCCATTGGTATTGCCCGCAACGTTGGCGCGCAGTATGTCCTTTATTCTAACGCGACGGGTAACGTGAACACGCCGTCGTTGCAGATGCAGTTAATGCTGGTTCAGACCGGCGAAATTATCTGGTCAGGTAAAGGTGCCGTTACGCAACAATAAGCGCACGCGTCATGATGTCCTGACGCGCTATTTCCCACAGTACCGTGTTATCGCGCCGCAAGCCCCCGTCGGGCTTGGCGGCGCGAGTTGCATTATTGAGCATGGTGAACATCGGCTGGTTTTACGCCAGCATCACGATGCCGCCGCGCCTGCCTCCCATTTTCGTCGTCAGTTCCGCGCCCTGAAGCGCCTGCCCGCCGACCTTGCGCCGCAGCCCCATCTCTTTATCAGGGACTGGATGGCGGTGACGTTTATTGCGGGTGAGATCAAACGCGAGCTACCCGATCCCCCGACGCTGGCAGCCATGCTGTATCATCTGCATCGCCAGCCGCGTCTGGGCTGGCGGGTAACGTTGCTCCCCTTGCTGGAACGCTACTGGCAGCAGGCTGCGCCGGGACGACGCACGCCATACTGGCTGGCGCAGCTGAAGCGGCTGCGTAAAGCAGGAGAGCCGCAGGCGTTACGCCTGGCACCGCTGCATATGGACGTCCACGCGGGGAATATCGTTCATACGGCGGCAGGCGAGAAACTTATCGACTGGGAATATGCCGGGGACGGTGACGTGGCGCTCGAACTTGCCGCGGTCTGGATGCCCGACGAGGCCTCGCGCGGACAGCTGATAGCCGCTTATGCCCGAAACGCCAACATGAATGCGCTCGCCCTTGCGCGGCAGGTTGCGCGCTGGCGGCCATGGGTAATCATGCTCATGGCGGGCTGGTTTGAAATGCGCTTTCAGCAAACAGATGACGAACAATTTATTGCGCTGGCAGATGATGCCTGGCGCCAGTTACAAACGAAAGGATAAGAGAGGTTGGTGTGGGTCCAGTAATGTTGGATGTTGAAGGTTTTGAGCTGGATGCGGAAGAGCGCGAAATCCTGGCGCACCCGCTGGTAGGGGGGCTGATTCTTTTCACCCGCAATTATCACGATCCGGCGCAGCTGCGTGAGCTGGTTCGTCAGATCCGCGCGGCTTCGCGCAATCACCTGGTGGTCGCGGTTGATCAGGAAGGTGGCCGCGTACAGCGTTTCCGGGAAGGGTTTACCCGTTTACCTGCCGCGCAATCTTTCGCAGCGCTGCTGGGAACCGAAGAGGGCGGTCAACTGGCGCAGGACGCTGGCTGGCTGATGGCCAGCGAGATGATCGCCATGGATATCGACATCAGCTTCGCTCCGGTGCTGGACGTGGGCCACATTAGCGCGGCAATTGGTGAGCGTTCGTATCATGACGATCCGCGTATCGCGCTGGCAATGGCGGCGCGCTTCATTGACGGAATGCATGACGCGGGCATGAAAACCACCGGCAAACACTTCCCGGGGCACGGGGCGGTGACGGCGGATTCCCATAAGGAAACGCCGCGCGATCCGCGCCCGGAAGCAGAAATTCGTGCTAAAGATATGTCTGTTTTCCGCTCGCTGATTACCGATAACAAGCTGGACGCGATCATGCCTGCGCACGTCATTTACAGTGATGTCGATCCGCGCCCGGCCAGCGGCTCTCCGCACTGGCTGAAAACCGTGCTGCGTCAGGAGTTAGGCTTCAACGGCGTGATTTTCTCCGACGATTTATCCATGGAAGGAGCGGCGATCATGGGCAGCTATGCTGAACGTGGACAGGCATCTCTGGATGCGGGTTGCGATATGATCCTCGTCTGCAATAATCGTAAAGGTGCGGTGAGCGTGCTGGATAACCTGTCGCCGATCAATGCTGAGCGTGTTACACAATTGTATCATAAAGGTTCATTTAGTCGTCAGGAGCTGATGGACTCGGCACGCTGGAAAGCGGTAAACGCCCGGCTCGAAGCCCTGAACGAGCGCTGGCAGGCACATAAAGCAGCCCTTTAATTCATCCCGGAAGGCGTAGCGTGGTGAGACGATGATCATCTATTTACACGGTTTTGACTCAAACAGTCCTGGTAATCATGAGAAAGTGCTGCAATTGCAGTTTATCGATCCGGATGTTCGGCTGATTAGCTACAGCACGCGTCATCCGAAGCATGACATGCAGCATCTGCTGAAAGAAGTGGATAAAATGTTGCAGCTTAATATCGACGATCGCCCGCTGATTTGCGGCGTAGGGTTGGGGGGATACTGGGCAGAGCGCATCGGTTTTTTGTGCGATATGCGTCAGGTCATTTTCAATCCTAACCTGTTCCCGAACGAGAACATGGAAGGCAAGATTGACCGTCCGGAAGAGTACGCCGATATCGCAACCAAATGCGTGAGCAATTTCCGTGAAAAGAACCGCGATCGCTGTCTGGTGATCCTCTCCCGCAATGATGAAGCGCTGAACAGCTCCCGCGCCGCCGAACTTCTGCATCATTACTACGAAATTGTCTGGGACGAAGAGCAGACCCACAAGTTCAAAAACATCTCGCCGCATTTGCAGCGTATTAAGGCCTTCAAAACGCTGGGCTGATTTCCCTGAACCTGATAGAGGCCCGGTACGCGAAAGCGTGCCGGGCCTCTTTTTTGTCGGTATTGTCTACTTTTAAACCATCAAAACTTGATACATATCAATTTTGGTATGACCAATGCGCCTGACGTGCTATTCTCAATGAATCTGAATGGTTTCAGCGCAGTAACCTGTTGTTAATTAAGGGTTATTCCTATAACTTTTAATTAACAATTGGTTAATAATTTGAGGGGGTCACGTTGACTACGCCATTGAAAAAGATAGTGATTGTCGGCGGTGGTGCTGGCGGACTGGAGCTGGCGACACAACTGGGTAAGAAGCTGGGGCGCGGTAAGAAAGCCAAAATTACGCTGGTGGATCGTAACCACAGCCACCTGTGGAAGCCGCTCCTGCACGAAGTGGCGACCGGGTCGCTGGATGAGGGCGTGGATGCGCTGAGCTATCTGGCGCATGCGCGTAACCACCATTTCCAGTTCCAGCTGGGCTCCGTGGTGGATATCAACCGTGAAAATAAAACCATCACGCTGGCCGAGCTGCGGGATGACAAAGGCGAGCTGCTGGTCCCTGAGCGCAAGCTGGCTTATGACACGCTGGTGATGGCGCTGGGCAGTACGTCCAATGACTTCAACACGCCAGGCGTGAAAGAGCACTGCATCTTCCTGGATAACCCGCATCAGGCGCGTCGTTTCCATCAGGAAATGCTTAACCTGTTCCTGAAGTACACCAATAACATGGGTGCCAACGGCAAGGTTAACATTGCTATCGTGGGCGGCGGGGCAACGGGCGTGGAGTTATCGGCGGAGTTGCACAATGCGGTTAAGCAGCTGCACAGCTACGGCTACAAGGGGCTGACTAACGAAGCGCTGAACGTGACGCTGGTGGAAGCAGGTGAACGCATTCTGCCGGCGCTGCCGCCGCGAATCTCCGGCGCTGCCCATAACGAGCTGACCAAGCTGGGCGTGCGCGTGCTGACCCAGACCATGGTGACCAGCGCGGATGAGGGCGGTCTGCATACCAAAGACGGCGAGTACATCAAGGCCGACCTGATGGTCTGGGCCGCTGGTATCAAAGCGCCTGATTTCATGAAAGATATCGGTGGGCTGGAGACGAACCGCATTAACCAGCTGGTGACCGAGCCGACGCTGCAAACCACGCGCGATCCGGACATCTTCGCCATCGGTGACTGTGCCTCCTGCGCGCGTCCGGAAGGCGGGTTTGTGCCTCCTCGCGCTCAGGCAGCGCACCAGATGGCAAGCCTCGTGCTGCACAACATCCTGGCGCAGGCGAAAGGCAAACCGATGAAAGCCTATGTCTACAAAGACCATGGCTCTCTGGTGTCGCTCTCCAACTTCTCCACCGTAGGCAGCCTGATGGGTAACCTGATGCGCGGCTCCATGATGGTTGAAGGGCGTATCGCCCGCTTCGTGTACATCTCTCTGTACCGTATGCACCAGATTGCGCTGCACGGCTACTTCAAAACCGGCTTAATGATGCTGGTCGGCCGTATCAACCGCGTGATCCGCCCGCGCCTGAAGCTGCACTAATTTCTCCCTCCCTCCGGGCCCGCCGGAGGGAGTTTTTAGCACATCATGCTGTTCATCCCGCTCCTGACGCTTAAGAGTTCTCCTAAACACGCCTTATGCCAGGTCAATGCCCCATTTTTTGATCCTTTGTCTTATTGGCGAAGCGCTTAGCGCGCTGCAAAATTGCTACCAATTGCAACAAAGGAGGAAGTCCCGTGAATAAATCAATGTTGGCGGGTATAGGGATTGGCGTCGCAGCTGCGCTGGGTGTGGCTGCCGTTGCCAGTCTGAACGTACTTGATCGTGGCCCGCAGTATGCGCAGGTGGTTTCCGCTACACCGATTAAAGAGACGGTCAAGACGCCTCGTCAGGAGTGCCGTAATGTTTCTGTCACCCATCGTCGTCCGGTTCAGGACGAAAACCGTATCGCGGGCTCCGTGCTGGGTGCGGTTGCCGGTGGGGTGATTGGTCATCAGTTTGGTGGTGGCCGTGGTAAGGATGTCGCGACGGTTGTCGGTGCGCTGGGTGGCGGTTATGCCGGTAACCAGGTGCAGGGCGCGATGCAGGAAAACGACACCTACACCACAACGCAGCAGCGCTGTAAAACCGTGTATGACAAGTCTGAAAAAATGTTGGGTTACGACGTAACCTACAAAATTGGCGACCAGCAGGGGAAAATCCGCATGGATAAAGATCCTGGCACGCAAATTCCGCTCGACGGTAATGGTCAGCTGATACTGAATAACAAAGCGTAAAAAAGATGTTCTCTGAACTTAGCTCCTCATGCGCTCAGGCTGAGGAGCTTTTTTTTTGCTTCAGAGCTTAAGCAGTTCTGGCCACAGGCGCAGCGTTGTTTGCGTAATACCCTGCAACTTTTCCAGCGTCGCGCCTTCACGGGCGCTGATTGACATCCCCTGCAAAATACAGCTCAGATACTGGGCCAGCTCCTGCGGACGGCAGTGCGCCGGAATTTCGCCGCGCTGCTGGCGCTGAGTCAGAAACGTACTGAGCGTCTCCTCCTGCATCGCATGACGTGATTTAACCGTGTTGGCTATCTCCTTCGACGATGCGGCGAGGGTGGCGGAGGTGTTGATCATAAAACAGCCCGCGGGCGTGTCTTTACTGGTGAAGCAGGTTGCAACCGCGCAGAAATAATCCCGCAATGCCTGCTCAACGGTTTTATCTTCACAGAACAGTTGCGCTTCATGTTTTGCCGCGAAGCGCGAGATGTATCTATCCAGAACGGCCCGGAATAAGCCTTCTTTGTTGGTGAACTCTGCATAGAGGGTAGGGGCTTTCGCGCCGGTTGCTTCCACCAGATCGGAAAGCGACGTGGCTTCATACCCATGCTGCCAGAAGAGCGTCATGGCCTTATCGAGCGCCGCATCCCTGTCGAACACTTTTGGTCGGCCACGGCTTTTCTTTGCGCAACTCGTGACGTCGGTTGTCATATGCCGTTGGTCCTCTGTTGATTTGTTGAATAATCATTATAAAAATAAATGCCTGCTACGACCAGCAGTGATTTCTGAAAAATAATTTTAATTTATCTTTATGAAATATAAGGCAAAACAAATTAATTTAATGGTCATTATAAAAATGGGTTGACGTGTGACCTGGATCACATCTATCATTTACCTATCGATCGTTAATTAAATAACTAACGACCACACCATCATCTGCTAAAGGTAAAAAATTATGAAAAACGTTAAAACCCTCATCGCTGCCGCCGTTCTGAGTTCACTCTCTTTCGCAAGCTTCGCTGCTGTTGAAGTTCAGTCTACTCCAGCAGACCAGCAGAAAGTCGGTACCATCTCTGCCACCGCCGGGACTAACCTGGGCTCTCTGGAAGATCAGCTGGCGCAAAAAGCTGACGAAATGGGTGCGAAATCATTCCGCATCACCTCTGTGACCGGTCCTAACACCCTGCACGGTACCGCAGTTATCTACAAATAAGCGTAACGCAACCCTCCGTTATGCCACTGCAATAAAAAACGCCCTGCTCATGCAGGGCGTTTGTCGTTATGACTGATTTACATCGACTGTTGAGCAACCTCATGATGCCGCGTGACGTTGGTCGGCATTCCCGAGCGCGCTTCCATCGCCCGCTCCATCACCGCGCCGTCGGTGTTGGCGTTTGTTTTAAAGCTCACCATAGCCGCATTCAGATTAATAGGCAGCGTCTGCGGATCGTCATTGATGTTTTTCGACAGCGGCTGGTGGATCTCAACCAGACGGACGCCACCCGGCTCTTCAGACACCTTAATCGGCGTGTTGATGATATTCACTTTCGTGCCAGGGGTAATCACGTTGTACAGCGTCTTGATGTCGTCATCGCGCAGGCGAATACAGCCGGAGCTGACGCGCATCCCGATCCCGAAATCCGCATTCGTGCCGTGCAGAAGATACACCCCACCGTAGGCCGCCAGGCGGATCGCGTGGTGCCCCATCGGGTTGTCCGGGCCAGCGGGAACCACAGCGGGCAGATCGATACCTTGTGCTTTATAGCGGGCGCGAATGTTTGCCGTCGGCGTCCAGGTAGGATTGGCGCGCTTATCAGAGACGGTGGTGACCATGGTCGGGGTAAGCGTATCGCCCCCCAGCTGGCCGATACCGATAGGGTAGACGGTGACTTCATTCTTGCCCGGCGGGTAGTAATACAGACGCAGCTCGGCGAGATTAATCACAATGCCCTGACGCGGCGCGTCCGGGAGAATGGTTTGCAGTGGAATCGTCAGCACGCTGCCGGCCCGGGGCACATAGGGGTCAACGCCCGGGTTGGCCTGCAACAGCGCCAGGAACCCGACATTATATTTTTTGGCAATTGCTTCCAGCGAGCCGCCATCATTTTCAACGACATGGAAGCGGTTCTGGCCCACAACGTTGCTGCCAGCAGGCGGAAGAGGCCAGGTATTAGCGCGCGCGGGCAGCGCAACGGCAACCGCTGCGGCCAGCGCAAACAGCGTGATCCAGCGGGTAAAACGCGATGAGGTCATCATTATCATAATCCATACAAATGATAAGGTTATTGTTTTATAAGGCGTTAATGATAAGTATGGCGAATGTATAGTCGGGAAGATTGGGCGAAGTGCAAAGAGTTTGTAAATTGTCCCCCACCAGCCGAACGCTGGCGGGGGCAATCATTTAAGCGATAGCGTTCTCTTCCAGCTGGCGCATAAAGTTACGCACCCAGTCCATGCGCGTTTTACGCTCTGTCAGATCCTGGGTGAATTTCAGACGCGTCGGGCCATCAAGACGGAAATGCTGCGGCTGTTTTTGCAGCAGGCCAATCAGCCACATCGGGTCGACGTGGTTCTTCTCGGCAAATTCAATCATGCCGCCTTTCTCGTTGCCTTCGAGCTTGCGGATCCCCAGCTTCTGCGCCTGCTGACGCAGCCGGGCGATATCCAGCAGGTTGCGCGCCGCGTCCGGCAGAATGCCGAAACGGTCAATCAGCTCAACCTTGATCTCCTCGAGCTCGCCTTCGCTTTTCGCGCTGGCAATGCGCTTGTAGAACGACAGTCGCGTGTTGACGTCAGGGATGAAGTCGTCCGGCAGCAGGGAAGGCATGCGCAGCTCCACTTCGGTCTGCTGGCTGGTGAGATCTTCCAGAGACGGTTCACGTCCGGCTTTAAGCGCGTCGACGGCATTTTCCAGAAGCTCCATATACAGCGAGAAACCGATGGTCTCCATGGAGCCGCTCTGGTCTTCACCCAGCAGCTCACCGGCGCCGCGGATCTCCAGGTCGTGCGTCGCCAGCGCAAAGCCCGCGCCCAGATCTTCCAGCGAGGCGATGGCTTCCAGACGCTTTTGCGCGTCGGTGGTCATCGCCTTCGGATGCGGCGTCAGCAGCCACGCGTAGGCCTGATGGTGCGAACGCCCGACGCGGCCGCGCAGCTGGTGCAGCTGGGCGAGACCGAAGTGATCCGCGCGCTCGATGATGATCGTGTTTGCCGTCGGAATGTCGATCCCGGTTTCAATGATGGTGGTACACACCAGCACGTTAAAGCGCTGATGGTGGAAGTCGTTCATCACCCGCTCCAGCTCGCGCTCGCGCATCTGGCCGTGACCGATGGCGATGCGCGCTTCCGGCACCAGCTCTGCCAGCCTGTCGGCGGCTTTCTGGATATTTTCGACGTCATTGTAGAGATAGTAAACCTGGCCGCCGCGCAGCACTTCGCGCAGGATCGCCTCGCGCACCACCAGATTGTCATACTCGCGCACGAAGGTTTTCACCGCCAGACGGCGCGCCGGCGGGGTGGCGATAATCGACAGATCGCGCATGCCGCTCATCGCCATGTTCAGGGTGCGCGGGATCGGCGTTGCGGTGAGGGTCAGGATATCGACATCGGCGCGCATCGCTTTGATGCGCTCTTTATGGCGCACCCCAAAGCGGTGCTCCTCGTCGACAATCAACAGGCCCAGATCTTTCCACTTCACGTCGCTTTGCAGCAGCTTGTGGGTACCGATCAGGATATCAATTTTGCCTTCGGTTGCCTGCTCCAGGATCTGCGTCTGCTCTTTGGCGCTGCGGAAGCGGGACAACATTTCGATACGCACCGGCCAGTTGGCGAAGCGGTCGCGGAAGTTGTCGAAGTGCTGCTGGGCAAGAAGGGTGGTCGGCACCAGCACCGCCACCTGCTTGTTGTTCTCAACCGCCAGGAAAGCGGCGCGCATCGCCACCTCGGTTTTACCGAAGCCCACGTCGCCGCAAACTAAACGGTCCATCGCCAGCGGCTGGCACATGTCGCTCAGCACCGCGTTAATGGCCTGAGCCTGATCCGGCGTAGTTTCAAACGGGAAGCTGTCGCAGAACAGCTGGTATTGCTCTTTATCATGCTTAAACGCATAACCCTCTTTGGCCGCACGCTGGGCGTAAATGTCCAGCAGCTCGGCGGCCACGTCGCGCACTTTTTCCGCGGCTTTCTGCCGCGCGCGTGACCAGGCGTCGCCGCCCAGCTTATGCAGCGGCGCGTTATCTTCGGCACCGCCCGCGTAGCGGCTGATCAGGTGCAGAGACGACACCGGCACGTACAGTTTGGCGTCGTTGGCGTAGGTCAGCATCAGGTATTCACCTTTGATGCCACCGGCTTCGAGGGTGGTCATACCCTGATAGCGACCCACACCGTGTTCCAGGTGCACGATCGGCTGGCCGGGATGCAGCTCGGCCAGGTTGCGGATCAGGGTATCCGGGTTGATGGTGCGACGGCTGTCCTGACGACGGCGCGCCACGCGTTCGCCCAGCAAATCGCTTTCACAAATCAACGCCAGGTTATTGAGCGTATCAATGAATCCGTGCTCGGCGGCGCCGATCATCAGATAGCGACCGTTACCGGTCGCCTCGCTCAGCCGCAGAATGCGTTTTGGTGCGACCTTAATCCGTCCCAGCAGTTCACCCAGCGCTTCCCGGCGACCTTCGCTCTCAACGGAAAACACCACCGGTCCGGTAAAAGATTCAAGAAACTTGCGCAGATTATCCAGCGGGGATTTCTGCTGCGCCTGGACGGCCAGATCGGGCAGCGTCCGGAACGCGAGATTGGTGTTCGCCGCCTTATCGGCAAGCGAGTCGGTTTTGAGCTGCATGCGCGGCCAGCGTTTCAGCTCGGCGTTGAGCTCATCGGTACGCAGCCACAGCATTTCCGGCGGCAACAGCGGACGCATCGGGTCCACGCCCCGGTTTTCAAAGCGGGCGCGCGTCTCGCTTTCAAAGCGGCTGGCGCTGGCGTCGATGTCGCCGGTATTCACAATCAGCGTGTTTGCCGGGAAGTAGCTGAACAGCGCCGGCAGCGGCTCGTTAAAGAACAGCGGCTGCCAGTATTCGATCCCGGCCGGCAGGGTGCCCTTGCTGACCTGCTGATAAATATGTTCAGCATCGCGCTTCACGTCGAACCTGTCGCGCCACTGGCTGCGGAACAGTTCGATGGCGGTTTTATCCGTCGGGAACTCATGGGCGGGCAGCAGGTTAATGGATTCCACCTCTTCCAGCGTGCGCTGGGTGTCGGCGTCGAACACGCGAAGGCTGTCGATCTCGTCGTCGAAGAAATCCAGACGATACGGCTGATCGCTGCCCATCGGATAGAGATCCAGCAGCGCGCCGCGCGTCGCGTACTCGCCGTGCTCCATCACCTGGTCGACATGACGATAGCCAGCGCCGTCCAGCTGCACGCGCAGGGCATCGCGCGACAGGCGCTGGCCTTTTTTCATCACCAGCGCGTGGCCGTGCAGGTAGCTGTGCGGGCAAACGCGCTGCATCAGGGTATTCACCGGCACAATCAGTACGCCGCGCTGCATGGTGGGAAGCTGATACAGCGTCGACAGGCGCGAGGAGATAATCTCCTGATGCGGAGAGAAACTGTCGTAGGGAAGCGTTTCCCAGTCGGCCAGGCTGAAGACCAGGCTGTCGGTGAACTGGCGGATCTCATCGTGCAGGCGCAGGGCGTTTTGCATGTCCGGGGCAACCAGCACCACCGGCCCTGGATGCCGCTCGGCAATTTCCGCCACCAGCGTGGCGCAGGCCGCGCCCGTCAGTTCGCCGAGCTGGCGTTGATCGCCTGGTTTAACAGGCAGGGAATAACGATAGTGTTCAGGCATGGCTATGTCAGAGTCTCTTGGGGATATACCAACAGTATTGGGGCATATCACTGATACGCAATGTCTTTATTATCCTCGATCGTTTTGCATTAGCAAATCGTAACCGCACAAGAGGAAAAGAGCCCCCGGATGGGGGCGGGGCAGGTTAGCGGGTAGCGGGCACGGGTGAAACACGCGCGGGTGGGGAGAAGAAAAAATCGCCAAAGAGAGCGGTGGAGAGCTTACGGGCCCCCAGCCCGACCAGCGTGCAGACGAGCAGGCTGATAAACGGATAGACCAGAATCAGCGCGAGTTCAGCCCAGACCGGCCAGTACGCCGCATCCATTTCGCCAATCAGGATCAGGCTAAACGCCTCAATTAAAATGCGGTGGGTGGTGTAAATCGCGATAGTGTTCGACCCGATGACGTTCAGCAGATTATTGGGGTGAACGGCATAAAGCTGCTCAATGCTGTAGAAAAGTTTCATGATGACCACGATCGACAGCAGAGAGAGCGGCAGAGGGACGTTAGCGAACCACAGCACCACGGACAGCGCGGCAGAGGCAACGAGTGCCAGCCAGCTGCGGCGCAGATCCAACCCTTTCATCCACGCCATCAGCTGCGCGCCGTACCATGCGCCGAGGCTGTAGTAGATCATATTGCGCACGACGCTGTTCATTCCCCACCACGGCAGCGGCAGGAAGTTAATGGCGACGCTTGCCAGCGCCAGAATCCCCAGCATCGGCAGTTTCCAGCGGCTCAGCAGTTTACAGAGCGTGAAGTAGACCACTAACGCGTACAGATACCACAGGCTGGTGCTGGCCGTGAGCATTCCCAGCACAAACCCTGAAACGGAATCGGCGTAGGCCGCATTGGATGAGGTTGCCAGTTCACGCTCGGGGGCGAGCCAGGCGTTCAGATGGGTCAGCGCCTGCCATTGCAGTACGCCCCACAGCGCCAGCACCCAGACGATGCTCCAGATGCGCTTGTCGAGACTGGTGCGCCAGTTCACCTCGTCAATGTATCGGCGGATCAAATAGCCGGAGATGAAGAAAAATACCGGCATACGGAACGGGGCGAGGTAAAGGTTAAAGTAGACCCAGCATTTGGCGAGAAGGCCTGATAGCGGATGCTGTAGCCCGTCCAGGTGAGGATAAAAGGTGATCACCGAGTGGTAAATTACCACCAGGCAGATGCACAGGCCTTTTATCTGGTTAATCCATAATGCTTTTTGTTTCATGGTGCGTGACGACCTTGTTGCCATAAACGAAACGCCGATTGTTGTAAAATGAAGCCCTGATGTAACGGGTAACAGTCTGTATCAGGACGATTTTCGGAAAAGGTGGAGGCTGTCTGGCGGAAGTTCGGTCAGTAGCATGATGATTTATCTGAATTTTTCGGAAAAATGATTACCGAATCTTACGGTTTCAGTCATTTACGCTTAACGGATTCGCTTATATACTCGTGGGTCTGCTATCAGCAAACAGACGGATTTCATGTATCAACCTGTCGCACTCTTCATAGGCTTACGTTACATGCGTGGGCGCGCCGCGGACCGCTTCGGTCGCTTTGTCTCCTGGCTTTCGACTATTGGCATTACGCTTGGCGTGATGGCACTGGTGACGGTGCTTTCCGTCATGAATGGCTTCGAGCGCGAGCTGCAAAACAATATCCTGGGGCTGATGCCGCAGGCCGTTCTCTCTTCCACTCAGGGTTCCGTTAACCCGCAACAGCTGCCGGAAAGCGCGGTGAAGTTACAGGGTGTCACCCGCGTTGCGCCCCTTACAACGGGCGATGTGGTGCTGCAAAGCGCCCGCAGCGTGGCGGTCGGGGTGATGCTCGGTATCGATCCGGCACAAAAAGATCCGCTGACGCCGTACCTGGTTAACGTGAAGCAAACCGATCTCGAGCCGGGTAAATATAACGTCATCCTCGGCGAGCAGCTGGCCGGGCAGCTTGGCGTTAACCGTGGCGATCGGCTGCGCGTGATGGTGCCCTCAGCCAGCCAGTTTACGCCGATGGGGCGTCTGCCAAGCCAGCGCCTGTTCAACGTGATTGGCACGTTTGCGGCGAACAGCGAAGTCGATGGTTACCAGATGCTGGTGAACATTCAGGACGCCTCGCGTCTGATGCGCTACCCGGCGGGCAATATTACCGGCTGGCGTCTGTGGCTTGACGCGCCGCTGAAGGTAGACACCCTCAGCCAGCAGGCGTTACCGGAAGGGACGAAATGGCAGGACTGGCGCGACCGTAAAGGCGAGCTGTTCCAGGCCGTGCGCATGGAGAAAAACATGATGGGGCTGCTGTTAAGCCTGATCGTGGCCGTTGCCGCGTTTAACATCATCACCTCGCTGGGGCTGATGGTGATGGAGAAGCAGGGCGAAGTCGCCATTCTGCAAACCCAGGGCCTGACCCCGCGCCAGATCATGGCGGTATTTATGGTTCAGGGCGCCAGCGCCGGCATCATCGGTGCGCTGCTCGGGGCGGCGCTGGGCGCGCTGCTCGCCAGCCAGCTCAACAATCTGATGCCGATCATCGGCGCGCTGCTCGATGGCGCGGCGCTGCCGGTGGCTATCGAGCCGCTACAGGTGGTTGGTATTGCGCTGGCCGCGATGGCCATTGCGCTGCTTTCTACGCTTTATCCTTCCTGGCGGGCTGCCGCCACTCAACCCGCTGAGGCTTTACGTTATGAATAAGATCCTGTTGCAGTGCGACAACCTGTCCAAACGCTATCAGGAAGGCGCTGTGCAGACCGACGTGCTGCACAATGTGAGCTTTAGCGTGGGTGAAGGCGAGATGATGGCGATTGTCGGCAGCTCCGGCTCCGGCAAAAGTACGCTGCTGCACCTGCTGGGCGGGCTGGACACCCCAACCGAAGGTGATGTGATCTTCTCCGGACAGCCGCTGAGTAAAATGTCGTCAACGGCGAAAGCCGAACTGCGTAACCGCGAGCTGGGCTTTATCTATCAGTTCCACCATCTGCTGCCGGACTTCACGGCGCTGGAAAACGTGGCGATGCCGCTGCTGATTGGTAAAAAGAAACCGGCGGAAATTAATGCCCGCGCCAGCGACATGCTAAACGCGGTAGGGCTGGGACATCGCGGTAATCACCGTCCGTCCGAGCTTTCCGGCGGTGAGCGTCAGCGTGTGGCGATTGCCCGCGCGCTGGTCAACAACCCGCGTCTGGTGCTGGCGGATGAACCGACAGGTAACCTCGATGCGCGTAACGCAGACAGCATTTTCCAGCTTCTCGGCGAACTGAACGCCGCGCAGGGTACCGCGTTTCTGGTGGTGACCCACGATTTGCAGCTGGCTAAGCGGATGGGCCGTCAGCTGGAAATGCGCGACGGTCGTCTGAACGCAGAACTGACGCTGATGGGAGCGGAGTAATGGCTTCACCGTTATCGTTACTCATCGGGTTACGCTTTAGCCGCGGTCGTCGCCGGAGCGGGATGGTATCCCTTATCTCCGTGATCTCCACCATCGGCATTGCCCTGGGCGTGGCGGTGCTGATCGTCGGCTTAAGCGCCATGAATGGCTTTGAGCGTGAACTGAATAACCGCATTCTGGCCGTTGTTCCTCACGGTGAAATCGAGCCGGTTAACCAGCCGTGGTCCAACTGGCAGGATGCCCTGAACAAAGTGGAAAAAGTGCCGGGCATCGCGGCGGCTGCACCTTACATCAACTTTACCGGGCTGGTGGAGAGCGGGGTAAACCTGCGCGCCATCCAGGTGAAAGGGGTAAATCCTCGTCAGGAAGCGCGTCTGAGCGCGCTGCCGCGCTACGTGCAAAATGGCGCATGGGCAAACTTTAAGGCCGGCGAGCAGCAGATCATCATGGGTAAAGGCGTTGCCGACGCGCTGAAGGTGAAGCAGGGCGACTGGGTATCGATCATGATCCCGAACGCCAGCGCCGACCACAAATTGCAGCAGCCTAAGCGCGTGCGTCTGCACGTGACCGGTATTTTGCAGCTAAGCGGCCAGCTCGACCATAGCTTCGCCATGGTGCCGCTGGAAGATGCCCGTCAGTACCTGGACATGAGCGACAGCGTGACGGGGATTGCCATTAAGGTTAACGACGTTTTCAACGCTAATAAGCTGGTGCGTGATGCCGGCAGCGTGACCAATAGCTACGTCTACATCAAAAGCTGGATCGGTACTTACGGCTACATGTACCGCGATATCCAGATGATCCGCGCGATTATGTATCTGGCGATGGTGCTGGTGATTGGGGTGGCGTGCTTTAATATCGTCTCGACGCTGGTCATGGCCGTTAAGGATAAGAGCGGCGACATCGCCGTGCTGCGTACCTTAGGGGCAAAAGACGGTCTTATTCGCGCCATTTTCGTCTGGTACGGTTTGCTGGCGGGGCTGTTTGGCAGCCTCTGCGGCGTGGTCATCGGCGTGGTGGTGTCCCTTCAGCTGACGCCGATTATCAACGGGATTGAAACGCTTATCGGCCATCAGTTCCTGTCCGGCGATATCTATTTTATTGACTTCCTGCCGTCTGAACTGCACTGGCTGGACGTTATTTATGTGCTTGTTACAGCACTTTTACTGAGTCTGCTGGCAAGCTGGTATCCGGCGCGTCGCGCAAGCCGTATCGATCCGGCGAGGGTATTAAGTGGCCAGTAATTTCGTCATGGTTTAGCGGTCTTTGGGCCGCTGAATCAAGCAGAGGAATGCATCATGTATTACGGATTTGATATTGGCGGCACCAAGATTGCGCTCGGCGTGTTTGATACCGATCTCACACTCCAGTGGGAAACGCGCGTGCCCACGCCGCGTGAAAGCTACGATGAATTTTTAACCGCTATCGCCGCGCTGGTAGCGCAGGCGGATGAGCGGTTTGGCGTCAAGGGCAGCGTTGGCATTGGAATTCCGGGTATGCCCGAAACCGACGACGGCACGCTGTATGCCGCCAACGTTCCCGCTGCCAGCGGCAAGCCGCTGCGCGCCGATCTCTCAGCCCTCCTTGAACGCGACGTGCGTTTAGACAACGATGCCAACTGCTTTGCCCTTTCCGAAGCCTGGGACGACGAGTTTCGTCGCTATCCGCTGGTGATGGGGCTGATCCTCGGGACGGGCGTCGGCGGCGGGATTGTCATTAACGGCAAGCCCATTACCGGACGCAGCTACATCACCGGCGAATTTGGCCACATTCGTCTGCCGGTGGACGCGCTGGACGTGGTCGGGCGCGATTTCCCGCTTACCCGCTGCGGCTGTGGTCAGCACGGCTGCATTGAAAACTATCTGTCGGGACGGGGGTTTGCATGGCTGTATGAACACTTCTATCATCAGAAACTTGAGGCCCCCCAAATCATTACCTTGTGGGAACAAGGGGATGCACAGGCGCGAGAGCACGTTGAACGCTATCTCGACCTGCTGGCGGTGTGTCTGGGTAACATCCTGACCATCGTCGACCCGGATCTGCTGGTGATCGGGGGAGGGCTGTCAAACTTCACTGCGATTACGGAACAGTTGTCCGGGCGTCTGCCCCGACATTTATTGCCGGTCGCCCGCGTGCCGCGCATTGAGCGTGCGCGACACGGGGACGCAGGAGGCATGCGCGGAGCCGCATTCCTTCATCTCACCGATTAGTTTACGAGGTTACTATGCTGTCGCGTCGCCAGGGTCGACTCAGCCGTTTTCGCAAAAATAAACGCCGCTTACGTGAACGCCTGCGTCAGCGGATCTTTTTCAGAGACAGGATGATGCCAGAAGCGATGGATAAACCCAGAGTGGTGGTGTTGACCGGGGCGGGGATCTCCGCCGAGTCCGGTATTCAGACCTTCCGCGCGGCGGACGGGCTGTGGGAAGAACACCGAGTTGAAGATGTGGCGACGCCGGAAGGTTTCGCCCGCGATCCGGCGCTGGTTCAGGCGTTCTACAACGCCCGCCGTCGCCAGCTTCAGCAGCCGGAGATTGCGCCAAACGCGGCGCACCTGGCGCTGGCAAAGCTGGAGGAGGCGCTGGGAGATCGTTTTCTGCTGGTGACGCAAAACATCGACAATCTTCACGAAAGAGCCGGTAACCGCAACGTCATTCACATGCACGGCGAACTGCTCAAGGTGCGGTGCGCATGGAGTGGTCAGGTGCTGGACTGGAAAGAGGACGTGCTGGACGAAGACCGCTGCCACTGCTGCCAGTTTCCTTCGCGTCTGCGTCCGCACGTGGTCTGGTTTGGCGAAATGCCGCTGGGAATGGATGAGATCTACAGTGCCCTGGCCATGGCGGACGTCTTTATCGCCATTGGTACCTCAGGCCATGTCTATCCGGCGGCGGGATTTGTGCACGAAGCGCGGCTGCAAGGTGCCCATACGGTGGAGCTCAATCTGGAGCCAAGCCAGGTCGGAAGCGAGTTTGAAGAGAAGCATTACGGTCTGGCAAGCGAGGTGGTGCCAGCCTTTGTGGATAAACTCCTGAAGGGGCTGTAAGGGTAACGGGCGACCTTGCGTCGCCCGTTATGCATTAACGACCGGCTTTCAGCTTCTGATAATACTCTTCATAAAGGCGGCTCGCGTCACCGACGTCGTTCTGCCATTCCCCTTTGCTGATGGTTTCAGCGTCCGGATAAAGCGATTTATCATTCGCCACTTCAGGGCTTAGCAGCTTCCGCGCGGCCAGGTTCGGCGTCGGATAGCCGATGGTTTCCGCCACCTGTTTTGCCACGTCCGGGCGCAGCAGGAAGTTAATCAGCTTCAGGGCACCATCCACGTTTTTCGCATTAGCCGGAATTGAGAGGCTGTCCATCCAGAAGATCCCGCCTTCTTTCGGCCAGACCACCTCCAGCGGTGTCCCGGCCTGACGCGCAACGAACGCCGAGCCGTTCCAGACCATCCCCAGGTTCACTTCACCTTCCATATACGGGTTAGCCGGGTTATCGGAGTTGAACGCCGCCACGTTTGGCATCAGCTTTTTCAGTTCGTTATACGCCGCTTCGATCTCTTTCGGATCGGTGGTGTTGCCGGAATAGCCAAGTTTACGCAGCGCAATCTGGAACACTTCGCGCGCATCGTCGGTTAGCAGCAGGCTGCTTTTGTATTCCGGCTTCCACAGGTCGGCCCACGAGGAAACCGTTTTTGGATCGACGGCGTCGCTGTTGACGCCAATTGCCGTCGCGCCCCAGATGTAGGGAATGGAGTAGTCGTTGTTGGGATCGAACGGTTTGTTCAGCATCTCAGGATCGAGGTTTGAAAAATGGGATAGCTTCGTTTTGTCGATCTTCTGGATCATGCCCTCTTTACGCATTTTGTCGACGAAATAGGTCGACGGCACCACCAGGTCATACGCGCCATCTTTGTAGGTTTTAAGCTTGGCATACATAGTCTCATTCGACTCATAGGTGGAATAGATCACCTTGATGCCCGTCTCTTTGGTGAACTGCTCCAGCAGGCCCGGCGGCACATACTCGGTCCAGTTGTAGAAATAGAGCGTTTTACTGTCATCAGCGTGCGCGGCACCCATACCAAGCACCAGCGCCGCAGCGGCAAGCATTTTTTTCATTTCTGTGTCCCCTGAGATTTTGTTTTATCACGAGCAATAACCTGGCTGGCAATGACCAGAACCAGCGATAACACCAACAGAATAGTCGCCAGCGCGTTCACTTCGGGTGAAACACCGACTTTAACCATTGAGTAGATCTTCAACGGCAGAATTTCATAGCTCGGCCCGGTGACGAAGGAGGATACGACCACATCGTCCATCGACAGGGTAAAGCTGAGCAACCACCCGGCTGCAACGGCAGGCATCGCCAGCGGCAGGATGATTTTGCGCAGAATAGTCATCTCGCTGGCACCCAGATCTTTCGCCGCTTCCAGCATGCGCACGTCGAACCCTTTCAGACGCGCGTAGACGGTCACCACCACAAACGGCAGGCAGAAGGTGATGTGCGAGAACAGCAGCGACCAGAAACCGAGCTGGACGCCCAGCAGCATAAACAGCACCAGCAGTGAAATGGCCATCACGATGTCCGGGGACATCATCACCACAAACAGCATGCCGCTGACGAACGGCTTACCGCGAAAACGGTAGCGGTACAGCGCCACGGCGGTCAGCGAACCAATCAGCGTCGCGAAGGTGGCAGAGAACACCGCCATCGTGAGCGAGTGCTGCGCGGCCTGGAGCAGGCTGTCATTGTTCATCAGCAGGCCATACCATTTGGTGGTAAACCCTTGCCAGTTGATCCCGAAGCGTGAACTGTTAAACGAGTTCACGATCAAAATGATTATCGGAATATAGAGATATGCATAAATGGCGGTCATAAAACCACCGCGAAGCAGTCGACCGATCATTCCAGCTCCACCTTCTTATTCAGCAAGCGCGAGGCACGCCAGTAGACCAGCAGCATCAGCCCCATCACCACCGTCAGCGTAATGCTGGTGGCCGAGCCGAACGGCCAGTCGCGGATGTTCAGGAACTGGCTCTTGATCACGTTGCCGATCAGCAGGTTTTTCGCCCCGCCCATCAGGTCCGACACGTAGAACAGGCCCATCGCCGGCAGCATGACCAGCAGACAGCCGGCGATAATGCCCGGCATGGTCAGCGGAATAATGATGCGGATAAAGGTTTGCAGCTTGCTGGCCCCCAGGTCTCTGGCGGCTTCCAGCAACGGTTTATCAAGCTTTTCAATGCTGGAGTAGAGCGGCATCACCATAAACGGCAGCAGGATATAGACCAGGCCGACGATCACCGCGCTCGGGGTGAACATAATGCGGATCGGCGTATCGATAATCCCCAGCCACAGCAGAAACTCGTTCAGATAACCTTTGGTGCTGAGGAAGATCTTCAGCCCGTAGATGCGGATTAACGAGTTGGTCCAGAAGGGCACAATCAGTAAAAACAGCAGCAGCGGACGCACTTTTTGCGGCAGGCGAGCCAGGAACCACGCGAACGGATACCCCAGCACCAGACAGGCAACGGTGGCAATCAGCGCCATGTTGAGCGAGTGCAGCAGCACGTCAAAGTAGAGCGGATCGAGCAGACGCGCGTAGTTGTCCAGCGTAAAGACCATCGCGACGAAGTTCGCGTCGTCGCGGGTCAGGAAGCTGGTTACGATGATCATCAGGTTGGGTAGAAAGACAAACAACACAAGCCAACCGACGATCGTGGCAATCACCACATTCTGGAACTTACTTGTGTTCTTCATCAGCCAGTACAACCTCCCAGCTTTCTACCCAGTTGATGACCATCTTCTGATCCAGCGAGTGGTCGAAGTCCGGATCGTCCTCGTTGAAGAACTCGCTGACCATCACCATTTTGCCGTTTTCCAGTTCGACCACGGATTCGAGGGTCATGCCTTTATAGTTGCGTTCGCGAACGTAACCGATCAGACCTTCGGCGTCAGCCGTGTCGTGGATCTCATCGACGCGGAGATCTTCCGGGCGCAGCAGGACGTTGAGCCTTTGCCCCTTTTCCACGGCAAAGTTCACCGTGATGTTGCATTCGCGGCCTTCCACGTTGGCGCGCACGCGCTGCTCGTCAAGACGCTCAATCACCGTGGCGTTGAAAATATTGATTTCACCAATGAAGCTGGCGACGAACAGGTTTTTCGGCTCTTCATAAATTTCACGCGGCGTGCCGTCCTGCTCGATCTTGCCGTCGCGCATCACCACGATACGGTCCGACATGGTCAGGGCTTCTTCCTGATCGTGAGTAACAAACACGAACGTGATGCCGAGCTTACGCTGAAGTGCTTTCAGCTCGTTCTGCATCTGCTTGCGCAGCTTGTAGTCCAGCGCAGAGAGGGATTCATCCAGCAGGAGCAGGCGCGGTTTGTTGACCACGGCGCGGGCAATGGCCACGCGCTGCTGCTGTCCGCCGGATAGCTGATGCGGCTTTCGCTGGGCAAACTCTTCCAGCTGCACCATGCGCAGGGCTTCGGTGACGCGGGGCGGGATCTCGCTGGCCGCTGTTTTTTGCATCCGCAGGCCAAACGCCACGTTCTCAAACACGGTCATGTGCGGGAACAGGGCATAGCTCTGAAAGACGGTATTGACGTGGCGATCTTCGACAGGAACCTGGGTAATGTCCTGGTTCTCAAGATGGATGTGGCCGTTATCGACGCTTTCCAGCCCGGCGATAAGGCGCAGGACGGTGGTTTTGCCGCAGCCGGAGGGGCCAAGCAGCGTGAGAAACTCACCGTCATTGATGGTCAGATTCAGGTCGGAAATGACGTCTTTGCCATCAAAACTTTTACGAATTCGTTCCAGTTGCACCAGCGGTGAAAGGGAACGGGGTTGTGTATTCAATTTTCGCGCTGTCCCATATAGACGCCTCAGGCAGCAGACTGAAGCGGGGTTTGTGTGTAACCACCTTGGTGACTCGTAATGAGGGCGGACATTCTACGGCAAACCCATTGAATCGCCAATCCTTCTCACTTATTCATAAGCTACATTTATTAACGCAGAACGATATAAACGTAAAAAGTTCTCGTTTGCGGGATAAAAGTGACCTGACGCAATATTTGCGTTTTGCTGCTTACTGATAATGTTGTCACAAAAAGTGAGGGTGACTGCATGGATAAACTACTTGAGCGTTTTTTACATTACGTTTCGCTGGATACCCAATCTAAGCCGGGTGTCCGACAGGTGCCAAGCACCGAAGGCCAGTGGAAGCTGCTCAACCTGCTGAAAGAGCAGCTTGAGGCCATGGGGCTGGTCAACGTCACGCTGAGCGAAAAAGGTACCGTGATGGGAACGCTGCCGGCCAACGTTGAGGGGGATATCCCGGCGATTGGCTTTATTTCTCATGTCGATACCTCACCTGATTTTAGCGGTAAACACGTTAATCCGCAGATTGTTGAAAACTACCGCGGCGGTGATATCGCGCTGGGGATTGGTGACGAAGTCCTGTCGCCGGTGATGTTCCCGGTGCTGCACCAGCTGCTGGGGCAGACGTTAATTACCACCGATGGCAAGACCCTGCTGGGCGCCGATGACAAAGCGGGTATCGCCGAAATCATGACGGCGCTGGCGGTGCTGAAGGGACAAAATATCCCGCACGGCGATATCCGCGTCGCCTTCACGCCGGATGAAGAGGTGGGTAAGGGCGCGAAACACTTTGACGTTGAGGCGTTTAACGCTCAGTGGGCGTACACGGTCGACGGCGGCGGCGTGGGCGAACTGGAGTATGAAAACTTTAACGCAGCATCGGTGACGATCAAAATTGTCGGGAATAACGTGCACCCGGGCTCTGCGAAAGGGGTGATGGTGAACGCGCTGTCGCTGGCCGCGCGTATTCATGCGGAAGTTCCCGCCGAAGAGAGCCCGGAGATGACGGAAGGGTATGAGGGTTTTTATCATCTGACCAGCATCAAAGGGACCGTGGACAGCGCGCAGATGCACTATATTGTCCGCGATTTTGACCGCAAAGCCTTTGAGGCGCGCAAGCGTAAGATGATGGAGATCGCAAAAAAGGTCGGCAAGGGGCTGCATCCGGATTGCTATATTGAGCTCATCATTGAAGACAGCTATTACAATATGCGCGAGAAGGTGGTGGAGCATCCGCACATTCTGGATATCGCCCGGCAGGCGATGCGCGATTGTGACATCGAGCCGGTGATGAAGCCGATCCGGGGTGGAACCGATGGTTCGCAGCTGTCGTTTATGGGCCTGCCGTGCCCGAACCTGTTTACCGGCGGGTATAACTACCATGGCAAGCATGAGTTCGTGACGCTGGAAGGGATGGAGAAAGCGGTGCAGGTGATTGTGCGCATAGCCGAGTTAACCGCGAAGCGGTAAAAAAAGCCCGGTGGCGCTTCGCTTACCGGGCCTACAGGAACGGCTTTTGTAGGCCGGGTAAGGCGTAGCCGCCACCCGGCAAATGAACAGGAAGTTCTCATGTCAAACTACCGCCGCCATTACATCCCCGGTGGGACCTGGTTTTTCACCGTCAATCTGCAAAACCGCCAGAGCGATTTACTTACTCGCCACATCGAAAGCCTGCGTTCCGCTACCGCCGCAGTTAAGCGTGCTAAGCCCTTCACCATTAACGCCTGGGTTGTCCTGCCTGAACATATGCACTGTATCTGGACCTTACCGGAAGGGGACAGTGACTTTTCGGCGCGCTGGCGCGACATCAAAAAAACGTTCAGCCGCAGCATTGAGATGCGCCACGTCTGGCAACCGCGTTTCTGGGAACACACCATTCGCAATGAACAGGATTACCGGCGGCATAGGGATTACGTCTACATCAACCCGCTGAAGCATGGCTATGTCAGCAAAGTCATTGACTGGCCCTATTCAACATTTCATCGGGATGTGCTTGAAGGGCTATATCCCGCAGAGTGGGCGGGTGAGGTGGAGGATTTTGCGGCGGGGGAGCGGAAGTAAATTGAGCCCGGTGGCGCTTCGCTTACCGGGCCTACGGGAGCGTGCTGTTGTAGGCCGGGTAAGGCGTAGCCGCCACCCGGCAAACATCTCACATCAGTCCTCAAAGAACCAGTACCCGCTGTTCACCAGCGCGGCCAGCATGGCGAGGAACGACGGATCGTCCAGCGCATCGCCAAAGGTATCCGCAGACAGCACCATATGGCTGGCAATCGCTTCCAGCGCCGGACGGTGCGGGGAGTCCAGACGCTCGCCGTTGACGAATACCTCTTCGCCAATGCGCAGCACGCGTAATCCGCCCAGACGAACCAGCTTATCGCCCTGCTGAAGCGCATCATAAATTTCATCCGCCTGATACGGTGGCTCTGGCGGTGCGACGTCCAGTTCATGACGCGACTGGCTGATAAACTCGCCAAACCACTGTCTGAAGTGCTCCGGTTCGCCGATCAGATCCAGCATCATACCGCGCAGCTTATCCAGCTCCTCTGGCAGAATATCTGCCGGATGCTCACGCGCCGGAACGTCCGGATCGCTGTAACGGTAGCTGCCCAGCTCGCGCTGTAAAACATAATCAGCAAACCCGCTGATCATCTCGCGGCCGCTTGGCGCGCGGAAACCGACCGAATAGTTCAGCGAGTTTTCCAGCGAATAGCCTTCATGCGGGAAGCCTGGCGGGATGTACAAAATGTCGCCCGGCTCCAGCTCTTCATCAATGATCCCTTCAAACGGATCGACCTGAAGCAGGTCCGGGTGCGGGCAGTGCTGCTTCATTGGCACCTTTTCGCCCACGCGCCAGCGACGGCGACCGGTACCCTGAATGATAAACACGTCGTACTGATCCAGATGCGGACCGACGCCGCCACCGGGAACGGAGAAGGAGATCATCAGATCGTCCATTCGCCAGTCCGGCAGGGCGCGGAAGGGGCGCATTAAGGCTGCGGTGGGTTCGTGCCAGTTGTTGACCGCCTGCACCAGTAAAGACCAGTTGCTTTCGCCCAGGTGATCGTAGCTTTCAAATGGACCGTGGCTGACCTGCCATTTTCCGTCCTGATGGCTCACCAGACGGCTGTCCACCTCGTTTTCCATCGCCAGACCCGCGAGTTCGTCAGGGGAAATAGGGTCGATAAAATTGCTGAACCCGCGTTTCAGAACGACCGGGCGTTTTTGCCAGTAACGTTCGATGAAATCGGGCCAGTTAAGCGTTAATTGATAATCCATATTTTTGTTTTCCGCAGGCTCTTACTGAGACGGATTATAACGGAAGCAAAGAACCCTGGGGGCGAGATCCGCGTATTTTTCACATTCCGGGTTAACTATCATTCGATACGGGCTGTTGACGGCCAAAAATGACCTCCATATGGGCACCGCCCAGCAAACTTTCACCGGTTTCGATCTTGCCGTCGTACTGATCGACGATTTCCCGGGCGACGGCCAGCCCCACGCCCTGGCCCGGACGCAGCGTATCGGCGCGCTGGCCGCGGTCAAATACCACTTCGCGTTTATTACGGGGAATGCCGGGACCATCGTCCTCAACGATAATATGCAGTTCGTTATCCGTTACCCGCGCGGACACCTCGACAAACTCCAGACAATACTTACAGGCGTTATCGAGCAGGTTCCCCATCACTTCCATGAAGTCATTCTTCTCGCCGACAAAGCTAATTTCCGGTGAGATATCCAGGCTGATATTGACTCCTTTACGCTGGTATACCTTGTTCAGCGCAGAAGTGAGGTTATCCAGCAGCGGGGCTACCGGGTGCAGCTCGCGGCTCAACAGGGCGCTTCCGGAACGCATGCTGGCGCGGTGCAGGTAATAACCAATCTGCTGTGAAATTCGGCTGATTTGCTCCAGCATCACAGGCTCGGCGTCATCCACGCTCATTTTCGAACTGCGCATGGAACGTAGGGTACTTTGCATCACCGCCAGCGGGGTTTTCAGGCTGTGCGTAAGATCGGTGAGCGTCGTGCGATACTTGTCGTAACGTTCACGTTCGCTTTTCAGCAGGCGGTTGAGGTTGCGCACCAGGCTGGTCAGCTCGCGCGTGGTCTCCGGGTTCAGCTTCTCGCGGTGATGCTCCTCCAGCTCGCGCACCTCTTTGGCCAGGGACTCAATCGGACGAAGGCTCCACCACGCAGCGACCCACAGGAGTGGGATCACCAGCAGCAGGTTGGCAGCCAGAACGTACACGAACCAGTTCCAGACCATATACGAGCGTTTTAGCTCAACCGGTATGGTATCGATCACCACAATGGTCAGCTGCGGCATGTTCAGGGTAGCGGGATACAGGTTGATGGCCACCGAGTGGGTCATCTCCGTGTCGTCATCTTCGGCGCGGATCTCATTGAGCTTGTTCTGTAACGCCCGATCGTCACGCAGCAGGATGCTGGTCGAGTTGAGGTCGGCTTCTATTTCGTGAAATCCGTTGGTTTTCAGCCATTCCGGACGGATGCGTTTTTTCAGCCAGGGAACATCGCGCTGCGCCCACAGCAGTTTTCCTTTTTCATCGTAGATCAGCGCCAGCGTCGGGCTCTGCTGGTTCAGGTTTTCCGGCATCTCGACGGTGATTTGGTTGTTCTCCCATTTCGCCAGGGTATAAAACAGGTTACTTTCGCCGCGAAGCAGGCGGAAGGTGGTTTTATCGAAGCTTACGCTGTACCCGACCAACGCCACCATTCCGTAGGAGAGCGACAGCACCAGCACGACGGCGGCGGTTGCCAGCAGAAAGCGAACCCGCAGCGAAAGGGGTAATATGTGGCGCAAAATCCCTTTCATTTAGCGTAATTCGAACAGGTAGCCCTGACCGCGCACGGTGGTGATCACGTCGTGCGGGTACTGCGCCTGAATTTTTTTGCGCAGGCGGCCCATCAGTACGTCAATGGTATGGCTTTCGCGCAGCTCGGCATCCGGATAAAGCTGAAGCATCAGGGAGTCCTTGCTCACCACTTTACCGTTGTTACGGATCAGCGTTTCCATAATGGTGTATTCGAATGCGGTCAGCTTGATCACTTCATCATTAATGGAAAATTCGCGGCGGGAGAGATCCACCTGGAACGGCGGCAGAGAGATCACCTGCGACGCCAGCCCGCTGTTACGGCGCAGCAGCGCCTGCATGCGCGCGGCAACCTCTTCAATATGGAAGGGTTTGGTAACGTAGTCGTCCGCGCCTGCGCTCAATACTTCAACCTTGTCCTGCCAGCCTTCGCGAGCGGTCAGCACCAGCACCGGCAGCGAAACGTCATGGCTACGCCAGCGGCGGATAAGGGACAATCCGTCTTCATCCGGCAGCCCTAAATCGACGATGGCGATGTCCGGCAGGTGTTCATTGAGATAATAATCGGCCTCTTTTGCGTCTTCGGCATCGTCCACCTGATGGCCCATCTCCTGAAGCTGAACTTTCAGGTGATGACGTAGCAATGCGTTATCCTCAACAACCAGTACGCGCATCATCACTTCTCCCTTTATAAATGGTATGAATAGTTTAACGCTGATTATCCAGGTTGACACCAGCGTGATGAAATTAAATGGTTTTTTCATGCCCTAAAAAAGCGCGAGTAATATAAACCGACTTGTTTTCGCAAGCTTCCGCATTCCGGATAAAACAGCCATCTGTTTATTAACTGTTGAGGGCGCGCGGTATTTTTGCCATAACGGGCATTGAGGGGGGTAAAAATCTCGCGAGGTACTTAAGCTGCGGGCAAGTTTTGTAAATATTGCCCTTTTTTTTGTAAGGATGTTTTCGCTCTATCCATCTTTGTCTACGCTTATTTTATGGTGCGAAATTAGATCCGCATAATATGTACCAGTAAATCAGCATTTTTACACAACTAAACAGCAATTTATCGAGTAAAGAGGCATTTATGGAATGGAAGGTTGTTGAGACTATTGCGAGCCCCGAAAGCGGTACCCTCTTTTGCAAGGTTGAAACACATTACGGCCTTAATTACATCCTGTGGCTTAAAGGGGATTATTACGTTCGTGCAGGTGAAATCATCACCACCTCAAGCCAGGGGATCCTGATTAATGACCGACGCCGAAAAGTATGGATAGCGCAGGCAATGCCATTTACATCAATAGTTTGGATGGGTTTCAAAAAGAAAAACGCGTGTCCAGGGAACCGGCAGGAGATGGATCGCCCGTGCACCGTTGAGACGCCGTGCCAGTTCAGGCTGTGCCCGTTTGGCCTGAAACGCTATATTCCGGAAAGTTATTCCACGACGAAAAATAACAATCAGCCTGACAGCAGGCTTTAATCCCGGCAGAGCCTGTAACGGGGCGTGAAAACGTCGGCACGATGTTGAAAAGCAGCCCCCTTTCCGGATGGAAAGGGGGAGGGCGATTACTTCAGCTCGTCAACCATGGTAATGGCACGGCCAATGTAGTTTGCCGGGGTCATCTCTTTCAGGCGCGCTTTTTCTTCTTCTGGCAGCGCCAGACCGTCGATAAACTGTTTCATGCCTTCGGCATCGACGCGTTTACCGCGGGTCAGCTCCTTGAGTTTCTCATACGGTTTTTCAATGCCGTAACGACGCATCACGGTCTGAATCGGCTCCGCCAGCACTTCCCAGTTGTGATCCAGTTCGTCCAGCAGTCGGTCGCGGTTCACTTCCAGTTTGCTCACGCCTTTCAGGGTAGACTGATACGCGATCAGCGCATAACCAATGCCCACGCCCAGGTTACGCAGCACCGTGGAGTCGGTCAGGTCGCGCTGCCAGCGGGATACCGGCAGCTTGCTCGCCATATGCTGCAACACGGCATTCGCCAGACCCAGGTTACCTTCGGAGTTTTCAAAGTCGATTGGGTTCACCTTGTGCGGCATGGTGGACGAACCGATTTCCCCGGCGATGGTCTTCTGCTTAAAGTGATTCAGGGCGATATAACCCCAGACGTCGCGATCGAAGTCGATCAGGATGGTGTTAAAGCGCGCGATGCAGTCAAACAGCTCGGCAATGTAGTCATGCGGCTCAATCTGGGTGGTGTACGGGTTCCACTGAATGCCCAGAGAAGTCACGAACGCTTCGCTGAACTGGTGCCAGTCCACTTCCGGGTACGCGGCGATGTGGGCGTTGTAGTTACCTACCGCGCCGTTGATTTTGCCGAGGATCTCAACCTGCTCCAGCTGACGATACTGGCGTTCCATGCGGTACGCCACGTTCGCCATCTCTTTACCCATGGTGGACGGGGTTGCCGGCTGGCCGTGCGTACGGGACAGCAGCGGAATGTCGCGGTACTCCACGGACAGGGCTTTCACCGCATCAATGATTTTACGCCAGTAAGGCAGAACCACCTCTTTGCGCGCGGTGGAGAGCATCAGCGCATGAGACAGGTTGTTGATATCTTCAGACGTGCAGGCGAAGTGAATAAATTCAGATACCGCGTGCAGGGCAGGGACGCTTTCCACTTTCTCTTTCAGGAAGTACTCAACCGCTTTCACATCGTGGTTGGTGGTGCGTTCAATGGTTTTAATGCGCGCGGCATCTTCTTCGCTGAACTCAGCAACGATTTTATCAAGGTAATCGTTTGCCTTTGCGTCAAAAGCAGGAACTTCCTTGATTGCTGTCTGGGCGGCCAGCTTTTGCAGCCAGCGTACTTCAACCTGAACACGGAACTTCAGCAGGCCATATTCGCTGAAGATCCCGCGCAGCGCGCTGACTTTATCGCCGTAGCGTCCATCGACAGGGGATACGGCGGTCAGTGAGGATAATTCCATAATTCGCAACTCCGGGAGGTTAACAATGAGCAAGAATTTGTTTTGCCTGAGTCGTCAGGCGATGACGAGAAAACATTAACTGTAGGCGGCCACCGCCGACCTGTTGCCACAGCACCGCGGCACGAATGCCTGCCAGCAGAGAGGCGCGAACCTTCGCCTGCACCTGTGGGCTTTGCAATACGGCAGGAGAACCCGTGACCTGGATACGCGGGCCGAGCGGGCTAATCACGTCGACGTAGATACCCGCCATCGCGCTCAGCAGGGTCTCAGACTGGAGGTCAAAATGGTCGAGCTGGCGCTGTAGCCCGGCGATGCGGTCGCCCAGGGTATTCATTGCCCCTTTTGCCGCGTTCAGCTTACGTTCCAGTACCATCAGGCTTAAGGTATAGCGGGTCAGTTCCGCGTTCAATCCCTGACGGTTGCTGGCGTTGAGCACGCCGAGCAGGGTTTCAAGACCGAGACGAAGGTTGGTTTCACTGCCGCCAAAGACGCCCAGCGTGGAGCCCGGGTTGAGATCGATAACGCTGTTAAGTGAAACGTGCAGGGCATCGGCGTCGCAATGACCCTGATGCGCCAGCTGTTGCACCAGACGGGCTGACTGGCAAATTCCCGCCAGCGCCAGGGTGATGTCGTAGTAGTTCTTCGCCACACGGTCTCCTTTATGTGTGTAAACGGTTTAAACAGCAGGCAGCGGCAGGCGCTGTTCAATGATCCCACCGCCGAGGCAAATGTCGCCGCTGTAGAAAACAGCAGACTGGCCAGGGGTAACGGCGGAAACCGGCTCGTCGAAACGCACGTCAATGCGGTCGTCATCCAGTGCGGTTACGGTGCAAGGGATGTCCGTCTGGCGGTAGCGCGTTTTCACGGTGCAGCGCAGTGTGCCTTTCAGCGGCTCGCGATCGACCCAGTGCAGCTGCTGCGCGATAAGTCCAACGGACATCAGGCGCGGGTGGTCGTGACCCTGAGCCACCACCAGAATATTGTTCTCGACGTCTTTGTCGACCACGTACCACGGATCTTCGCTGCCGTCTTTGGTGCCGCCAATACCCAGACCTTTGCGCTGGCCGAGGGTGTGGTACATCAGTCCCTGATGCTGGCCGATTTCGTCGCCATCAACGGTGACAATTTTGCCCGGTTGTGCAGGCAGATAGCGGCCCAGGAATTCGCGGAATTTACGCTCGCCGATAAAGCAGATACCGGTGGAGTCTTTTTTCTTCGCGGTGATCAGATCCAGCTCTTCAGCAATTTTACGCACTTCCGGCTTTTCCAGCTCGCCGACCGGGAACAGGCTCTGGGCAATCTGTTCGTGGCTCAGCGTATAAAGGAAGTAGCTCTGATCTTTGTTGCCGTCCAGACCGCGCAGCAGCTGGCTTTTGCCATTCACGTCCGCGCGACGCACGTAGTGGCCGGTCGCGATGTAATCCGCGCCCAGGTCTTCAGCGGCGAATTCCAGGAAGGCTTTGAATTTGATCTCTTTGTTGCACAGGATATCCGGGTTCGGCGTGCGGCCCGCTTTGTATTCTTCAAGGAAAAGCTCAAAGACGTTGTCCCAGTATTCTGCGGCAAAGTTAACGGTGTGCAGTTCGATGCCGAGCTTATCGCACACGGCCTGCGCATCGGCGAGATCCGCAGCGGCAGTGCAGTATTCCTCGCCATCGTCTTCCTCCCAGTTCTTCATGAACAGGCCCTCCACCTTATAGCCCTGTTGCTGCAACAGGTAGGCGGAAACGGAGGAATCGACACCGCCGGACATGCCGACGATCACTTTTTTCTGGCTGTTATCTGACATGGAATACTCACGACATTGAACTTCAAGGCGGCGTATTCTATCACGCCCCCCCACCATTGACACCCTCTGTAAACGGCCAGTTAAACTCTCCGATGACATCCAGCGGCAGGCGGCCCGCAGACTGCCAGCAGCGGATGCTTTCGGCAACCAGCGGCGAGCGCAGGTTTGGCGCGGTCAGGATCTCCTCGGCAGTCACCCACAGACAGCGATCGATATCGTCGTCGTGCGGTTCAGTGGCGCACGTTTCGTTAAGCTCAACGGCGAATAAAAAGCGCAGGAAAGGCGTGCGGTCAGGCGCTATCCACTGATGCATGCGGATAAAGTGCTGCGGTTCAGCACGGATCCCCGTCTCCTCCCACAGCTCGCGCTTTGCCGCCTGGAGTAAGGTTTCATTGGCTTCAAGGTGCCCGGCTGGCTGATTCCACAGCGCTTTGCCGTTGATGGTCTCTTCCACCACCAGGAATTTGCCCTGCGCGTGGACCACGCAGGCGACCGTAACATGAGGTTTAAACATCAGTTCTCCTTGGGGGTAACGTCACGCCATTCCCCGTTTGCCAGTGCGTCCAGCGTGTAGCTGCCCATCGCGTAGCGAATGAGTCGCAGGGTAGGGAATCCCACGTGCGCAGTCATGCGCCTGACCTGTCGGTTGCGGCCTTCATAAAGGGTGATTTTAAGCCAGCTGGTGGGAATGGATTTGCGCTCACGAATCGGCGGATTGCGCGGCCACAGCCACTCGGGCTCATTCACGCGCTCAATACCCGCAGGCAGGGTGGGACCGTCGTTTAAGGTCACGCCGTTGCGCAGCTTTGCCAGCGAGGCGTCGTCCGGCTCGCCTTCAACCTGCACGTAGTAAATTTTTCCGGTACGTTTTCCCGGCTGAGTGAGCCTGGCCTGTAGTACGCCGTCGTTGGTGAGCACCAGCAGCCCTTCGCTGTCGCGATCCAGTCGCCCGGCCGCGTAGACACCCTGTACGGGTATAAAATCCTTCAGCGTGCTGCGCCCGGCTTCATCGGTAAACTGCGGCAAAACATCGTAGGGTTTATTGAACAGTATGACCCGCGTCGGCTGGGTTTCTGGCGTTCTTCTGGTCGCTTGTTGTGAGCTGAATCGCTCAACCCGGTGTTTTCTAAAAGAAGTTTTCTTCATGGTATTTTCAGGCTTTATCAATTGCCGCATTATAGCCTAATAACGAAGACCTTTCATGGCGTCGGACAATCAGGTACTATCGGAAGGCTCATTACAATTTATTAACATAAGATCAGTAACAACCAGAAGCGCTCGAAGGAGAGGTTAATGGAAAGCAAAGTAGTTGTTCCGGCGGAAGGTAAAAAGATCACCCTGCAAAACGGCAAGATTAACGTTCCTCACAACCCGATTATCCCGTTCATCGAAGGTGATGGTATCGGCGTAGACGTTACCCCGGCAATGCTGAAAGTGGTTGATGCCGCTGTTGAGAAAGCCTACAAAGGCGAGCGTAAAATTTCCTGGATGGAAATTTACACCGGTGAAAAATCCACTCAAGTTTATGGCCAGGACGTCTGGCTGCCAGCCGAAACGCTGGACCTGATCCGCGACTATCGCGTTGCTATCAAAGGCCCTCTGACCACGCCAGTTGGCGGCGGCATTCGCTCCCTGAACGTGGCGCTGCGTCAGGAACTGGATCTGTATGTGTGTCTGCGTCCGGTACGTTACTACCAGGGCACCCCAAGCCCGGTTAAGCACCCGGAACTGACCGACATGGTTATCTTCCGTGAAAACTCAGAAGACATTTACGCCGGTATCGAATGGAAAGCGGATTCTGCTGATGCAGAAAAAGTGATCAAATTCCTGCGCGAAGAGATGGGCGTGAAGAAAATTCGCTTCCCAGAGCATTGCGGTATCGGCATTAAGCCGTGCTCCGAAGAAGGGACCAAGCGTCTGGTGCGTGCAGCTATCGAATACGCTATCACCAACGACCGTGACTCTGTGACCCTGGTGCACAAAGGCAACATCATGAAGTTCACCGAAGGCGCGTTCAAAGACTGGGGCTACCAGCTGGCGACCGAAGAGTTCGGCGGTGAGCTGATCGACGGCGGCCCATGGCAGAAGATTAAGAACCCGAACACCGGTAAAGAAATCGTCATTAAAGATGTGATCGCCGATGCGTTCCTGCAACAGATCCTGCTGCGTCCTGCTGAGTATGACGTGATCGCCTGTATGAACCTGAACGGTGACTACATCTCTGATGCGCTGGCAGCTCAGGTTGGCGGTATCGGTATCGCGCCGGGCGCGAACATCGGTGACGAGTGCGCCCTGTTCGAAGCCACTCACGGTACTGCGCCGAAATACGCGGGCCAGGACAAAGTCAACCCAGGCTCTATCATTCTGTCCGCAGAGATGATGCTGCGTCATATGGAATGGTTCGAAGCCGCAGACCTGATCGTTAAGGGTATGGAAGGCGCGATTAACGCAAAAACCGTCACCTATGACTTTGAACGTCTGATGGAAGGCGCTAAACTGCTGAAATGCTCAGAGTTTGGCGACGCGATTATCGCGAACATGTAATCCACTCGCTGGGTTAAATGACAACGGGAGCCTGAGGGTTCCCGTTTTTTATGCACAAAAGACGGAAAAACGCTATGAACCATGATATCCCGCTCAAGTATTATGACATCGTCGATGAGTATGCGACTGAAACGGCGAAACCGGTCGAAGAGGCAGAGCGTACGCCGCTGGCACGCTATTTCCAGCTGCTGCTCACTCGCTTATACAACAATGAGGAAATCAGTGAAGAGGCGCAGCGGGAGATGGCTGTCCAGGCGGATATTGATGAAGCGCGCATTGACGATATCGCAAACTTTCTGAATCAATGGGGCAATGAATAACGCTTCATCGCGTTGAGTCTGCCAGCAGGCTGGCCAGGTCGCGCCGGGTTAACGATTTTGAAAAGTACCAGCCTTGCACGAGGGCATCAGGATATCTCTGGGCGATAAACTGATATTGCGTTTCGCTTTCGACGCCCTCAAACACGAGGGTTTTGTGGAGCTTAGCGAGCGCGTCGCAAAAGATCGCCAGAATATCCTGTTTATAATGCTCGTTGATGCCATCTACTAACGACTTATCCACTTTGATTTCGTCATACTTGAGGTTTGACAGCCTGGCCAGATTAGAATTTTGTACGCCAAAATCGTCTATTGAAATTTTGACGCCTGCCGATTTAAGCTCCTCACAAAACTCTTCAAGGATGGCCGAGGTGGACACGCCATTCTCGGATAATTCGACCTTTATTAACGATAAGGGAAGCGCGTGCTGTAGGCATTCATGGCGTAATACCGCCAGGAATTTGCCGTCTTCAATTTCTGTTCGACCAACGTTCAGTGAAATCATGAGCTGATGTTCAGTGGCCAGCGCGGCAATTTCCGACAGGGATTTTTTAATCATGTTCCGGTAATAAACGTTATACAGCCCAATTTTTTTAATCAACGGGATAAACAGCTCGGGAGAAACCTCTTTGTGGTTGTTATCCTGCCATCTCGATAACACTTCAACCCCAACGATTTTCTTATCAGCAACCCGAATAATGGGCTGAAAGTGTACGCTGATGGTATTCGCTTTCACCGCTTTGACCAGCGTACGCTCCAGAGAAAGCCGGTCTTCGTAAAGTCGCAGAGAAAACAGCGTCAGCGATACCCAGATAAAGTATAAAAACAGGCACAGGAGCACCATCACGATGCGGGACAGCGATGCCAGTCCGGCATTGTGGTGGGTGACGGTAACGCACAAATCCCAGCGGGTGCTGCACTGCGTCACGGTCTGCGTGAATAGCAAAGACGACAGGCGGCTAAGGTTATCCGTAGGAGACGTAACGGTGAAAAAGGTCCGGTCGAAATCTTTCGTGGAAGAACGAAGTGAATAGTTGGCGGTAACGGGAGAAAATTTATCGTAGGCTGAACGTGACGTGAAGATAATAAGATGGTTATAAATTGTCGCATTGCCCACAAAGAAATCTTTCTGTGAAAATTGCGCCAGGCTGAATCCGTTCAGAGTGTCATGAAGCTCAGAGGGAAGGGCGATGGGATTTGCCAGCTTGCCCCAAAATGCGGTGCAGGTGATTTTCCCATTTTCAATAAACCCCACATCGGCGAAATAGAGACTCTGCATCTTTAATTTACGGTAGTCGTTCAGACTCGCGCTATCGCATCCCTTCGCGGAAGTCGTTTTAAGAGTGCTGGCGATAATTTGCGTCAAGTCTTCGGAATAGCGTAACAGCGTGTGGGAGATCTCCGTCTGCCGGTCCTTTTGCTGTTCAACGATGATGGCGTTAACAGCATACAGCGACAGGACGACCAGAAAGGTTGAGATGATAGCAACGCTAATGGCCTTCTTCATATTCCTGCTGTCCCGCCACGTCCTGAGGTGCAGGGATCTTAACACAGGTCATAAAAGCTACAAGTATGAGAGAAGAGCCAGCACGGCATCGCCGTGCAGGCTACGTTCTATTCAGAACCAATCAAACCGTGTGGAGAGCAGTAACAGTAGCGTACTGGCAGAAATTAGATTCAGGCAGATGACAAATTTGCTCGATACGTTCATGTTATCAATTCTTTGCTGTTCAGTAGCCACAGAGAATAGCGTTTCGCCACCTGCGATAAAACGCCAGATTTTGGTGGGTTTAGGCAAAAAAAAGCCCACTAAAAAGTGGGCAAGAAATACTGGAAGCAATGTGAGCAATGTCGTACTGAATACCTGAGTGATTTGCTCAACTATTCAGTATTGAGAAAGATAATCTTTCTCAATAAAAGATGCAACCCCACGATTCATGTGGAACGGCAAATTTTTACTGTTCAGATTTTACTCAAACGAACCGTGTGATTCTTATCACAAATTTCCTTTCTCAAATCCTGTGCTATCCTTTTCTGTGTCGTTGATTTAATGACAAAAACCATACGGAGAGGAAAGCTATGGGAATTTTATCCTGGATTATCTTTGGGCTGATTGCGGGTATCCTGGCGAAGTGGATTATGCCGGGCAAAGATGGCGGCGGTTTCATCGTCACGATCATTCTGGGGATTGTGGGTGCAGTCGTTGGTGGCTGGATCAGTACCCTGTTCGGCTTTGGCAGAGTTGATGGCTTCAACTTCGGCAGCTTTGTCGTCGCGGTGATTGGCGCGCTGGTTGTTCTGTTTATCTACAGAAAAATCAAAAGCTAAATCTGAACTGTGTTAAAAAAGGCTGCCTGATGGCGGCCTTTTTACTTTGGGTTACCACCAGCCCAGCTGGGTACCGGCTACGGCTACGATGGCCACAATCAGCATGATGAGGGTCGTTTTTCTCACTTATGCCCCCGGCGCGGCGTATCCGCCAAGGAAAAACCAGCCTAAAAACACCACCGCCGTGATAAAAATTACAACCGGAAAGAGGATCCCTATTCTCATGCCATCACCTGTTTGAGTTTGTATAAGGCCGTAGAGTGTACGGTTTTAATCTAACGCGACAAAGCCTGTTTTGCTTTTTCCCTTTTTATCCTGATACATCGCGAGGTCTGCGGTGCGCAGGGCGCTATCTTCATCCGTGCTGTGAGGATCCACAATAACGACGCCATAGCTTGCACCGGGATAGAGAATAGTGACATTTCCTAACCCGTATTCGCCCGCGATACGACCGTTGAGGCGGGTTTTGATTGCGTTGACCTCTGAGCTGGTGTCGCCATCATTGCTGTTACTCAGGCTGGCAACCAGAAATTCATCGCCGCCGAGCCGGCCGATAATTTCGTCCTGCGTTTGCTCGTGCGTCAGCCGATTGCCGACCTGAACGAGGAACCGATCGCCCGCTTCATGACCGTACTGGTCATTGATTCGCTTGAAGTCATCGAGGTCAATAAAGGCAATCATGACGTTGCGGTTAAGATGGCGCGCCAGTGAGAACAGGGTGGTGAGATTTTCAAAAATGGCGCGACGGTTTGGCAGGCCGGTAAGAGCGTCGGTGTATGAGTAGGCAATGAGCGCGGCGTTGGCTTCGCGAAGCTGAAGCACCAGCGACTCTTTCTGAATGTACTGACCAATTAGCCCGGCAAAGAGTCTGATTACCTGCTCGCCACGCTCGCTGAACTGTTTCTGTGCGGTGCTTGCCGCGCAAAGCGTGCCGTACAAGGTACCGTCAGCAAGGTGAACCGGCACGCTCATATAGGTCGTAATCCCCAGCGCTTTTGCAGCCTCACATTCTGGCCAGCGTTCAGGCACCTCGTTACTGAACAACGTGTCGCTATCCATGGCGCGCTTACACAGCGTTTCGTCCCAGGGCACGCTGAACCCTTCCGGGATCTGCATTTGCTTACTGTTACGGGCATATAAAATGTGCTGTAAACGCGCATTGATATCGATTTTGGTCAGGTAGGTTGATTCCATATCGGTCACAATTTCCAGCATTTCCAGTAGCTGACGCACCAGACTGTCGAGAGATTGCTCGGTGGCGAGGGTTTCTGAAACACGGGCAAGAATGATATCTGACATAAAGCAGGTTGACTCCCATGCAGAAGGCCTCTGTATCTGCATGTTATGCTGAAATTATAGACTCCGGTCATAGTTAAACATGAATAGGGGAAATTTTATATATTCTTCTGGAAACCAGGGCGGGCGCGCTAAAAAAAGCCCCGACGCGAAGGCCGGGGCAAAACATCTTGATTACGGAATGATGTTCTCTGGTCAGAGTGAGAACAGACCCCACTATAGGGACGAATCGTGCAGGTTTAATGGAGAAATCATGGAGAAAACGGCGATGACCCGTTACTCTGACGTTTTCAACACCCTGAAGGATCGTGAAAATGAAATATCTTTTCCTGGCACTGGTACTTCCGTTGACCGCATGCTCAACAAAGACACCCCCTCCCGATGCGCCTGAGCCGCCGCACGCTATTGGTATGGCAAACCCGGCGTCAGTGTACTGTCTGGAGAAAGGGGGAGAGCAAATCCCTGTTCAAAGCCCTCAGGGCGTACGTACCGAGTGCAAACTGCCAGGCGGAGAAACGATCGATGAATGGGATCTCTACCGCCGCGATCATCCGCAACCGACCAGATGACAACGGCAATAAAACTGCGATACACTTCTCTTTAGGATTATTCTTAGCCAGTTTCTGGCAGCACGTTTGCGAGAAGAAGTATGTTTCAGTTAAAACCGGGCAGCATGGCGATGATCGTGGGTGCGCGTACGACGGCAGGCCGTCAAAATATTGGTAAATCCGTTGAGCTGTTTGGCCTCTGTCAGCCAGGCCAGCGTTTTGTGAACCCGGTCAACGGCGTCATGACGCAGTTACCCGCCACGTCAGCGCGCCCGCTGTGGCTGGTCACCGGTGATGTCTACGCATTTGATAACCAGCACGGTTTTGCGTTTGTTCGCCCGGAACATCTGATGCCGCTGACGCCGGACGAGATGCCACGCATCGTTGATGAGCTGGCGATCGGCTAATCACAGTTCTCGCAGCCAGTCCGCCAGCACCTGCGCGTGATTCTGCTCCGTATTTTTCGCACCATAGAGTAGCGTCACGGTCTGCTGTCGGGCGAGGGCCGCAAGGCGCTTGCCTTCATCCTGATGCTGCGCCAGCTCTTTTCGATAGGCTTCACTGAACGCGGTGAAATCGATCGCTTCACCGTGGAAGGCTTTACGCAGTTCGCTCGACGGCGTTAGCGATTTGCACCACTCATCGTAGGCGAGATCGCTCTTTTTCATTCCTCGCGGCCAGAGTCTGTCTACCAGCACCCGGTAACCATCGTCTGACGTTGCCTCTTCATACACGCGTTTGCATTGAATCATCCGTTTTCCTCCCTACCGTGTGACGTTCAGCAAGAACACTATAGCACCAGGCTTTTATCCACCCAATTTAAGGTATTGTGATAATTGCAAAAGATCGGTAGTCTGAGGTTCCTTATGTTATCTGAAAATCCTCCGGCATAAGGAATCTCTCATGGAACTCTCCCCGGTTAAAACGACGCTGCGCATTGCGCTGGTTGGTGATTACAATCCCGATGTTATTGCGCACCAGGCTATCCCGCTGGCGATTGATGACGCCGCTGCGGTTCTGGATCTCACCGCGGATTATGACTGGCTCGCCACGCCTGAGCTCACCAGTCCCGAAGACCTGGTCGGTTACGATGCCATCTGGCTGGTTCCGGCAAGCCCGTATAAAAACACCGAGGCGGCGTTTATTGCGGCGCGTTACGCGCGCGAAAACAGCATCCCTTTTCTCGGCACCTGCGGCGGGTTCCAGCATGCGCTGATTGAATATGCGCGCAACGTGCTGGGCTGGCACGATGCAGGCCATGCCGAAACCGATACCGAAGGGAGGATGGTGATTGCGCCGCTGGCCTGCTCGCTGGTGGAACAAACCGACGCGATCGAACTGCGGAACAACACCCTGATTGCCAAAGCGTACGGGAAGCCGGAAATTCAGGAAGGGTATCACTGCAATTACGGCGTCTCGCCTGAGTTTGCCCGGCAGCTTGAGCGGGGCGACATGCGCGTGACGGGCTGGGACGAGCAGGGCGAGATCCGCGCGGCAGAGCTGGTGACCCATCCCTTCTATGTGATCACCCTGTTCCAGCATGAGCGAGCCGCGCTGCAAGGGCGCCCGGTGGTGCTGGTCCAGGCCATGCTGCGGGCGGCGCAGGCATAAAAAAAGCAGACCGAAAGGTCTGCCTTGTGTGTCAGCGGGGTGTGATTTCCCGATCGCGCCCGGCCAGCATGCCGCACAGGGCCATCACCACCGCAGCCAGCGCGCAGGCGAGCAGCGGAATGCGCCAGTCTCCGGCGGTATCGTGAATTTTCCCCATCAGCGGTGGCCCACAGGCCGCCAGAAGATAGCCAATGGACTGTGCCATGCCGGAGAGCGCGGCGGCCTGATGGGCCGAACTGGCGCGCAGCCCGATAAAGGTCAGGCCGAGGATCATGGTGGCGCCGGATCCGAAGCCAAACACCAGCGTCCAGACGACGGCCAGCTGCGGCGCAAACCAGAACCCGGCCGCGCTTACGGCGCACATCAGGGCGACAAGCCCGGCAATGCCACGCTGATCGCGAAGACGGTGCAGGATAAGCGGAATGGCGAGACCGGGAACAGCGGTGGCCAGCTGGAGAAGGCCGTGCATGGAGCCCGCCTGCGTTTCGCTGTAGCCGTGGCTGATCAGAATCGCGGGCAACCAGCCGATTATGACGTAGTAAATCAGTGAGTTGATGCCCAGAAAAAGCGTCACCTGCCAGGCAAGGGCGGAGCGCCAGATGGCCCGGTTGTGCAGCGCGCCCGCTCCCGTCAGGGTAGCGGCGGGCTTCTGGCGCCATTGCGGTAACCACAGCAGCAGCGCCACCAGCGGGAAGAACATCAGCATCAGCAGCGCCCCGTGCCAGCCGGCATTCCCCAGCGACAGCGGGACGATCAGCGCCGATCCTGCGGCAGCGGCGGCCCCCATCGTCAGCGAATACGCCCCCGTGAGTTTTGCGACCTGGCCCGGAAAATCGCGTTTGATTAGTCCGGGTAACAGGACATTGCCCAGCGCAATCCCGCAGCCAACAACCGCCGTACCGATAAACAGCAGCGACGCCGACGGCAGCGAACGGATGCCAATCCCGATGCATATCAGCAGCAGCGCGATAAAAAGGCTGCGCTCCATGCCCAACCGCCGGGCGACGCCTGCGGCAAGGGGAGAGATTAAGGCGAAGGCCAGCAGCGGCAGCGTCGTGAGCAGACCGGTTTGTGCCGTGCTTAAGCCATAGTCCTGACGAATGGTATCGAGCAGGGGGGCGACACCGGTAAACGTGACGCGCAGCGTCGTGGCAATCATCAGGATACCTGCAACCAGCAGCGCACCCTGTTTCCCGGAAGGTTGAATAGCAGTAGTCATTATTGTCTCTTACGTTCAGGCGAGCGCATACAATACCGATTCAAGTCGTGGTTGAAATCAGGCTAAAATGACAGTTTATCGCTAATATCGGACAACTTTATGTACGGACTGGGGCTCGACGGCTACGATCCCGACAGCCAGCACGATGCGGCGGTGGCTTTTCGCATCCGCGTGGTGGCACAAGAACAATTTATTCCGCTTCATCAGCACCGCAAAGGGCAGCTGATTATGGCGCTGGGTGGGGCGATAACCTGCGAAGTGGAAAACGCGATGCTGATGGTGCCGCCCCAGTATGCGGTGTGGATCCCGGGTCAAACGCCGCACAGCAACAGGGCGACGCCCGGCGCGCAGCTCTGCCTGCTGTTTATTGAACCCGGCGCGCTCGACCTGCCGGCGCGTACCTGTACGCTGAAAATATCGCCCCTGGTGCGGGAGCTGGTGCTGGCGCTCGCGGACAGGTCGCGGGAAGAACTGCCGCTTCCCGCGACTGGCCGACTGGTTGACGTCCTGTTTGACGAACTGCCCCTGCAACCGCAGGAGCATCTCCAGCTGCCGGTTTCTCCGCATCCGAAAATTCGCCTGATGAGTGAGACCATGGCAAATGAGCCTGCCGCCTGGCAGACGCTGGCCCAGTGGGCCAGCCACTTTGCCATGAGCGAGCGCAATCTGGCACGGCTGGTGGTGAAAGAGACCGGGTTAAGCTTTCGCCGCTGGCGACACCAGCTCCAGCTGATTGTCGCGTTGCAGTTTTTGATCGGCGGGAAGTCAGTACAGCAGGCGGCGCAGGCGCTGGGGTATGACTCCACCACCGCCTTTATCACCATGTTTAAGAAAGGGCTGGGGCAGACGCCCGCCCGCTATATCGCCAGCCTGACTACGACTTCCCGATAAACAGCGAAACCAGCCCGGCAGCAATCAGCGGGCCAACCGGCACGCCACGAAACAGCGCCACGCCCAGCACGGTGCCCACCAGCAGGCCGGCCACCAGTGAGGGCTGGCTGCTCATCAGCGTCACGCCGCGTCCGCCAAGCCATGAGACAAAAACGCCTACCGCAATCGCCACCAGCGATTTCCAGTTCACAAAGGAGTGCAGCAGCGTTGATGCCGGCAGCGTTCCGCTGGCAATCGGTGCCATCACGCCGATGGTCAAAATAATGATCCCGATGGTTAGCCCCTGTTTTTCAATCCACGGGAAGAAGGTGTTTAGCGGCGTAACGCGAACGATGATCAGTACCAGAATGGAAATCGCGACGGTGGTGTTGTGGCTGATAAAACCCAAAGCAGCCAGGGCCAGAAGTATAAGCAGAGTAGGGTCGAGCATGACGGGATCCTTGCCAAAAATAGTAAGCCTGCTTACTTTACGCGCAAACGCGACGGCAGGCAGGCTTTACTGAAAAAATTGTCTATTTTTGGGCGCTTGCCTGAAGTCAGTTCACCAGTTTCGGGATAAGCGGACTCCCGTCGCGGATAAACACCGGGATGGTTTCCAGCGTCGCGGGCACCCGGATATGCTCCCCGCCGGGGTAGCGTTCGCCGTTAAGGGCGACCCAGCTATTGCCATTCGGTAACCAGACATCGCGCTCACGCTGACCGGCCTGCATAACCGGCGCCACAAGAAGATCTTCGCCAAACAGATACTGATCTTCACACGCCCAGCTCTGCTTATCCTGCGGATAGTGCCAGAACAGCGGACGCATTAGCGGGTCTCCGTACAGATGCGCCTGCTGGTACAGCGCGTCAATATACGGGCGCAGGGTTTCGCGCACGGTAAGCCAGTGCTGCATGATGGCGTAATTCTCTTTTCCGTAACTCCACAACTCATTAGGCGAACCGCTGTTACATTGAGGAATGCCGTCCCGATAGCGCTCCGGGGGCTGGATCTGCGGCTCGCGATAGCCGTGCATGCGCAGAACCGGCGTAAACACCGCCCACTGGAACCAGCGGATCAGCAATTCGTGGAACGCCGGGTCGTTGACGTTCCCTCCCTGGAAGCCGCCGATATCGGTAGTCCACCACGGGATCCCCGCCAGCCCCATATTCAGTCCGGCGGCGAGCTGATTGCGAAAAGCATGGAACGAGGAGTGGACATCACCCGACCACGCCAGCACGCCATAGCGCTGGCTGCCTGCCCAGGCGCAGCGTACCAGGTTAACTATCTCAGTTTCACCGTTTGCCTGTAGCCCATCGTAAAAGCCCTGCGCAAAATCGCGCGGGTAGCGGTTGCCCACTTCCAGCACCGGACCGGCGTGGTAGCGATAGTTATCAAAATCATAGGCGCGGTACTCCGGTTCCGCTTCGTCGAGCCAGAACAGTTTGATGCCCAAATCGTAATAATTTCGCTTCACCGTATCCCAGACAAACTCGCGCGCTTCGGGATGCGTGGCGTCAAAGAACGTCGTATTGCCCATAAAATCGAGGTTAACCTGTACGCCGCGTTCGCTGCTGACAAGCCACCCTTTGGCTTTCATCTGCGGGTAGAGGGGGCTGAGCGCCTCTACCGTTGGCCACACCGAAACCATCAGCGCAATACCCATTTCGCGCAGCTCATCGACCATTGCTTTAGGATCGGGCCAGTCCACGGGATCGAAGCACCAGGTGCCCTGATTCGGCCAGTGGAAAAAGTCGATGACCATGACCGACAGCGGCAGGTTACGGCGGCGATACTCCCGCGCGACCTCCAGCACCTCCTGCTGGGTGCGGTATCGCAATTTACACTGCCACAGCCCGCTGATAAACGCCGGGGCTGCCGGGGGCATACCGGTGGCTTTCACATACTGGCGGGTGATCTCCGCCACCGTGTCAGCGGCGGTGATCCAGTAGTCCATTTCACCTGTGACCCGGGCGCGCCATTCCGTCTGGTTTTTTGCAAAGCTGGCTTCGCCAATCGCCGGGTTGTTCCACAGCAGGCCATAGCCAAGGCTGGACTGCATAAAGGGGACGCTTGCCTGGGAGTTGCGCTGCGCCAGTTCCAGCGTGCAGCCTTTCAGATCCAGCCACGGCTGTTGATACTGACCCATGCCATAGAGGCGTTCTTCCGGACGCGATTCAAACCGGACGGTGAGCTGATATTTGCCGCCCATCAGCGGCTTAAATTCGCGGCCATCCAGCTTCAGGGCGCTGACGTATTTATCCTGACTTTTCTCGCTGGCACCGATACCGACCGTAGAACGCTGGCGCCACATCTCCTCCAGCAGCAGCTCACCGCGCTGATTGTAAAAGGCCAGCTGACCTTTAAGGTTCAGCCTCGCGGTGATATTGCCGTTGCGCAGCGTCAGGCTTTCCGCTTCGGCGACGATTTCAGCCTGGCAAGGTGCAGCGGGTAACAGCGCCTGCAAGGCTTCATCGAACGTCGGGGAACAGGTGGCCCTGACGCGCAGGCTGTTTTCCCCCCAGGGTTCAATACGCAGGATCTGACGTTCAAAACGCCACTCGATACTGTTGGAATGTTGAATCAGCTCACTCATGGATAACGCGTCCTTCTAAACGGGGTGTTTGGCGAGATGGATAGACTGCATGGTGCTGTCGTCGAGCTTGTACCAGCGCAGCGTGGCAAACGCGCAGAGCGACAAGATGCCAGGCACGAGAGTGAAGAGGGCAATGATGCAGTACATCGCCGTGGTGGTCTGTTCCGGGGCATTGGCCACATAGCCGCTTAAGCCCAGCGTCCAGCCAACAATCGCGCCGCTGATTGCCATCCCCAGCTTGAGTACGGCGAGGAAGGTGGAGAAGATCACGCCGTCCATGCGTTTGCCCTGTTTCCATTCGCCGTAGTCGGCGACGTCTGCCATCATCACCCACATCAGCGTGGTGGTGGCCTGGTAAAGGGTGGAGACGATGAACGTCATAGGTACCAGAATCAGCACCGACTTAGGCGCAAAGAACAGAGCGATACTGAGCACTCCCGCCAGCACGGAACAGTAGCCAAACATCTGCACTTTGCTCACGTTCTGCGTCAGGCGTTTAGCCAGCGCGCTGCCTGCGGCTTTTCCGAGAATATGCGCGCCGAGCATCCACATAAAATAGCTCGCGCTACCGAGATAATACGTGACGAAATACATCATTGCGCCAAGGCGAATAACGCCAAAACCAATGTTGGTTATTACCAGTACGGCGACAACACGCCATTGGTCGTTTCGTAATAAATCCCTTAGTTCCGCAAGATAATTATTGTGGGTGGCGGGAGCCTTAATACGCTCGCGCGTATTGGCGAAGCAGATCCAGAACATGACGACCGCGACGGTCGCCATAATGGCCATCGCCCAGCGGTAGCCCAGCAATTTATCGTCGCCGCCTAAAAATTCTGCCAGCGGCATCATAAAGAATGTCGACAGCGCGCCGCCCAGCGTGGCCAGGAAAAAGCGATAAGACTGGAGGGAAATTCGCGCATCGTTGTCAGGGGTAATTACCGCGCCCATAGAGCAATAGGGGATATTAATCGCGGTATACATCAGCATCATCAGGGTATAGCTGACGGTCGCGAAAATCATTTTACCATGTAGATCGAGCGACTCCGGTACGGCGTAGGTCAGCAGACAGCTGGCCCCAAAGGGCAGCGCCAGCCACAGCATCCACGGGCGGAATTTGCCCCAGCGTGTGCGCGTCCTGTCGGCGATATAGCCCATCGCCGGGTCTATAATGGCATCGGCGGTTCTCGCCAGAAGAAACATGGTGCCCACGAATGCCGCAGGCAGACCCACCACGTCCGTATAGTAAAACGTCAGAAAAATAATGACGTTATCCAGCCCAATATGGCTCGCCATATCGCCTAACCCATAACTGATTTTTTCTTTACGGGTAATTATTTCGGTCATTGTATTCACCTTGCCAGTGTAAGGTTTATTTATGAGGTGCTCCGTTAACAGAGTTAACCATGATGAAAAGGTTAACAATTGCGAGATCTGGCATCGGGGTTACGTTAATTTCTTTTCGTGATACCGGTAACAAATAAATCATATAATGAGTGACTTTGCGCAGCAGAGCATATTTCGCTCAGAATCGTTTCAGCGGCAAAATAGTCATTTTATTGATGCATCGCTGTCATGTCGCTGTCATTTGGCGGGGGTAAAAAAGGGGTGATCGGAGCAACGCTGAGGGCATCATGAACGATCCTATGTTTGTCGAAACGCTGGTTATCTCCTCTTAGTTTTTTATCATCGCGATTATTTTGATCGCGTCCGTGCTGCTGCTGGAAAACGGCTGACCGTTAGCCAGCCTCTGTATTTATTGTTTCCGGAAGGTCACAAGCTCAGGACGGGCGATGCGCAGATAGTCCTGGGTATCCACAATCACCGACTTTTCCAGCAGGCCAGCGTTGAAGGCGATCTCGTCGAAACGCTCAAACAGCAGCGGATCGGCGACCAGCGTCAGATCCGGATGAAAGCTGAACGGGGGAATGGCGCCGAAAACGCAGCCGGTCAGGGTATCAACTTCCGCCGGACTGGCGAGAGAGGCCTTCAGCCCACCGAAATGGCGGGCAAGCAGGCTCAGATCGGCCTGCCGATCGGCGGCGAGGATAGCCAGAATATGTTTCTTTACGCCGTTGCCTTTTACCTTGCAGACCAGCGCTTTTGCACCCTGTCGGATATCGGTCCCGCGAATTTCACTGACCGCTTCGCATTTGCCAACGGCCTCATGCTCCATCACGCGAAAGCGCGCACCCTGTTCGGTTAATAAGCTGATAAGCTGCTGATGGGTCGTCGTCCCAGTCACGTCACCAGACATAATGAATTCACCTGTGATTTGCCAATACGCAGCTTGCTACCTTAGCACGGGACGGAGAGGGCTGAAAGAAAACAGCCAGCGGGAGCGCTGGCTGTTGGGTCATGCATTGCTGGTGGACGATTGCTTCTGGAACAGTTCCCGGAAGACCGGATAGATGTCATCCTGGTCACGAATGTGCTGCATCGCGAAGTTATCGAACATTGCTTGCAGATGCTCATATTCACGCCACAGCGTCTGGTGGGCACGACGGGTAATTTCAATGTAGCTGTAGTAACGCACCACCGGCAGGATCTTCTTCGCCAGAATTTCATGACACAGCGGCGAGTCATCCGCCCAGTTATCACCATCCGATGCCTGCGCGGCATAGATGTTCCACTGCGCCGGATCGTAGCGCTCCTTCACCACCTCATCCATCAGCTTCAGGGCGCTCGACACGATGGTCCCACCGGTCTCCTGCGAGTAGAAGAACTCATGTTCATCCACCTCTTTTGCCTGAGTATGATGGCGAATGTAGACCACCTCCACGTTCTTATAGGTTCTGCTCAGGAACAGATAGAGCAGAATATAAAAACGCTTAGCCATATCCTTCGTCGCCTGATCCATTGAGCCTGATACGTCCATCAGGCAGAACATCACCGCCTGGCTGGACGGCTCCGGACGTTTTTCGTAGTTCTTGTAGCGCAGATCGAAAGTGTCGATAAACGGTACCCGGTCGATCTTCGCCCGCAGTTCGGCAATCTCTTTACGCAGGCGCTCCTCTTCCAGCAGCTGCGCCGGTTCCGTGTTTTCAACCACCTTCAGGCTGGTTTCCAGCTCGCGCAGTTCGCGCCGTTTACCCGCCGTCATCGCCGTACGTCGCGCCAGCGAGTTTTGCAGCGAACGCACGACGCTGATATTGGCAGGCACGCCGTTTGCGGTATAGCCCGCGCGATGGGTTTTGTATTCATTGAGCTGGCGGTGCTGATTCTTTTTCAGATTCGGCAGGGCCAGATCTTCGAACAGCAGGTCGAGATACTCGTCTTTAGATATCTGGAAGACAAACTCATCCTGGCCTTCACCGTCCTGGCTGGCCTGTCCCTGACCGCTACCAGAACCGCCGCCTCCGCCTTGTGGCCGCTCGATTCTGTCATTCTGGACGAAGTGGTCATTTCCTGGGTGCACGCGATGGCGAAGGCCGCCACGCCCCTGATGAAACATCGGTTCGCTGATGTCATCGTTGGGGATGGAGACGGATTCGCCGCTGTCGACGTCGGTCACCGAGCGTTTGTTGATGGCCTCGGAGATCGACTGTTTAATTTGCGATTTATAACGGCGCAAGAAGCGCTGGCGATTCACCGTGCTCTTGTTTTTGCCGTTAAGACGCCGGTCAATAAACCAGGTCATATATCCCCCGTACTGCATTTGCCAACTTTCAGCGGCCCGGTCAGCAAAGGCGCTGCCGGGCACTTGTGTTAAGACGATTTGCGCACGCGCAGATACCATTCGCAGAGCAGGCGGACCTGTTTGCGGGTATAGCCTTTCTCCATCATACGGTCGACAAAATCGTCGTGCTTTTTCTGCTCGTCGGTGGAGGTTTTGGCGTTAAACGAGATGACCGGCAACAGCTCTTCCGTGTTGGAGAACATTTTCTTCTCGATAACCGTGCGCAGTTTTTCGTAGCTGGTCCAGTTTGGATTGCGGCCATTGTTATGCGCTCTGGCGCGCAGCACGAAGTTCACAATCTCGTTTCGGAAGTCTTTCGGGTTGCTGATCCCGGCCGGCTTCTCGATTTTTTCCAGCTCCGCGTTCAGGGACTCACGGTCAAACAGCTGGCCGGTGTCCGGGTCGCGGTACTCCTGATCCTGGATCCAGAAGTCAGCGTAAGTGACGTAGCGGTCAAAGATGTTCTGGCCGTATTCGGAATAGGATTCCAGGTAGGCGGTCTGGATCTCTTTGCCAATGAACTCGGCGTATTTCGGGATCAGGTAGCCTTTCAGAAACTCCAGGTAGCGTTCAGCCTGCTCCTGCGGGAACTGCTCGCGTTCAATCTGCTGTTCCAGCACGTAGAACAGGTGGACCGGGTTAGCGGCCACTTCCGCGTGGTCGAAGTTGAAGACCCGGGAGAGGATCTTAAACGCAAAACGCGTCGACAGGCCGTTCATCCCTTCGTCAACCCCGGCGTAATCGCGGTATTCCTGGTACGATTTCGCTTTCGGGTCGGTATCCTTCAGGCTTTCCCCATCATATACGCGCATTTTCGAGTAGATGCTGGAGTTTTCCGGCTCTTTCAGGCGCGACAGGATAGAGAAGCGCGACAGCGTTTCCAGGGTTCCCGGCGCGCAAGGGGCATGCATTAGCTCACTGTGGTTGAGCAGTTTTTCGTAAATCTTGATCTCTTCGGAGATCCGCAGGCAATAAGGCACTTTGACGATATAGACTCGGTCAAGGAACGCCTCATTGTTTTTGTTGTTTCGGAAGGTTACCCACTCAGATTCGTTCGAGTGAGCGAGGATAATCCCGTTAAACGGCAGGGCGGAGATACCTTCCGTCCCGTTGTAGTTGCCTTCCTGCGTGGCGGTCAGCAGCGGATGCAGCACTTTAATCGGTGCTTTAAACATCTCGACAAATTCCATAATCCCCTGGTTGGCGCGGCACAGCGCACCGGAATAACCGTAGGCATCCGGATCGTTTTGCGCGTGATGCTCCAGCTTACGGATATCAACTTTGCCCACCAGCGCCGAGATATCCTGGTTGTTCTCGTCACCGGGCTCGGTTTTGGCGATGGCGATCTGCTCAAGAATGGATGGCCAGACCTTCACGACGCGGAATTTGGTGATATCCCCACCAAACTCATGCAGACGTTTTGCCGCCCACGGCGACATGATGGTGCCGAGATAGCGGTGCGGAATGCCAAACTCTTTATCCAGAATCTGCGCATCCTCCTGCGGGTTAAACAGGCACAGCGGATGGTCATTCACCGGGCTGCGCTCGCCGTTGGCGCTCAGGACGTAGATCGGCACGCGCTGCATCAGCGCCTTCAGCCGTTCAGCCAGGGAGGATTTACCCCCGCCGACAGGACCCAGCAGATAAAGGATTTGCTTCTTCTCTTCCAGCCCCTGAGCGGCATGCTTCAGGTAGGAGACGATCTGCTCGATGGCGTCTTCCATGCCGTAGAACTCTTCAAACGCCGGGTATCGGGCGACCACCCGATTCGAAAATAGACGGGAAAGCCGTGGCTCCATGGCAGTATCGACCATGTTTGGCTCACCGATAGCCATCAATAGCCGTTCTGCCGCATTGGCATAGGCACTGCGATCTTGCCGACAAATGGTAAGAAACTCCTGCAGTGTGAACTCTTCGTCCTTGGCAGCTTCATAGCGCTGGCGATAGTGATCGAATATATTCATGGCATGCCGTCCTTTCGTTTTTTAGCACAGGATAAGAGCCGTTCGTATGAGTAGTGGAGGCTCCCGGAAGAGAATTTTTCGCACCTCACCTCCAGAGCAGCAACCTGTGTGCCAGGTCGAAGGCTATGAACCGCAGGGTGTTCAGCAAAACCTCTTCTTAAATTAAAGCGTAGATGGCAATTGCAAAACTTGCATACGCATAAAATCTACTTTCAATGACATATCAATAACTCATCCAAAAATTTCCACTGTGGTTATAAGCGAAAAGCGGGTTTTTCATTTAGCGTTCACATAAATGAAAGCGGGTTGTCATCTGAAAAATGAAAAATAACGGGTTAATCAAACGGATTAGCGCGCAAAAAATTTTGGGATGTACGGGAATGGCGGTTACACTTCACCCGCTGATTATTTGACTACAGGAAAGAATGGATTGTGACCAAACTCAAACTTCTGGCATTGGGCATCCTTGCCGCGACCGCAGCGAGCACCGTACAGGCTGAGAGCCAGTGGACTGTTGGCGCGGGTGCTGGCGTGATCAACAGCCCGTACAAGCAGTATGACCGCGACGTTTATCCTGTCCCCGTTGTCACCTATGAAGGCGATAACTTCTGGTTCCGTGGATTGGGCGGCGGCTACTATCTGTGGAACGATACGGCCGATAAGCTCTCCATCATGGCCTATTACGACCCAACGCACTTTAAACCAGGCGACAGCGACAGCAATGCGCTTCGTCAGCTGGACAAGCGCAGAAGCTCGCTGATGGCGGGGCTTTCATACGTGCATAACACCCAGTATGGCTTCCTGCGCACGGCGCTGGCGGGCGATACCCTGGACAACAGCAACGGCTTCATCTGGGATCTGGCGTGGCTTTATCGCTATACCAACGGCGCGGTGACCCTGACGCCGGGTATCGGTGTGCAGTACAGCAGCGAGAATTACAATGACTACTACTATGGCGTGTCTAAGGCTGAGTCTCGCCGCAGTGGTCTGAATAGCTACAGCGCTGATGATGGCTGGGATCCGTACCTGGAACTCACCGCCTCCTATAACTTCCTCGGCGACTGGAACGTATACGGTACTGGCCGTTATATCCGTCTGAGCGACGAAGTGAAGGACAGCCCGATGGTCGACAAGTCCTGGTCCGGCATCTTCTCCGTGGGTGTGACCTACAAGTTCTGATTTGGACGTTATCTATTAAAACGGGGCGCTTGCGCCCCGTTTGTTTTTGTTATGCCTGACGTTTCACAATCTTGATCGTCTGGCCTAAGCGGGACGGTTTTTCTTCGCTGGTTTTCTGCGGCGCAGTCACACACGCGGTTTCCACACACACGAAGGTTTTGTAACCGTCGTCCGGGATGTCCGCCATGCTGACGGAAAGGGCCGGGCCCGGGTTCCAGCCGACCACGTTGCTGTGGTGATGATGAACCACTTCAATACCGCGGTTCAGCGCGCTGTCGTGGATCACGCTACAGGCTTCCGGGTGCAGGTAAACGCGGTCGGTACGATCCGGGAAGCTCTGCACGCCATCGTCCAGCTTGCCTTCTTTCGCGTTATCCACTTTGTCGATGAAGGTATCGCCCAGTCCGCTCACCTTAACGGCCTGGATGTCGCCTACGTTGAAATAGGTGTGCAGCGCGGAGGTGGTTTCGAATTCGCCGTGCGCTTCCAGCTCAATTTCGCAGGTTTTACCCAGCTTGAAGCGGGCATACAGAGTGAACTCGTGTGGCCACAGGGCGCGTGTTTCATCGTTCGCCTGGAGCTCAAAGGTCAACACCGCGCCGTTATCATCTTCGTTATGCGCCTTCAGCGTCCACTGCTGGTTACGGGCGAAACCGTGAGACGGTAAACCCTGCTGCGCTGACGGGCCAAACCATGGCCAGCAGATCGGTACGCCGCCACGGATCGCCGCCCCTTTTTTGAACGAGGTGGCATCACTCAGCCACAGGCCTTCTTCTTCGCCTTCTGGTTTCCAGGAGAGCAGGTGGGCGCCATTGAGCGCTACGGAGGCTTTAACGCGCGGATGATCGACGACGATGAGATCGGCACCGTCAATCTGACGGCGCGAGAGCACAGGGGTAAGTTGTTCGACTACCGGAAGTGCAAAAATTTTATTAATCATTAAGCAATCCTCTGTCTAAAAAACAATAAAAAAGGCGACCGAAGTCGCCTTTTAAGATCAAGCACTCATCTCAACTTATTTGGAGATGTGAGCGATCAGGTCCAGTACTTTGTTAGAGTAGCCAGTTTCGTTGTCGTACCAGGAAACCAGTTTCACGAAGTTGTCGTTCAGTGCGATACCTGCTTTAGCATCGAACACGGAAGTGCACACTTCGCCGTTGAAATCGGTAGATACAACGTCGTCTTCGGTGTAACCCAGAACGCCTTTCATTGGGCCTTCGGAAGCAGCTTTGATTGCTTTCTTAATTTCTTCGTAAGAAGCAGCTTTTTCCAGACGAACGGTCAGGTCAACAACGGATACGTTAGGAGTTGGAACGCGGAACGCCATACCAGTCAGTTTGCCATTCAGTTCTGGCAGTACTTTACCTACTGCTTTAGCAGCACCGGTAGAAGATGGGATGATGTTCTGAGCCGCGCCACGGCCGCCGCGCCAGTCTTTGTGGGAAGGGCCATCAACGGTTTTCTGAGTAGCGGTGGTAGCGTGAACGGTAGTCATCAGACCTTCGATGATGCCGAAGTTGTCGTTGATAACTTTAGCCAGCGGTGCCAGGCAGTTGGTGGTGCAGGATGCGTTGGAAACGATGTCCTGGCCAGCGTAAGTTTCGAAGTTTGCACCACGAACGAACATTGGGGTGTTGTCTTTGGATGGACCAGTCAGAACAACTTTTTTCGCGCCCGCAGTGATGTGTTTACGTGCAGTTTCGTCGGTCAGGAAGATACCGGTCGCTTCAGCTACAACGTCAACACCGATTTCGTTCCATTTCAGGTTAGCTGGGTCTTTCTCAGCAGTAACGCGGATGGTTTTGCCGTTAACAACCAGGTGGCCGTCTTTCACTTCAACGGTGCCGTCGAAACGACCGTGAGTTGAGTCGTACTTCAGCATGTACGCCATGTATTCAGCGTCCAGGAGATCGTTGATACCAACGATTTCGATGTCAGAACGTTTCTGAGCAGCACGGAAAACAATACGGCCGATACGGCCAAAACCGTTGATACCTACTTTGATAGTCATATATTCCACCAGCTATTTGTTAGTGAATAAAAGGTTGCCTGTAAAATTACAAAAACCTTACGCAGCGTCAAGCGGAATCGTGTCAATCATTGCGACAAATCAATCCTGTGACTAACGTTTGTGCGACTGACTCGCCTCACTTTCCCTTTGAGCTAGCAACCACATGGGGGCTGCGCCCGGAATTTTAAAGGCCTCACAGGATTAAAATGTGAAATTGATCACAATTGCCTGACCGCCTTTTCGCGACACATAAGTTTAGAACAAAAGTGCACGCGCGGGTGTTAATGTTTTGTTAGAATCTGGGTTAAAAGATGTCTGTTTCAACAGCGAGATGTAAGCATATGTCGAACCAACATAACCCCGACGATCTGAAAAAAAACCTGACGGAGATGCAGTTTTACGTGACGCAAAATCACGGCACAGAACCGCCGTTTACCGGGCGTCTGCTGCACAATAAGCGGGAAGGCGTCTACCATTGCCTGGTGTGTGATGCACCGCTGTTTAACTCCCAGACTAAGTATGATTCTGGCTGCGGCTGGCCGAGCTTTTACGAGCCTGTCAGCGACGATGCGATCCGCTACCTGACGGACTCCTCGCACGGCATGGTGCGTACCGAAATTCGTTGCGGAAACTGTGACGCGCATCTCGGGCACGTTTTTCCGGACGGCCCGCAGCCGACAGGGGAGCGTTTCTGCGTCAATTCGGCGTCAATGAGCTTTACTGATGACGAAAACGGCGACCAGACCAAAGGTTGAAAAAACGATTCAGCAAATTATTCCTTTGAAAGGGAGAGATCGTGAATATTAATGACATGATTGCAGGCATGACCCCGGAGGTGTATCAGCGTCTGGTGACGGCCGTTGAGCTGGGAAAATGGCCGGACGGCGTGGCGCTGACCCCGGAGCAAAAAGAGAACAGCTTGCAGCTGGTGATGCTGTGGCAGGCGCGTAACAATACCGACGCACAGCACATGACCATCGACACGCAAGGCCAGATGGTGATGAAGAGCAAGCGCGAGCTGAAAGAAGAGTTTGGCATTACGCCAAAGCCGATTGCGACGATGAAAATGCAATAACGGTGCGGGTTGATGCCCTCACCCACAGGGAGAGGGCTTGATGTCGTACTACTTATGCTGGATCCCGAGCGACTCCGCCAGCTGCTTCGCTAACTGGTTGTTGTCATCCGCGCCATACTCCCAGAACATGGCGCCTGCGAGTCCTTTCTCCTTGATGTAATCCGCTTTGATCGCCACGGAACGCGGGTTTTCATAGGAGATCGCAAACAGCGCCTTCCCGTCGGCGGATTTTACCGACAGCCACGGCACCTTCGCCCGATCGTCCCAGTGCTCGGTAAAGCGTTTCTGCGGATCGTTCAACAGCTTGCTGACGATATCATTGTATTTCACATAGGTATCTTTGGTCAGATCGTAGCCAAGCGATTTAAACAGGCCAATTTCCTGCGGACCGAAGTAGGGCTGGGTCACCGGATTGTTTTGCGCGTCCGGTTTGCTCCAGTCGATGCCCGGTTCAACGGCGCGCTTCGGTACGCGACCGTAAAAACCGATCCCGAGGTTCATCTGCTGCGGCTTAAGCCCGGCGGCCAGGTAGTTATTGACTACAAAATCGACGCTGTATTTATCGGCCTCGGCCACCGTTGGCCAGGCGCTGGAGTCATACAGATTGGCGTTGAAATACTGGGTTCCGTACGCCATGTCGTAGGTCATCAGGTTGATGTAGTCGAGCAGGGGGGCAATGGCCTTCACGTCCACCCAGCTTTTCGGGCTTTCCGCATTCGCGCCCACCGCAATCGTGACCAGCTTCTTCTGACCAAACGCGTCACGCAGCTCTTTTAACAGCGCGGTAAAATTATCCCTGTCGGCAGGGTTACTCTCGACCAGCCCCCACGCGCCGTTGACCGGGAATTCCCAGTCGAGATCGATCCCGTCCAGGCCGTATTTATTGACGATCTCCTGCGCGGAGCGAATAAACACCGCGCGGCTCTCCTGGGTTGCCGCTGCGCCAGAAAAACCGCGCGCCCCCCAGCCGCCCACGGACAGCAGGACTTTCAGGTTCGGGTTTTGTTTACGAAGCTGAGGAATTAACGCCAGGTCGGACGCCACTTTCGGAGATAACCAGATTTGATGCAGCTTAGCCGGATCTTTCAGCGCGGCGTTAGTTTCGTCTTTCTCGTTGTTATAGATCAGACCAAACGAGTAGTTCAGGTGGGTGATCTGGCGAACGTCGAGTTTATTGATATCGCCACCCGGTCCGGCGGTCACATCGCCACCGCCATTGAAGTAGCCCACGGACATCAGGGGCGCGGCGTAAGCAACCGACGCGCAAAGCAAGGGTAATGCTGCCAGCAAGGGCAAACGTTTCATATAAGATCCTCTTTGACTAAAAATAACCACGCCACAGAAAAAGGCGTGGCGAAAAAACAGCCTGAAGAGGATAGCATTGCCGCTTCGCCTGTGATGCGAGGGAGTTCACTTTATGGAGAATGGGGGAGAAATGCCGGCTGGCGCTGCGCTTACCCGGCCTACAAAACCAGAGAAAGTAGGCCGGGTAAGGCGAAGCCGCCACCCGGCTAAAAAAGCTTACGCCTGCGTCTCCAGCCAGTCAGCCAGCGTATACAGGGTTGCGCCTTCCGCCGCCATATCCATAAACGCCTGGGCGCTGTCCTGCGGCTGAATATTCACTCCACGACACCCGTCGGTGATGACATTCACGGTATAGCCCAACTGGAGCGCGTCCAGCACCGTAAACTTCACGCAGTAGTCCGTTGCCAGACCCAGCACAATCAGCTCGGTGATCTCATGATGGCGTAACCACGCGTCCAGCGCCGTTTTCTGGCGGTGGCCGTTATCGAAAAAAGCGCTGTAGCTGTCGATTGTCGGGTTTTCGCCCTTGTGAAACACGGCGTCGATCGCCTTCTGGTTCAGCAGCGGATGCAGCTCGGCGCCTTCCGTCTGCTGTACGCAGTGATCGGGCCAGAAGGTTTGCGCCAGCCCGTCCAGCTCCCCCTGGCTATAAGGCTCAACGTTGTGCTGGCTGGCAAAGCTGCCGTGGTTTGCCGGATGCCAGTCCTGACTCGCCACGACCGCTTCACCGCGAGCCTTACACCACGCAATCAGCGAATTGGCGACGTCTACGGTGCTGTCGCCTTCCGCGACGGCCAGCGCGCCGCCCGCACAGAAATCATTTTGCAAATCGACCAGTAACAGGGCGCGTTGCTTCATGGGAACTCCTTATTCGTCCGGCGTCAGTTCGCCGCGCAGGTTTTGCATCATGGCGCGGCGAATGGAATCAATATCCAGATCCTGACTCAGTAAATAGTGAAGTTTAGTCAGCGTTGCCTCAACGGTCATATCGAATCCGCTGATCACGCCCGCGTGCGCCAGGGCATTGCCGGTGGCGTAGCCGCCCATGTTGACCTTGCCGGACATGCACTGGGTGAGGTTGACCACCACAATCCCGCGATCGCTCGCCTCCTGAAGCTCTTTCAGGAACTCACCGTTCTGCGGAGCGTTACCCACACCATAGGAGCGCAGGATCAGCGCCTTTACCGGCTGGCGCAGGAAGTTGCGCACCACGTCGGCGGAGATGCCAGGATAAATCGTTACCACGCCAATCGGCTGCGGGGTAATCGGGTGAACAATCAGCTCGCCTGCGGTGTTTGGCGCAGGCGGCGTGCCCAGACGGCGGATATGGATCCCCGCTTCCAGCAGCGGTTGCAGGTTAGGCGAGGCAAACGCGTCAAAGCCATCGGCGTGCGCTTTAGTGGTACGGTTCCCGCGGTACAGCCGGTTGTTGAAGAACAGCGACACTTCGTTGATCGGGTAATTAGCGGCCACGTACAGGGAGTTAAGCAGGTTGATCTGCCCGTCCGAACGCAGTTCCGCCAGCGGGATCTGCGAGCCGGTCACGATGACGGGCTTGCTCAGGTTCTCAAGCATGAAGGAGAGCGCCGAGGCGGTGAACGCCATGGTGTCGGTGCCGTGCAGGATCACGAAGCCGTCATACTGGTCGTAATGGGCTTTAATATCGTCCGCGATATGCTGCCAGTCTTCCGGCGTCATGTCGGAGGAGTCCATCAGCGGCTCATACTCGTGGATGGTGAAGTCCGGCATTTCCGGACGGTGGAATTCGGGCATCAGCGCCAGCTGGCGCTGCAAGTGACCGGAAACCGGGATATAGCCATTTTCCGAGCGCTGCATACCGATGGTACCGCCGGTATAGGCGACATAAATTGATTTCTTCTGCATGGTAGTGAGTTCTTGTTCTTCAAAAGAAAAAATCCCCTCTTCACGGGAAGAGGGGACGGTTTTTAACGCACGTTCGCACACGTCAGGCAAAACGCGTAACGGCTTTGCGGATCGTTGAAGGCCGCGAGCTTATCGCTCTCCGCTTTCATGGCTTTAGCCGCAGTCGCTACCGGCGCCGGCAGATACGCCTGAAGCGCTTCCGGCAGCATGGCGCGGACGGAGCCGGACATGCTGTCCATAACCATATCGAAGAACGTCGGTTCGTCCTGATAATAGTCCACGTGCCACTGCTTCAGCTTCGCCAGTTCCGCCGCTTTCTTCACGGCGTCATCGAAGTCACCCAGGCTGTCTACCAGACCGTTGCTCTTCGCATCCTGGCCGGTCCAGACGTGGCCCTGCGCGATCTGGTCAATCTGGTCTGGCGTCTTTTTACGGGAATCCGCCACCAGCGTGATGAAACGCTTATAGCCACTCTCAATGCTGAGCTGCATCATCTCAGACACCTCAGGCGGCAGAGATTTCGTCACGGACACATCCGCCAGCGGCGAGGTGGAAACGCCGTCGGTATGAACGCCGAGATAATCCAGGCTGTTCTCTACGGTGTTGATCACCCCGAAGATGCCGATTGAACCCGTCAGCGTGCTTGGGTTCGCCACGATGTAGTTAGCCGGCGTGGAGATCCAGTAACCCCCGGAAGCCGCCATGCCGCCCATAGATACGACGACCGGCTTGCCCGCGGCGCGCGCGGCGGCCAGCTCAGCGCGGATCACCTCGGAGGCGCTGACGCTGCCGCCTGGGCTGTTGACGCGCAGAACAATGGCTTTCACTTTCGGATCCAGGCGAGCATCGCGGATCTGCGACGCGGTGGTATCACCGCCGACGTTACCCGGGGTTTCCTCACCGTCCATAATGGCGCCGTTGGCAAACACCACGGCAACGCTGTCGCCGCTGTCGTCCGGTTTTTTCGCGGCGTAGTCATACATGCTGATGGCGCTGTAGTTTTTGTCCTCTTTACTCCAGCCGAACTGTTTGGTCAGCGCTTTTTCAATTTCAGCGCTGGAGCCCAGCCGATCGACCAGTTTGTTATCAAGCGCGTATTTCGCCGTATCGCCGTCCACCTTGCGCAGTCCGTCCAGTACGCCGCGCGCGCCCGGGAAGACCTGTTCAGCGGTCATTTGACGGTTAGCGGCAATAGTGCCGAGGTAGTTCTGCCACAGCTCGCCAATCCAGCGGCTGTCCGCTTCACGGGCCGCAGGGGACATATCATCGCGGATGAACGGCTCCACGGCGGATTTATAGGTCCCGACGCGGAAGACGTGGGTGGTGACCTTCAGCTTGTCGAGCAGCGTTTTATAGTACAGACCGTTAGTGGCGAAGCCATGAAGATCGACCGTGCCCTGCGGCGAAAGCCAGATTTTATTGGCAAAGCTCGCCAGATAATATTGCCCCTGGGTGTAGCTGTCGCCAACGGCAATGACCGGCTTCCCGCTGTCGCGGAATTCGCGCAGCGCTTTACCGATGTACTGCATGGACGGCTGATCGGCCCCGGCAAAATCTTTCAGGTCCAGCACGATGCCCGTAATGTTACGGTCGTCTTTGGCCTGACGGATGATGTCAACGATATCAAACAGGGAGTTTTCCTGAAGACGGTCTGACGTTGCGCCAAAAAGCTGGCGGCCAATCACGCCCAGACGGTTGCTGGTAGACGGCTTATCGACAATCACCCCGGTGATGTCGAGCAGCAGCGCGCCGCGCGTTGAATTCTGCGCCTGGCTGGTGCTGCTGATATGCATCCAGATGCCCACGCAGACCAGGACCAGGAAGATGAAGAAGATATTCATCACCAGGTTGCGGACGAAGTTGAGCAGTCGCCACGTCCATTTAAAGAAACCGGCAAAGATTCGCCAAAGGGTTCGCATGTATTCTCCCTAACCAGAAAAGGACTGTTTCCGTCGCCACGGGACGGTAATGTGCGGTTATCGTAATGACCCAACCGCCACTTGTCAGCAGGAATCGCCTGCCGCGCTGTAACAAATTCTGCTGTCGTGTTAATTTTGTGAGTAAATTTCACGAAAGGAGTTAACCAATGGACGCACTTGAACTGCTTGTTAACCGTCGTAGCGCTTCCCGCCTGGCCGAACCGGCACCCGTCGGCGAGCAGCTGGAAAACATTCTGCGTGCCGGAATGCGTGCGCCGGACCACGGCACATTGCAGCCGTGGCACTTCTTTATTATTGAAGGCGAAGGGCGTGACCGCTTCAGCAAGCTGCTGGAGCAGGGGGCTATTGCCGCAGGCCAGGATGAGAAGGGGATTGATAAAGCCCGCAACGCGCCGTTCCGCGCCCCGATGATTATTGCTGTCGTGGCAAAATGCCAGCCTGACCATAAGGTGCCGGTCTGGGAGCAGGAGATGTCCGCCGGTTGCGCGGTAATGGCAATGCAGATGGCCGCCCTCGCGCAGGGCTTTAACGGCATCTGGCGTACCGGCCCGCTGACCGGAAGCGCCGCCGTGCGGGAAGGCTTCTCCTGCGGTGAACACGACAAGATTGTCGGCTTCCTCTACCTCGGCACTCCTCAGCTTAAAGCCTCCAGCACCATTAGCGTGCCGGACACCACGCCTTTCGTCAGCCGTTTTTAACCACACGCGCTAAACTGTCTGGATTCTGAGCATCCGCCGCAGAATTCAGACAGTCATACTTACCTCTTTATGGAATGAGCGCTACCATAGCGCGATTGAGATGACAGGAGACGTCCATGAGCGAGCAAACCATTCGTTTAACGCAGTACAGCCACGGAGCCGGTTGCGGTTGTAAAATTTCCCCGAAAGTGCTGGAGACCATTCTGCACAGTGAACAGGCGAAGTTTGTCGACCCGAACCTGCTTGTCGGTAACGAAACGCGTGACGATGCAGCGGTTTATGACTTAGGTAACGGCACCAGCATTATCAGCACCACTGATTTCTTTATGCCGATCGTCGACAACCCGTTCGACTTCGGGCGCATTGCGGCCACCAACGCCATCAGCGACATCTTTGCGATGGGCGGCAAGCCGATTATGGCGATCGCCATTCTGGGCTGGCCCGTCAACACCCTTGCGCCAGAGATTGCCCGTGACGTGATCGAAGGCGGGCGCTTCGCCTGCCAGCAGGCGGGAATCGCGCTGGCTGGCGGCCACTCCATTGATGCGCCGGAGCCGATCTTCGGTCTGGCCGTGACCGGCGTGGTGCCGACCGAACGCGTGAAGCGCAACAGCACCGCGCAGGCGGGCTGCAAGCTGTTCCTCACCAAGCCGCTGGGCATTGGCGTACTGACGACCGCAGAGAAAAAATCGCTGCTTAAGCCTGAACACGTCGGGCTTGCGACGGAGGTCATGTGCCAGATGAACCTCGCGGGTGCGGCTTTCGCCAGTATTGATGGCGTGAAGGCAATGACCGACGTGACCGGTTTTGGTCTGCTGGGGCACCTGTCAGAAGTGTGTCAGGGGGCGGGCGTGCAGGCGCAGGTCTGGTATCAGGACGTGCCGAAGCTGCCGGGCGTGGAAGAGTACATTGCTCAGGGCGCCGTTCCGGGCGGGACGCAGCGCAACTTCGCCAGCTACGGCCACCTGATGGGCGAAATGCCGGAAGCGTGGCGCAACCTGCTGTGCGATCCGCAAACCTCCGGCGGCCTGCTGCTGGCGGTGACGCCGGAAGCGGAAGCTGACGTTCAGGCGACGGCCGCCGAGTTTGGCATCACCCTGACGGCCATTGGCGAGCTGGTGACCGCCCGCGGTGGCCGCCCGATGATTGAGATCCGTTAATTCGATGCGGTTGTTTATTGCCGAAAAGCCGAGCCTGGCCCGTGCCATCGCCGACGTGCTGCCTAAGCCGCATCGCAAAGGCGACGGCTTTATCGAATGCGGTAACGGGCAGGTGGTCACATGGTGTATCGGTCACCTGCTTGAACAGGCGCAGCCGGACGTTTACGACAGCCGCTATGCCCGCTGGAATCTCAACGATCTGCCGATCGTGCCGGAAAAGTGGCGTCTGCAACCTCGTCCTTCCGTCACCAAACAGCTTAACGTCATCAAGCGCTTCCTGCATGAGGCGACGGAGGTGGTGCATGCGGGTGACCCGGACAGGGAAGGGCAGCTGCTGGTAGACGAAGTGCTGGACTACCTGGAGCTGGCGCCGGAGAAGCGTCAGCAGGTGCAGCGCTGCCTGATCAACGACCTCAACCCGCAGGCGGTGGAGCGCGCGATTTCGCGCCTGCGCGCCAACAGCGAATTTATCCCCCTGTGTGTCTCCGCGCTGGCCCGTGCGCGCGCGGACTGGCTGTACGGGATCAACATGACCCGCGCCTACACCATCCTCGGACGCAATGCGGGCTATCAGGGCGTGCTCTCCGTGGGCCGCGTGCAAACTCCGGTGCTGGGGCTGGTGGTGCGTCGTGACGAAGAGATCGAAAATTTCGTCGCCAAGGATTTCTTTGAAGTCAAAGCGCATATCGTCACGCCGAAAGACGAGCGCTTTACCGCCGTCTGGCAGCCGAGCGACGCCTGTGAGTCGTATCAGGACGAAGAGGGGCGGCTGCTGCATCGTCCGCTGGCGGAGCACGTGGTCAACCGCATTACCGGCCAGCCCGCAATCGTCACCAGCTATAACGATAAACGGGAATCAGAGCCTGCACCGCTGCCGTTTTCCCTTTCGGCATTGCAGATTGAGGCCGCGAAAAAGTTTGGCCTGAGCGCGCAGAACGTGCTCGATATCTGCCAGAAGCTTTACGAGACCCACAAGCTGATCACCTATCCGCGTTCGGACAGCCGCTATCTGCCGGAAGAGCACTTCGCTGGCCGCCATTCGGTGATGAACGCCATTGGCGTTCATGCGCCGGATCTGCTGCCTCAGCCAGCGGTAAACCCGGATACCCATAACCGCTGCTGGGACGATAAAAAAGTCGATGCCCACCACGCGATTATCCCGACGGCGCGCGCCAGCAGCGTCAACCTTAGCGACAACGAAGCAAAGGTTTATAACCTGATCGCGCGTCAGTACCTGATGCAGTTCTGCCCGGACGCGGTGTTCCGCAAGTGCACGATCGAGCTGGAGATTGCCAAAGGCAAATTTATTGCGAAAGCGCGTTTCCTCGCGGAAGCGGGCTGGCGCACGCTGCTCGGCAACAAAGAGCGCGACGAGGAGAATGACGGCACGCCGCTGCCGGTCGTGGCGAAATGTGACGAGTTGCTGTGCGAGAAGGGCGAAGTGGTTGAACGTCAGACCCAGCCGCCGCGCCACTTCACCGACGCCACGCTGCTTTCGGCGATGACCGGGATCGCCCGTTTTGTGCAGGATAAAGATCTGAAGAAGATCCTCCGCGCCACCGACGGTCTGGGCACGGAGGCAACCCGAGCGGGGATCATCGAATTGCTGTTCAAGCGCGGTTTTCTGGAGAAAAAAGGGCGCTATATCCACTCAACGGAGCCGGGCCGGGCGCTCATCCACTCCCTGCCGGAGCTGGCCGCAAGGCCGGATATGACGGCGCACTGGGAGTCGGTGCTGACGCAAATCAGCGAAAAGCAGTGTCGTTACCAGGACTTTATGCAGCCGCTGGTGGGCACGCTTTATCAGCTGATTGACCAGGCGCGCAGCACGCCGGTGAAGCGCTTCAGAGGGATGGTTGCACCCGACGCTGGTGCGAAGAAACCCTTCAAAAAGAAAAAAAGCGCGGCCAAAGATACAGCTGCTTAAACCGTAGGCCGGGTAAGGCGCAGCCGTCACCCGGCGAAAAGCGGCTCTGCGGCCCTGAAAAAAAAGCCCGGTGGCGCTGACGCGTACCGGGCCTACAGGGCGAGATCGCAGCGAAATGTTAAATCACACCCTGCCCGATCATCGCATCTGCCACCTTCACGAACCCGGCGATGTTGGCGCCGCGCACGTAGTTGGTCTGTGACGCCTCGCCGCCATACTCCACACAGGCATGGTGAATATCCAGCATAATGTGGTGCAGACGGGCATCCACTTTCTCTGCCTTCCAGCCCATTCTCGCGGCGTTTTGTGCCATTTCCAGGCCGGACGTTGCCACGCCGCCCGCGTTCGCCGCCTTGCCCGGAGCAAACAGCACGCCTGCTTCGAGGAACAGATCGGTCGCTTCAATGGTGGTGGGCATGTTTGCCCCTTCCGCTACCGCCTTCACGCCGTTGCTAATCAGCGTACGGGCGGCGTCCACGTCCAGCTCGTTTTGCGTCGCGCACGGCAGGGCGATATCCACCGGCACGCCCCACGGCTGCTTGCCTTCCAGGTAGGTCAGGTCAAACTCGCGGGCATAGTCCGCCACGCGCCCGTCGCGGCTGGCTTTGATTTCGCACAGGCGCGCCAGTTTTTCTGCCGTAAAGCCGGCTTCATCCACCACCGTACCGCTGGAGTCGGATGCGGTTACCACGCGCGCGCCAAACGCCATCGCTTTCTCGATAGCGTACTGCGCCACGTTGCCGGAGCCGGAGACCGCCACGCGCATCCCCTCGAAGCTCAGGCCGTGACGCTTAAGCATCGCTTCGGTGAAATAGACCAGACCGTAACCCGTCGCTTCGGGGCGAATCAGGCTGCCGCCAAACGACAGCCCTTTGCCGGTAAAGACGCAGGCGCTGTTGTTGGAGAGTTTTTTCATCATCCCGGCCATAAAGCCCACTTCACGTCCACCCACGCCAATATCACCGGCAGGGACGTCGGTATCTGGCCCAAGGTGACGATAGAGCTCAGTGACCAGCGCCTGACAGAAGCGCATCACTTCGCCTTCGCTTTTGCCTTTTGGATCGAAATCACTCCCGCCTTTGCCGCCGCCCATCGGCAGGGTAGTGAGCGCGTTTTTGAAGGTCTGCTCGAAGCCGAGGAATTTCAGAATCGACAGGTTCACCGACGGATGGAAACGCATCCCGCCCTTAAACGGCCCAATGGCGGAGTTAAACTGCACGCGCCACGCGCGGTTGACCTGCACCTGATTGCGATCGTCCACCCATGCCACGCGGAACTGGATCACGCGCTCCGGCTCCACCAGACGTTCAAGCAGCGCCATCTGGCGGTAGCGCGGGTTTTCTTCAAGGAAGGGCCACAGGGTGGTCATCACTTCACGAACGGCCTGGGCGAACTCGCTTTGGTGCGGGTCGCGCTGCTGAACGTGGGCAAGGAAGCTTTCCAGAGAGCGTGTCTGATCCATAGATATAAGAACCTCTTATAATAATTTATGCGCGTGGCGTAGATGTTATGTGTTGTTTTTTTGACTATACCACCCGCACCGCTTTGAGAGGCAAGCAGAAATTTAGGCCGAAAGGGAAATTAATAACGAGGCGCGCGTCATAACCAAAAGCGATGACGAGATAAATTAAAGATCCCGTCGCGATCTACCGTTATAGATATAAACGATGCAAAGGAAAGAAAGTCTATGAACCGTTACGCAATGGCCGCGTTGTGCTTGATGTTTTCCGCCGGGGCGCAGGCTGACCGCCTACGACCGGATGTTGAGGTGAACGTGCCGCCAGAGGTCTTTAGCGCCAGCGGCCAGCGCGCGCAGCCGTGCAGTCAGTGCTGTATTTATCAGGATCAAAACTATTCAGAAGGGGCGGTGGTCAGGGCGGATGGCGTACTGTTGCAGTGCCAGCGCGATGAACGCACCCTCAGTACGAACCCGCTGGTCTGGCGTCGCGTAAAAGAATAAACGCTTCCAGCAGCGGAATATCCGCCGGCGCTAACTCATAGCTGAAAGCGTCTTCTGGCGTGCACCACACCAGCGCCGAGTGGTAGTGCGCCTTTAGCTCGCCGCTAAATTCCGGCACGTGCCAGGCGTGGAGGTGGATCAGCCGCTGCGACACTTCCCGCCGGTGGCTTGCCACATACTGCGCGGGCACGGCCTCAATGCCGAGCTCTTCACGCAGTTCGCGGATCAGCGCTTGGGGCTGGGTCTCACCGGCTTCAACCTTGCCGCCCGCAAATTCCCACATTCCTGGCTGATCCGCATGGGCAGGGCGCTGTGCCAGTAAAATCTTGCCCTCTTTTTCAAGGATGGCCGCAACAACATCGAGTGTTTTCAGCATGTTCGTCAATAATTAATAGCGAAAAACGACATATTATCGTGCCCTTTCAAAGAGTCCAGTCATCAGGAGAAACAGGTGAAAGAGACATCCGCCTGGGTTGCGCCCATTGAATCCCTTCCCGTCAGCCTCAAGCCCATTGCCGCGATGCAGAAAAAACACTTCGGTGCGGTGCTTAACCCTACCCGCTGGTGGGGGCGCATGCCGCGTCTTTTCTGGCTGGTGGCGCTGTTTGTTGGCTATCTGGAGCGCCGCCGGGCGCGTTTGACGCCGGTGCTGCGTTCGCTGCTGATGACGCGGGTTTCGCAGATCTGCCACTGCGCATTTTGTATCGATGCCAACAGCCTGCGTCTGGCCGAGCGGAGCGGGGCGCTGGATAAAGTGCAGGCCGTCAGCGACTGGCACCATTCCACCCTGTTCAGCGAAGAGGAGCGCGCGGCGCTGGCCTTTGCGGAGGCGGTCACCGCCACGCCGCCTCGGGTGGATGAAAATATCAAAAGCCAGCTAAAGCGCCACTTTACGGAAGAGACCATCACCGAAATGACGGCCCTGATTGCTTTTCAGAACCTTTCCGCCCGCTTTAATGCCGCACTGGATATTCCGGCGCAGGGGCTGTGCGCCACGTTTAAAGGTAAACCGCATGCTGGATAAACATCTGCACCCCCGGTTGAAGCCCGGGCTGAATCAGCTGGCTGCCGCGCTGGATAAACCGTTTATCACGCCTGACGGGTTGACGCTCGCCGGGTTTGCCATCGGCGTGCTGGCGTTACCGTTTCTGGCGCTGGGCTGGTATCCGGCGGCGCTGGTCGCCATTGTGCTGAACCGGCTGCTGGACGGGCTGGACGGCGCGCTGGCGCGTCGCCGTGGCCTGACGGATGCGGGAGGGTTTCTTGATATCGCCCTCGACTTCCTGTTTTATGCCCTGGTGCCGTTTGGCTTCGCGCTGGCCGCACCGGCTGAAAATGCGATTGCCGCCGCCTGGCTGCTGTTCGCGTTTATCGGTACGGGCAGCAGCTTTCTGGCCTTTGCCGCGCTGGCGGGGAAACATGATATCGACAACCCCGGCTACGCGCACAAGTCGTTTTATTACCTCGGAGGGTTAACGGAAGGAACGGAGACCATCGCGCTGTTTGTGCTGTGCTGCCTGTTTCCGGCACACTTCACGCTGTTTGCCTGGGCGTTTGGCGCGTTGTGCTGGCTGACCACCACAACGCGCATCTGGAGCGGTTACGTGACGCTGAAGTCACTCCCCCGCTAGCGTGTACGCTCCGGGCCGCGCGCGCCGGTGGAGACCGGGTTTTGCGGATGACTGCTCCATTCGTACCACCCGCCGTCGTAGACGGCCACGTGCTTCCAGCCCATGGCGCGGGCGTACATGAAGGCTTCAGACGCGCGCCAGCCGGTGCCGCAGTAAAACGCGACGTGCTGCTCCGGCAGGATATTCCACGTCTTCCACATGGCGGCGATATCATCGGCGCTGCGCATGGTGCCGTCCATATTGTGGAAATCTTCCATGTGGGTCGCGTCGCTGCCCGCATGGCCCCAGCGCGCACCGGCAATGTCACCTTTTGGCTTGATATAGCTGTAGCCGCTGGTTTCACCGATAAACTCCGGCCAGGAACGAATGCTCACCAGGGATGCATCCTGACGGTGCAGCATTCCCCGGGCCTGTTCCATATCCACCATCAGTTGGGGTTGACCCGGGATCGGCGCGCCAAAATCAGGGGCTGGCTTCACGTTCTCAGGCGTTCCGCGCTCAACGGGCAGGCTGGCGTCTGACCATGCCTTCCAGCCGCCGTCCAGAATACGCACATCCTTCACGCCCGCGTAGAGCATGATCTGCGCCACGCGCGCGGCGGCATACACGTCGCGACCGTACAGAATGACGGTGGTATCGTGACGGATCCCGTGCTTCGCCAGCATCGCTTTCAGCTTCTCGTCAGAGACCTTATTCCACAGCGGCTCGCTTTCCACTTCGTTGGTGTCAATGTAGCCCGCGCCGGGAATGTGGCTCAGGAGATAAAGCTTCGGCGCACCCCAGCCAGTCTCAATCACCTTCCAGTCGCCCGCCGGCGCGGCGGTAACCGGTTTATCCTGCTGCAACCGGTGGATCCACTGCGGATAAACCAGCTGTTCGAAATGCGCCAGCCTTTGCAGACGGTCAGCCTGTTGCAGGGCGTCGCTCAGGATGGAAACGTGGGTAAAGCCCGCTTTTTCCAGCCGCGTTTTGACGGTCTGGTTGTCGTCATCGTTGCCATAGAGCGCCACCGGCACGTCTGGCGTCAGCCGGTGCTGTTTTGCCCAGCCGCTGAGCTGTTCATCGCTCATTGCGCCAAGCCAGCGGGCAGAGAGATTAAGCGCGGCGGGCTCGTGCCCGGACGTTCCGCTGAGGGTCTGCGGCCAGCCGTTATAGAACGCACTGATACGCGTATCGATTACCGCGCCGTTCTGCGCCTGTAGCTGGGCCAGCGTGAGGGAGTGGGGCATATCAGCCGCCGTGGAGGAAAGTGAGGCGAGGCCGCAGATCAGGGCCAGCGCGGTCAGTTGAGAAACACGTTTCATCGAAAAACCTGACGTCATTAAAAGAGGATGGCATTGTCGTCGCTCCTGAGGCCAAAAACATTGCGTTAGCACATTATTGCCAGCGAGAAATCTCAATCACCTCCCCACCGGGCGGAATATCTTCCTCATCGTGGGTGACCAGCACCACCGGGATCCTGCGCTGACGAGCGATCTCAAATACCCATGCGCGGAATGAGGCGCGCAGCGCTTTATCCAGACGACTGAACGGCTCGTCGAGCAGCAATGCCTGCGGCTGGGCGAGGAGGGCGCGCAACAGGCTCACCCGGGCGCGCTCGCCGCCGGAAAGAGTAGCCGGATCGCTGGCGTAGTGGTTTGCCAGCCCGGCAGTGTCCAGGGCCTGCTCGACCGCCTCGCGCCGGGCGCGCCCGGCAACGTGCGCCGGCAGCGCCAGCATCAGGTTTTGCCCCACGCTGAAGGCGTCAAACAGCAGGGCATCCTGAAAGAGAATGCCGATCCCGCGCGTTTCCACGGGAAGCAGATCGCAGCGACGATCGTTCAGCCACAGCTCGCCGTGCGCCTTAAAATCAGCGGATAACGCGCCCACCATCCAGGCGAAAAGGGTCGATTTCCCGCTCCCGGATGGCCCCATTAGCGTGACGATTTCGCCCGCCGGGACGCGGAAGTTGACCTCATGAAAGAGCGGCGAAATGGTGAGATTTTTCACGTTCAGCATCAACGTAATCCTTGTCTGTAACGGCCTACGAGGCGGGAGAGCAGCGCGGCAAGGGCAAAGACGCTGCTGGTCAACAGCAGCAGGCCCAGTGCCCGGTTAGCCAGGACGGGCACGCTGCCGCCGCTGCTGAGGGCGACGGCCTCCGTCGTCAGGGTGGTGAGACGGCCCGCCCCCAGCCAGAGGGTAGGCATGTACTGGGCCATGCTCACGGAAAAGCCGGCTGCAAAGGCCAGCAGCGCCGGGCGAACCATCAATGGGCATTTTACGCGCCAGAAAATTTTCGCCCGTCGCCAGCCCAGCGTTCTGGCGGTCAGGATCAGACGGGGATCGATCCTGCGCCAGGCCGGTTGCAGGACCAGAAGCATCCACGGGATGACCCAGAGCATATGGCTCCAGAGCACCGCAGCGTACTCGTCGTCAATGCCCAGCCACAGCGCAACGGCATACTGCCCGGACACGAGCGGCAGCGCCGGGAGGGCAAGGGGCAGCCAGATCCACACCGCGCCGCGCCGCGGCCCCCACTCAAGCCAGAGCAGGATGATTGCCAGCGCTATCAGGCTCGACAGCAGTCCCAGCGAAAGGCTGTCGCTGACGGGGCCGACGTCGTCCCGGCGTGCCAGCAACAGCAGGACAAGCGCGCAGAGCACGCCGCACAGCGGCAGTAGCGCGCCCAGCGTACTTGCGGGCAGCACGAAATGCGAAGGACGACGGATCCCGGAGGTGTCCGGCCCGGCGCGCCGCCATGCCGTCAAGAGGCCGTAACCTGCGGCCGCCAGCGTGGCCAGCAGCAGGAGTAACACCAGACACAGCAGCGTTCCCTTGGTGTGCTGCTGCGCATCGCCCTGGGTGAGCCACTGCCAGGCCAGTACCGCCAGCGTCGGCGGGTTGCCCGGCCCGAGCACAATGGCCACATCCACCGCGGATAGCGACCAGGCCAGCACCGCCAGCATCACGGCGCCCAGCGCCGGGGCGATGGCCGGAAGGATGAGCCAGCCGAGCGCCTGCATCCGCCCATAGCCGAAGGTATGCAGCACGATTTTCTGCTGGGCGAGGCGCTTTTCAGGCAGCGCGGCGTAGATCGCCCACAGAACGAACGCACTCTCTTTGACCGCCAGCGTCAGGCCAAGCCCGATACCGTAGCGGTCCAGCTGCGGCGAGCAGAATGTACAGAGCCGGTAAAACTGACCGCCTTCCGCAAACAGCAGCAGCGCACTGGTGGCGAAGGCGACGTGCGGCACGGCTAACAGCCACGGCAGGCGGGCGCTCAGGCGCTGCCAGCCTTCACCCGGCCAGAGAAGCGCAAGCAGGCTCAGGGCGATAATCAGCGAACCCAGCGTCGCGATCAGCGCTGACACCAGCGTGGCGGCCAGCGCCTGCGACAGCTGTGGGTCGGCGAACAGCGCCGCCCAGTTGGCGAAAGAGAACGCCGGAGCCAGCAGCATGCCGCTGGCGGGAAGCAGCGGCAGATAGATCACCGCCATTGCTACCCACACCAGCCCGCTTAGCGGGTTCCGTAGCGGCGAAGCCATTCCTGCTCCAGGGCGTTCACCCAGGCGGCGTGCGGTTCGGGAAGCACATCTGGGGTGTCCGAAGGGGTAAAGGTGCGAAGCTGTTTTGCCGCTGTCGCAGGCAGTTTTTCGCCGTCCAGCACGCTCGGGTCACCCCAGACGGCAGGATCGGCTTTGCGGATCTGCGCCTGGGGTGACAGCAGGAAGTTCGCCACCACTTTTGCGCCCGCGCTTGCGCTCGCATTTGACGGGATAGCGACAAAATGCACGTTGCCAATCATGCCCCGGCTAAAGCCGAAGCTGTAGCTGTCGGCAGGCAGTTCACCGCTCGCCACCTTTTGCTGCGCGTGGGCCGGATTAAACGTCAGCGACAGGTTCAGGCTGCCGCTGGCCAGCAGCGTATCCATGCGCGCAGGCGACGGAGGAAAATCGTTCCCTTCACGCCACAGCAGGGGATGCAGCGTATCAAGATAGCGCCACAGCGGCGCGGTAACCTGCGCAAAGGTATTATCCGGCGCCTTTTTCAACGCCTCCGGATGGGCGGTCAACGCCAGCAGTAGCTGCTCAAGAAACGCGGTGCCGGTAAAATCAGGAGGGCGCGGATAGCTCACCTTGCCGGGGTGTTGCTGAGCGTAAACCAGCAGCGCGCGGGGATCTGCCGGCGGCGTCGGCATGCTCGATTTCCGGGCAATAAAGGTTAGCTGCGCGCCGCCCCAGGGGGATTCTGCGCCCTCGGTAGGAAGGGCAAAATCTTCCGTCACCGGCTTGCGGGTATCGACATAACGCCAGTTGGGCAGGGTTTGCGCCCAGCCGGTGAGCAGCAGGTTCGCCTCTTTCAGCGTGCGGAAGTTTTCACCGTTTACCCAGAGCAGATCCACCGACCCGTTACGGCTGCGTCCTGCGGCCTGTTCCGTCTGGATCCGCTTCACCGCGTCGGCGGCATCGGCCAGGTGAACGATCTTCAGGTTGATGGCGTAGTGCGTTTTCACTTCGCCGCTCACCCAGTCGAGGTAGCGGTTAACGGCCTCATCGCCGCCCCAGGCGTTAAACCAGACGGTCTGCCCGCTGGCCTGCTGTTGAATGGATTGCCAGCTCTGGGCTGCAAAGACGGGCGTTGCCAGCAGCAGACCCGTCAGAAACGCGCAAAAACGCACCCGGCGCATAATGCCTCACTTTTTAATCGAAGGGATGTATCGGGAAAACAGCCGGCGCGTAGCCAGCGGTAATAACCCCAGTAGTGTAAAGGCGAACAGCAATCCCGGCGACAGAATATCGCGCAGCGAGGTGAGTTTCCCCAGTTCGCGCCCGGCGTTCAGGTAGATGACGGTGGCAGGCAGCATGGCAAGCTGGCTCACCCACCAGTAGTGACGCACCTTAAGTCGGGTAAGGCCCATCAGCAGATTGACCAGAAAGAATGGAAACAACGGCATCAGGCGCAGGGCAAAAAGGTAGCGCGCGCCATCGCGATCCATCCCCGCATCGATCGTGTTCATTTGTGCAGCAAAGCGTCGTTGCACCCAGTCCCGCAGCAGATAACGGCTGACGAGCATGGCAAGCGTGGCGCCGAGCGTCGAGGCAAATGAGACCAAAAGCGTCGCCTCCCACAGGCTGAAAAGCGCCCCGCCGAGCAGCGTCAGAAGCGCGGCTCCGGGGATCGACAGCGCGGAGACCAGAACGTAAACCGGAAAATAGAGCAGCGCGCTCTGAAGGGGCGCTTGCTCCACACGATTAAGCAACGTTTGATGATGCATTTTTAACGCGTCGAGGGAGAGGACGCCCGGAGGCAGCAAAACAACGATCAAAACAAATGCGCCCAGAAGGGCGCACAGGAGAATGATTTTTTTACTGTTCACTGAGGATTACAGCTTGAATGTTGCCCATACCGGCGCATGGTCGGACGGCTTTTCCATGCTACGGATATCATAGTCGATACCGGTTTCAATGCAGCGCTCGGCCAGCGGGGCGCTTGCCAGCAGCAGATCGATTCGCAGGCCACGGTTGTCATCGAAGCCTTTCGAGCGGTAGTCAAACCACGAGAAGCGGTCCTGCGTCTGTGGATTGGCATGACGGAAGGTATCCACCAGCCCCCAGCCGAGCAGGCGCTCCATCCACTCGCGCTCCTCCGGCAGGAAAGAGCATTTGCCGGTGCGCAGCCAGCGCTTGCGGTTCTCTTCGCCGATGCCGATATCCAGATCCGTCGGGCTGATATTCATGTCGCCCATGATCAGCACCGGATTTTCTTTTTTGAGTTCGGTTGCCAGGTAATTTTGCAGATCCTGATAAAACTTCGCTTTAGCCGGGAATTTGGTTTCATGATCGCGGCTTTCACCCTGCGGGAAATAGCCGTTGATGACGGTAACGTTGCCGAGTGCGGAAGGAATTTCCGCCATGATGATGCGGCGTTGCGCCTCTTCACCGTCCCCCGGGAAGCCACGACGTACCGAGACCGGCGTATCTTTGGTCAGCAGCGCAACGCCGTAGTGGCCTTTCTGACCGTGGTAAAAGACGTTATAGCCCAGCTTCGCTACGTCTTCGAGCGGGAACATATCGTCGTGAACTTTTGTCTCCTGCAAGCCGATCACATCTGGCTGATGTTGCTCAACAATTGCTTCAAGCTGGTGAGGGCGGGCACGCAGGCCGTTGATATTAAAAGAGACAAATTTCATAGTCGCTGCCAATGCAAGGTGAATAGTGCATGGATGGTAGCAGAATTTACGTCGTCTGTTATCCGCTTCGCCCAATTACTGCGACAGATAATGCCAACGGAGCAATATTTGCACCATTTCGACGCGCATTGCCCTCAAACAGGGCGTAAAGAACCGATAAATTTCGCGAGCGATCACAATTCCAGAATTATATTTGGTCTCTGCATACTCTTTCTTGTTTTCATGCGGCAAAGCGCCGCTTGCTGTAAAAATATTCACTATTTATGCAACAACAGTGAATAATTCCATATTGTAACTCGTTGATATTCTGTTAGCTCATCCCGTTTATGCATTTTTATCGCTGGCTGGCATGAACGCTGCAATCTACATTCACAGTGCAAACACTCAATTATTTAACATTTAAACAACCTTTTATTTACCGGATGAGGTCGCTATGTCTCTGTCAGTTACGCGTGAAAATTTCGATGAATGGATGATGCCGGTATACGCTCCGGCGGCTTTTATTCCGGTACGTGGGGAAGGCTCTCGCCTGTGGGATCAGCAGGGCAAGGAGTACATCGACTTTGCGGGTGGGATTGCGGTGAATGCGCTGGGCCACGCAAACCCGGCGCTGCGGCAGGCGCTGAACGACCAGGCGGCGAAATTCTGGCATACCGGCAACGGGTACACCAACGAACCGGCGCTGCGCCTGGCGAAAAAGCTGATCGACGCCACTTTCGCAGAAAAAGTCTTTTTCTGTAACTCCGGTGCGGAAGCGAACGAAGCGGCGCTGAAGCTGGCGCGAAAATATGCGCACGATAAATTCGGCGCGCACAAGAGCGGCATTGTCGCCTTCAAAAATGCCTTCCATGGCCGCACGCTGTTTACCGTCAGTGCGGGCGGTCAGCCCTCGTATTCTCAGGATTTTGCGCCGCTGCCGCCGGATATCCGTCACGCGGCGTATAACGATTTACATGCTGCCAGCGAGCTGATTGACGATAACACCTGTGCGGTGATCGTGGAGCCTATGCAGGGTGAAGGCGGCGTCATGCCCGCTCAGAAAGCGTTCCTGCAAGGGCTGCGCGAGCTGTGCGATCGTCACAACGCGGTGCTTATTTTTGACGAAGTACAGACCGGCGTGGGCCGTACGGGCGAGCTATACGCCTACATGCACTATGGCGTGACGCCGGATGTGCTGTCGACGGCCAAAGCGCTCGGCGGCGGTTTCCCGGTGGGAGCGATACTGACCACCGACACATTTGCCAGCGTGATGACCGTGAGCACCCATGGCACCACATACGGCGGTAACCCGCTGGCAGCCGCTGTTGCCGGGCAGGTGCTGGATATCATCAATACCCCTGAGGTGCTTAACGGCGTGAAGCAGCGTCATCAGTGGTTTGTTGAGCGTCTGACCGCCATCAATAACCAGACCGGGTTGTTCAAAGAGATCCGCGGTCTGGGGCTGTTGATTGGCTGTGAGCTTGCCCCTGAGTTTGCCGGAAAAGCGAAGCTGATTTCACAGGAAGCGGCAAAACAGGGCGTGATGGTGCTGATTGCCGGTGCCAACGTGGTGCGGTTTGCCCCTGCGCTGATCGTCAGCGAGGAAGAGGTCAGAACCGGGTTAGATCGTTTTGCGCTGGCCTGCGAACAGGTGAAATCCGGGGTGTCATCATGATGGTCATCCGTCCCGTTGCGCACGGCGATCTCGCCGGGCTTATGCAGCTTGCCGGTAAGACAGGGGGCGGGCTGACCTCGCTGCCTGCCGATGAAAAAACGCTGTCGGCGCGCATTGAGCGCGCTCTGCAAACCTGGCAGGGGACGTTGCCAAAGAGCGAACAGGGCTATGTGTTCGTGCTGGAAGAGACCGACACGGGAACCGTGGCGGGGATCTGCGCCATCGAAGTGGCCGTCGGGCTTAACGATCCCTGGTACAACTACCGCGTCGGCACGATGGTCCACGCCTCGAAAGAGCTGAATGTTTACAACGCGTTGCCGACGCTCTTTCTCTGTAATGACCATACCGGCGCCAGCGAGCTCTGCACGCTTTTCCTCGATCCGGACTGGCGCAAGGAGGGCAACGGCTATCTGCTCTCCAAATCGCGCTTTATGTTTATGGCCGCCTTTCGCGACCGCTTCAACGAAAAAGTGGTCGCCGAGATGCGCGGCGTGATTGATGAGACGGGCTACTCGCCGTTCTGGGAGAGCCTGGGCGAACGCTTCTTCTCCATGGAGTTCAGCCGGGCGGATTACCTGTGCGGCACCGGTCAGAAGGCGTTTATCGCCGAGCTGATGCCGAAGCATCCTATCTATACCCATTTCTTAACGCCGGAAGCGCAGGCGGTAATTGGTGAAGTCCATCCGCAAACCGCCCCGGCCCGCGCGGTACTGGAGAAAGAGGGATTTCGCTACCGTAACTACGTCGACATCTTCGACGGCGGCCCGACGCTGGAGTGCGACATTGACCGCGTGCGCGCCATCCGTAAAAGCCGTCTGGTCGAGGTTTCGGAAGGCCAGCCTGCGCCGGGCGAATGGCCGGCCTGCCTGGTCTCGAACGAGAATTACACCAGCTTCCGCGCCATGCTGGTGCGAACCAACCCGGCATGCGAGCGTCTGGTGCTGACGCCTGCGCAGCTGGATGCCCTGAAATGTAACGCCGGCGATACGGTTCGCCTGGTACGACTCTGCCCTGAGGAGAAAACAGCATGACTCTATGGATTAACGGTGACTGGGTAACGGGCGAAGGTGAGGCGCGGATCAAAACCAATCCGGTGGGCCAGGAAGTGCTCTGGAAGGGGAACGACGCCAGCGCCGGGCAGGTTGAACAGGCCTGCCAGGCTGCTCGCCGCGCGTTTCCGGCGTGGGCGAAACGGCCATTCTCCGAGCGTCAGGCGTTGGTTGAGAAATTTGCCGGATTGCTGGAGGCGAACAAGGCCGAACTGACGCGCATCATCGCGTCCGAAACCAGCAAACCGCGCTGGGAAGCGGCAACCGAAGTCACGGCGATGATCAACAAAATCGGTATATCGGTGAAGGCGTACCACGCCCGCACCGGCGAGCAGCATACCGATATGCCGGACGGCGCCGCCACGCTGCGCCACCGTCCGCACGGCGTGCTGGCGGTGTTCGGCCCGTATAACTTCCCCGGTCATCTGCCGAACGGGCATATCGTACCCGCGCTGCTGGCGGGGAATACCGTCATCTTCAAGCCGAGCGAGCTCACGCCGTTAACCGGCGAGGCGGTGGTGAAGCTGTGGGAGCAGGCCGGGCTGCCGCCGGGCGTGCTGAATCTGGTGCAGGGCGGGCGTGAAACCGGTCAGGCGCTGAGCGCGCTGAGCGACATTGACGGCCTGCTGTTCACCGGCAGTGCCGGAACGGGCTATCAGCTGCATCGCCAGCTGGCGGGGCAGCCGGAAAAAATTCTGGCGCTGGAGATGGGCGGCAATAACCCGCTGATTGTGGAAGATCCGGATGATATTGACGCCGCGGTCCACCTGACCATTCAGTCGGCATTCATTACCGCCGGGCAGCGCTGCACCTGCGCCCGTCGTCTGCTGGTGAAACGCGGCCCGCAGGGCGACGCTTTCCTGAAGCGCCTGGTGGACGTGAGCGCGCGTCTGACCCCCGCGCAGTGGGATGCCGAGCCGCAGCCGTTTATCGGCGGGCTGATTTCCGAGCAGGCCGCGCAGAATGTGCTGAAAGCCTGGCAGGAGCATGTGACGCGCGGGGCGAAAACCCTGCTGGAGCCGAAACAGGTCGCGCCGGGCACCTCGTTACTGACGCCGGGCATTATTGAGATGAGCGGTGTTGACCCTGTGCCGGATGAAGAGGTCTTTGGCCCGCTGCTGTGCGTCTGGCGCTATGACGATTTTGATGCGGCGATCGCGATGGCCAACAACACCCGCTACGGCCTGTCGAGCGGCCTGATATCGCCGCATCGCGAAAAATTCGACCAGCTGCTGCTGGAAGCGCGCGCCGGGATCGTGAACTGGAACAAACCGCTGACCGGCGCGGCGAGCACCGCGCCGTTCGGTGGCGTGGGGGCGTCGGGCAACCATCGCGCCAGCGCCTGGTATGCCGCCGATTACTGCGCGTGGCCGATGGCAAGCCTGGAAACCCCGACGCTGACGCTGCCGGAGTCGCTGAATCCGGGGCTGGATTTTACAGAGGGTGATACCCATGAAAGCGCGTGAGGTTAACTTTGACGGGCTGGTGGGGCTGACGCACCACTATGCCGGGCTGTCGTTCGGCAATGAAGCCTCGACGAAGCACCGCTTCCAGGTCTCGAACCCGAAACTGGCGGCTAAGCAGGGGCTGCTGAAAATGAAGGCGCTGTCCGATGCCGGTTTCCCGCAGGCGGTGATCCCGCCGCAGGAGCGCCCGAACGTGGCCGTGCTGCGCCAGCTGGGCTTCAGCGGCACGGATGAGCAGGTAGTGGAAAAAGCCGGTACGCAAACGCCACAGCTGCTTTCCGCGGCCAGTTCAGCCTCTTCGATGTGGGTGGCGAATGCCGCCACCGTCGCGCCGTCGGCGGATACGCTGGACGGCAAAGTGCATCTGACCGTTGCTAACCTGAACAATAAATTCCACCGCGCCAGCGAAGCGGAGACCACCGGACGCGTGCTGCGCGCCATTTTTAATCATGAGGCGCATTTCGAGGTGCATCAGGCGCTGCCGCAGGTTGCGATGTTTGGCGACGAAGGGGCGGCAAACCACAACCGTCTGGGCGGCGACTATGGCGATCCGGGCTTGCAGCTGTTTATCTACGGACGAGAAGAGGGCGGCCATGCCGCACCGGTTCGTTATCCCGCGAGACAAACCTTGGCCGCGAGCCAGGCGGTGGCGCGACTGAACCAGGTGAATCCTTCTCAGGTGATTTTTGCCCAGCAAAATCCGAAGGTGATCGACCAGGGCGTGTTTCATAACGACGTGATTGCCGTTTCGAACCGCCAGGTGCTGTTTTGCCACGAACAGGCGTTTGCCCATCAGGAAAAGCTGCTGGCCACGCTACGTGAACGCGTGCCGGGATTTATGCCGATTCAGGTGCCCACGCAGGCGGTAAGCGTTCAGGATGCCGTCGAAACCTACCTCTTCAACAGCCAGCTGTTGAGCCGGGAAGACGGCAGCATGATGCTGGTGCTGCCCCAGGAGTCCCGCAATCATCAGGGCGTCTGGCGCTATCTCAGCGAGCTGGTGCAGGCGGATAACCCGATTGATGAACTCCGCGTATTCGATCTGCGGGAAAGTATGGCCAACGGCGGGGGACCGGCATGCCTGCGTCTTCGCGTGGTACTCACGCCAGAGGAGATGCAGGCGGTGAATCCGGCGGTGATGATGAACGACACCCTGTTCAATACCCTCAACGACTGGGTGGATCGCTACTATCGCGACCGTCTGGTTCAGGCCGATCTGGTTGATCCGCAGCTGCTGTGCGAAGGCCGCGAGGCGCTGGATGCCCTGTCGACCATCCTGCAACTGGGTTCGGTTTATCCGTTCCAGCGCTAAGGAGACGATATGGAAAACTTACTGGCGCTGACGCTGGCTGGAAAGACACCGGAGCGGCACGAGGGGGAAGGCCCCTCATTCCACTGGCGATGGCTGGGACCGGGCGTGCTTGAGCTGACGCCGTTGGAGGAATATGACCTGTCGCTGCTGCTCTCCACCGGCATTCACGGAAACGAAACCGCGCCCGTGGAGATTGTCGATCTGTTGCTGCGCGCGCTCTGTCGCAAGGAGATCATGCTGCACTGCCGTCTGCTGGTGGTGCTGGGAAATCCGCCTGCGCTGGCGCAAAACAAACGGTATCTCGTGAGCGACCTCAACCGCATGTTTGGGGGGCGCTGGACGCAGTTTCCAGAGAGCGATGAAACGACGCGCGCGCAATGGCTGGAGGAGGTGGTGACGACCTTTTTTGCCGGGGCGGGGGCAACGCGCTGGCACCTCGATCTGCATACGGCCATTCGCGCCTCGTATCACGTGCGTTTTGGCGTTTTACCGCAGCGAAACCAGCCCTGGGATGAAGCGTTTCTGGACTGGCTTGGCGATGCCGGGCTGGAGGCGCTGGTTTTCCACCAGACGCCGGGCGGCACGTTTACCCATTTCACCTGCGAGCGTTTTGGCGCGCTTTCCTGCACCCTGGAGCTGGGGAAAGCGCTGCCGTTCGGGCAAAACGACCTGACCCGTTTTGCTCCTACGCATCAGGCGCTGCGGGCGTTGCTCGCAGGGGTTGCGCCGGAACACGCCCGTGAACCCGTCGTGCGCTATCGGGTCGTGCAGCAGATCACGCGCCGCAGCGAGGCTTTCCATCTTCATATGGCGCCCCATACGCTGAACTTTACGCCGTTTCGACAGGGAGTCCTGCTCGCGGAAGATGGTGAGACCCGCTATGCGGTACAGCACGCCACGGAATATGTTTTATTCCCTAATCCGTCGGTCGCATTTGGTTTGCGGGCCGGCTTGATGCTGGAAAAAATGTCCTGATCGTTTCCCCTCGCGTAGACCGGAGGGGAAGTGAAGAATAAATTTCTTAGCGATAAAAGCGCTCTTGTATAGTTTGCGGAATTTTCCTGGAGTATTGCTTTATTATTAAACGGCACTTCGTTATACTTCTCCATAATCTCTTTAAAATCATCCTGTTGAATATTTTTGTTTCATCTTTCCACGCTTTTTCCTTAATTTCTCCATAATTGGCGAAAACGTGTTTTTTATACTTTCATTGTTTTACCGTTGCTCTGACTAATTGACGATAAACCCCGTAAAGTTAATCTCGTCAACACGGCATAGCGCCGAAGAATAACTGAAAGTAAGGAAAGACATTATGCGTAAATTAACTGCACTGTTTGTTGCCTCTACCCTGGCTCTGGGCGCTACCAGCATGGCGTTCGCCGCAGATACCGCGACCACTACCGCCGCGCCGGCTGAAGGCAAAATGATGATGCATCATAAAGGCAAGCCGGGTATGCATCATGAGATGATGATGTTTAAAGACCTGAACCTGACCGACGCGCAGAAGCAGCAGATCCGCGACATTATGAAAAGCCAGCGTGACCAGATGAAACATCCTCCGCTGGAAGAGCGCCGCGCGATGCATGACATCATTGCCAGCGACAGCTTCGATAAAGCAAAAGCAGAAGCGCAGATCGATAAAATGGCCGAGCAGCATAAAGCGCGCATGCTGGCCCACATGGAAACCCAGAACAAGATTTACAACATTCTGACGCCGGAACAGAAAAAGCAGTTTAATGCCAATTTTGAGAAGCGTCTGACAGAACGTGCAGCGCCGGAAGGTAAAATGCCTGCACCAGCCGAATAATCGGCTCACTCTCTTAAGACCGCCGGGCTCCTGTCTACAAAAGCGAAAACGCTGTGGACAGGACCGGCGGTTTTTCTTTTGCCCTATGCCTAAGGTCTGGCCTTACCGCTGCCGATAATATGTCTGTGAAATGCCCTGGCGCACGGTGCGTCCTTCAGGAGTGGTAATGGAATTCTTTGATATCCGTAAAATGCCCGTCAGTCTCTGGCGTAACGGCGCGGGTGAGACGCGTAAGATTTGCTGTTTCCCTCCCGCGACACGGGATTTTTCCTGGCGGGCCAGCATTGCCTCCATCGCCAGTAACGGCGAATTTTCCGCTTTTCCGGGCGTTGACCGGGTGATAACGCTGCTGGAAGGCGGCGAGGTGACGCTGGACGCGGGCAGGGCGTTTTGCCATACCCTGAAGCACCATCAGCCTTACGGCTTTGCGGGCGATCTGACGGTAAAAGCGGTGCTCACGGAGGGGCAGATGTCGATGGATTTCAACGTCATGACCCGACGGGAGCACTGCCAGGCAAAGGTGCGCGTTGCTACCCGAACGTTCACTACCTTCGCGTCACGCGGTGGGGTGGCGTTCGTGTTAAGCGGGGCCTGGCAACTGGGCGACAAGTTACTGACCGCCGATCAGGGCGCCAGCTGGGAAGCGGGCACCCATACCCTCCGATTACTGGAAACGAAAGGGTCGCTGCTGTTCAGTGAAATTACCTGGCTGCCGGGTCAGTGAGCGCGATGATCTCATATTTTCCGGTTAACAGCGGCTTACAGAGAATTTTGTAACCGTCCTGATCGAACCCGGCGGGGGTGCGTAGCAGGGCGGTGGCGTCATCCAGGCTATCGACGGCGCCAAGCCAGAGCCAGTTGCGAATGATGTGATAATGCGTCATATCCTCGCGGGTTTCTTTCAACGCCACCGCGCCTTCCCACGGCCAGCAGTTGACGCTGATCGAGGCCAGGCCCGCCATAAACCGGGCGTGATGGTCTTCAACGCTCTCTCTTCCACAGCACGCCCCGGCGCAGCGTTTCAGCGCGGAACGGAAACAGGCGCGACCGCGGGTGGTGGCTTCCAGCCCCAGCAGGCCGTAGCAAAGCTGTAATTCATCAGCCAGGGATTGCAGGGTTTGCAGTGCGGCACGTTTGTTGGCAAACAGGCCGTAAAGATTCGGTTCATGTGAAAAATCTACTTCACGGGCATACACCACCTGCGGTTTTCCCGCGTTGACCTGCAAGGAACACAGCTGGCGGTTGCGGCGCAGGCGTTTGTTAAACAGCGGCTGCTGTTCCTTGATGAGCCTGGCTTCGAGCAGAAGGGCGCCCAGTTCGCCTGCCGTCTCGATCCAGGTGATCCGCCGGGACTGCCTGAGCATCGACGCCTCGTCTGGCGTACGCAAATGCGACATCACCCGGCTGCGGATATTCACGCTTTTGCCGATATAGAGCGGCATGGTGTCGCTGTCGCCGTGGAAGAAATAGACGCCAGGCTGTTTAGGCAATGCCTCAAGCCAGGGGCGAAGATGCTCGGGATATTCGTAGATAGCCGCCGCTTCAAACTCAAGACGCGGGGCGGATTGACGCCTGCTCACATACTGCTCCATATACTGTTCAGGTATACAGTGTAGCAGGTGTTTGGTGGTTAAAAAAGAGCCGGGTGGCGGCTACGCCTCACCCGGCCTGCAACAGCGCGGAACCGTAAGCCCAGCAAGCGAAGCGCCGCTGAGCAAACATGTTGGCTATTTCTTCCAGAAGTCGTCAAACACCGTGATTGGTGGACGGCGCTTGTGCTCGGTTTTCAGATACCAGCCTTCGATAATTTTCGCGGTCCCTTCGTCGAGCGTTTTACCTTCGAGATAATCATCGATGTTGTCATAACTCACGCCCAGCGCCGCTTCATCCGGCAGGGAAGGACGATCGTCCTCCAGGTCTGCCGTTGGCGCCTTCTTATAAAGGTGTTCCGGGCAGCCCAGTGCCGCCAGCAGCTGCTTGCCCTGACGCTTGTTCAGGCGGAAGAGCGGGTTGATGTCCGTGCCGCCATCGCCGTATTTGGTGAAGAAGCCGGTAATGGCTTCCGCGGCATGGTCCGTGCCGACGACCACCCCTTTGGTCATGCCTGCGATACTGTACTGGGCCTTCATGCGCTCGCGGGCTTTCTCGTTGCCGCGAACAAAATCGCTCAGTTCAATGCCGGCTTCACGCAGGGCCTGCTCGCTTGCCAGCACCGATCCTTTGATGTTCACGGTAAGCACGCGGTCCGGCTGGATAAAGGCGATAGCATCCTGACAATCCTGCTCGTCGGCCTGCACGCCATACGGCAGACGTACGGCAATAAATTGCAGCGCGGTGTCACCGGTCTCGTCACGCAGCTCGGAGATGGCCATCTGGCTCAGCTTACCGGCCAGCGTGGAGTCCTGACCGCCGCTGATACCCAGCACCAGCGTCTTCAGGAAAGGGTGTGCAGACAGGTAAGCTTTCAAAAAATCAACGCTACGACGGATCTCTTCATTGGCATCAATCGCAGGTTTCGCGCCCAGCGCCTGAATAATTTCTTGTTGCAGAGCCATTACGCCCTCCCTATGCAGAACCAAACAGAATGTACGATCTGTTAAAACTAACCCTTTGTCGGGAAAACGACAAGGATCACAGTTTTGAGTGTACTGTTTTACAGCGATTTCGCAGCTTATCGTTGTTTTATTAGAATTTTCCGAAATTCGTCTGGCGTAACTCGCAAAGTTGAACAATAGTAATTTTTATCCCATGCTTAGTTAACACGCTGATAAACAAGAGGACGGAATATGAACAAGAACGTAGCAGGAATTTTAAGCGCAGCGGCGGTACTGACTATGCTGGCAGGGTGTACAGCTTACGATCGCACTAAAGATCAGTTCACACAGCCAGTGGTTAAAGACGTCAAAAAAGGGATGACGCGTTCCCAGGTTGCGGCCATTGCCGGTAAACCTTCTTCTGAGGTCACCATGATCCACGCGCGTGGTACCTGCCAGACCTATATTCTGGGTCAACGCGATGGTAAGGCTGAGACCTACTTTGTCGCCCTGGATGATACGGGTCACGTGATCAATTCTGGTTACCAGACCTGTGCTGAATACGACACCGACCCGCAGGCACCTAAGGCACAGTAAGCGTACTTGCCCGCGAGCGATTGAAACCGGCCTGAAGGCCGGTTTTTTTATGCATACGTAAATCTTATTTCTTGTCGCGAATTATTTGCCTGAAATGTGAAGGTAGTCAACAAGCCAGGTCAATGAGAGACAATTTTAGTCTGTCCAGAATTATCCCCTCCCTGTACCATTGCGTATACTCACTTCAACAACAAACAATGTTCAGCACACTGCCCGTCAGCCAGGATAGCGAGTCGAGTGATAGCGCGACGGCGGACAGACCAATAAGAGGGAAATTATCATGGAAAAGAAACATATCTACCTGTTCTGCTCTGCGGGCATGTCAACTTCGCTGCTGGTTTCCAAAATGCGGGCGCAGGCCGAAAAATATGAAGTCCCTGTGGTGATTGAAGCGTTCCCGGAAACGCTGGCGGGCGAAAAAGGCCAGGCGGCAGACGTTATTTTACTGGGGCCGCAAATCGCTTATATGTTGCCCGAAATTCAACGTCTTCTCCCTAATAAGCCGGTTGAAGTGATCGACTCCGGTCTGTACGGCAAGATTGATGGTTTAGGTGTATTAAAAGCTGCTGTTGCGGCGATTAAAAAAGCTGCTAATTAATTTTTTATTTTTCCCGTCAAAGAGTTATTTCACACACAATACGCCGTAATGGTTGTTGCGGCATTTAAGGGTATTTTCCTATGAGTAAAGTCATCGCTTCACTTGAAAAGGTACTCCTTCCTTTTGCTGTTAAAATAGGAAAGCAGCCTCACGTTAATGCCATTAAAAACGGCTTTATTAAATTAATGCCGTTGACGTTAGCCGGGGCAATGTTCGTTTTAATTAACAACGTTTTTCTGAGCTTTGGTGAAGGTTCCTTTTTTTATTCATTAGGAATTAGGTTAGATGCTTCCACTATTGAAACCCTTAATGGTTTAAAAGCCATTGGCGGCAACGTATACAACGGTACGTTGGGTATTATGTCGCTAATGGCGCCTTTCTTTATCGGTATGGCGCTGGCGGAAGAGCGTAAAGTGGATCCGCTGGCGGCGGGCTTACTGTCTATAGCCGCGTTTATGACCGTCACGCCGTACAGCGTGGGCGACGCTTATGCCGTAGGCGCCAACTGGCTGGGTGGGGCAAACATCATTTCCGGTATTATTATCGGGCTGGTGGTGGCCGAAATGTTCACCTTTATTATTCGCCGCAACTGGGTTATCCGCTTGCCGGATAGCGTTCCGGCCTCCGTTTCTCGTTCATTTTCCGCGTTGATTCCGGGCTTTATTATTCTCTCCATCATGGGGATTATTGCCTGGGCGCTCTCTCACTGGGGGACTAACTTCCACCAGATCATTATGGACTCTATCTCAACGCCGCTGGCGTCGATGGGTAGCGTGGTCGGTTGGGCGTACGTCATCTTTACCTCTCTGCTGTGGTTCTTCGGCGTGCATGGTTCACTGGCACTGGCGGCGCTGGACAGCGGTATTATGACCCCGTGGGCACTGGAAAACGTCGCGCTTTACCAGCAGTACGGCTCCGTTGATGCGGCGCTGGCGGCCGGTAAAACTTTCCATGTGTGGGCGAAGCCGATGCTGGACTCCTATATCTTCCTGGGCGGTACCGGGGCGACGCTGGGTCTGATCATCGCGGTCTTTATTGTCTCTCGCCGCGCTGACCATCGTCAGGTTGCGAAGCTGGCCCTGCCGTCAGGCATCTTCCAGATTAACGAGCCGATCCTGTTTGGTCTGCCGATTATCATGAACCCGGTGATGTTCATTCCTTTCATCCTGGTTCAGCCGCTGCTGGCCGCGATTACGCTGACGGCCTACTACCTGGGCATTATCCCGCCGGTGACCAACATTGCACCGTGGACGATGCCGGCCGGTCTGGGCGCGTTCTTCAACACCAACGGTAGCGTGGCCGCCTTCCTGCTGGCGCTGTTCAACCTCGGGATTGCAACCCTGCTCTACATGCCGTTCGTGGCGATTGCGAACAAAGCTGCAACGGTGATCGATGAAGAAGAGAGCGAAGAGGATATCGCCCTCGCACTGAAATTCTAAAATTGCACGGCGCGGGGCAACCCGCGCCAGCGTAAAGGAGCTGAAGATGTTAGATTTAGACAGTATCGTCGCAGAAGAAACCGCAGAGAACGATCTGGAAGAGGTGGTGATGGGTCTTATCATCAACTCCGGGCAGGCGCGCAGCCTTGCGTATGCGGCGCTTAAGCAGGCTAAGCAGGGCGATTTCGTTGCCGCGAAAACCATGATGGAGCAGTCCCGCACGGCGTTAAACGAAGCGCATCTGGTACAGACGAAGCTCATCGAAAGCGACCAGGGTGAAGGGAAGATGAAGGTGAGCCTGGTGCTGGTACATGCGCAGGATCACCTGATGACCTCCATGCTGGCGCGCGAGCTGGTAGCGGAGCTCATTGAGCTTCACGAGAAGATGCAGTAAGTCAGTTCAGGCAGCAGGAGGTCAGCACGATGGAAATCAAAACCGCACATGAGCAGCAGCTGTTTAACGGCAAGAATTTTCACGTGGTGATATACAACAAGACGGAGAGCGCCAGCGGTCTGCACCAGCACGACTACTACGAGTTCACGATTGTTCTGACCGGCCGCTATTATCAGGAGATTAACGGTAAGCGCGTCCTGCTTGAGCGCGGTGATTTCGTCTTTTTGCCGATGGGATCTTATCACCAGAGCTTTTATGAGTTTGGTGCGACGCGCATTCTGAACGTAGGGGTGAGCAGGCGTTTCTTCGAGAAGCACTATCTGCCGCTGGTCCCGTTCTGCTTTGTGGCGTCACAGGTGTATCGCGTCAAAAATGAGTTTATGACCTGGATTGAAACGGTTATTGCCTCGCTGAATTTCCGCGACAATGAATTTGATGAATTTATTGAAACCGTGACGTTCTACGTGATGAATCGCCTTCGCCATCACCGTGAAGAACAGCAGGTGGTGGATGATATTCCCCAGTGGCTGCGCAGTACCGTAGAGCTGATGCACGACAAAGGGCAGTTCAGCGATAACGCGCTGGAAAACATGGTGGCACTTTCGGGTAAATCGCAGGAATATTTAACGCGTGCCACGCAGCGCTATTACCGTAAAACGCCTGTGCAAATTATTAATGAAATCCGCATTAATTTTGCCAAAAAGCAGCTGGAAATAACGAACTACTCTGTCACCGATATCGCATACGAATCCGGTTACAGCAGCCCCAGCCTGTTTATTAAAACCTTTAAGAAACTGACTTCATTTACCCCGAACAGTTACCGCAAAAATTTAACGGTAATTAATTAATTTTCGGCGGTTTATCCGCCAGGAATATTGACGTAATGGCTTGCCCAAATAGCGGGAAGAGTACGCTATACCTTGCAGGCGATTAACCTGATACGCTAAGGGAGAAATTATGCAAAAGAAATTAAAAGTCGTAACCATTGGTGGCGGCAGCAGCTATACCCCGGAATTACTTGAAGGTTTCCTGAAACGTTATCATGAATTACCGGTCAGCGAATTATGGCTGGTGGATGTTGAAGAAGGTCAGGAGAAGCTGAATATTATTTTTGAGCTGTGCCAACGCATGGTTGAAAAGGCGGGCGTGCCCTTAACCGTGCACAAAACGCTGGATCGCCGCCTGGCGCTGAAAGATGCTGACTTCGTGACCACGCAGCTGCGCGTCGGCCAGCTAAAAGCACGTGAGCTGGATGAGCGTATTCCGCTGAGCCACGGTTATCTGGGGCAGGAAACCAACGGGGCAGGCGGCCTGTTTAAAGGTCTGCGTACCATTCCGGTTATTTTTGACATCATCAAAGACGTGGAGGAGATCTGCCCGAACGCGTGGGTGATTAACTTTACCAACCCGGCTGGAATGGTCACCGAGGCGGTTTATCGCCACACCGGTTTCAAACGCTTTATCGGCGTCTGCAATATTCCGATTGGCATGAAAATGTTCATCCGCGATGTGCTGGCACTGAACGATAACGACGAACTGTCCATTGACCTGTTCGGCCTGAACCACATGGTCTTTATCAAAGATGTGATCGTGAACGGGCAGTCGCGTTTCGCAGAACTGCTCGACGGCGTCGCCTCTGGCCGTCTGACCGCGGCCTCGGTGAAAAACATCTTCGATCTGCCGTTCAGCGAAGGGCTGATCCGCTCCCTAAACCTGTTGCCGTGCTCGTATCTGCTTTACTACTTCAAGCAGAAAGAGATGCTGGCGATTGAAATGGGCGAATACTACAAAGGCGGCGCGCGTGCTCAGGTTGTGCAGAAAGTAGAGAAGCAGCTGTTTGATTTGTACAAAGATCCGAACCTGAACGTGAAGCCGAAAGAGCTGGAGCAGCGCGGCGGGGCATACTATTCGGATGCCGCGTGTGAAGTGATCAACGCCATTTACAATGACAAGCAGGCCGAGCACTATGTGAACGTTCCGCATCATGGGCACATCGACAACATCCCGGCAGACTGGGCCGTTGAGATGACCTGCATCCTTGGACGCGACGGCGCAAAACCGCATCCCCGCATTACCCACTTCGACGATAAAGTGATGGGCCTTATTCACACCATCAAGGGCTTTGAAGTCGCGGCGAGCAATGCGGCCTTGAGCGGCGAGCTGAATGACGTGCTGCTGGCGCTGAACCTCAGCCCACTGGTGCATTCTGACCGTGACGCTGAAAAACTCGCGAGCGAGATGATCCTGGCGCATGAAAAATGGCTGCCAAACTTTGCTGCAACGGTTGAGATACTGAAGCTCACACATCGTTAAGAGGAGGTGCGATGGAAAACCTGCTGATCGTCAATGCCGATGATTTTGGCCTGTCAAAAGGGCAGAACTACGGCATTATTGAAGCCTGTCGCCGGGGCGTCGTGACCTCTACTACTGCGCTCATCAACGGTGAGGCGGTGGAACATGCGGCGCAGCTAAGCCGTGAGGTGCCCGAACTGGGCGTCGGCTTGCACTTTGTGCTGACGCTTGGGCAGCCCCTTTCACCGATGCCGGGGCTGACGCGCGACGGGCAGCTGGGTAAATGGATTTGGGAAATGGCGGAGCAGGACGCTCTGCCGCTCGATGAGATTGCCCGCGAGCTGGATTGCCAGTTTAACCGCTTTGTGGATGTGTTTGGCCGTGAGCCCACCCATATTGATAGTCACCATCATGTGCATATGATCCCGGTGATTTTCCCGCTTGTGGCAGAGTTTGCCCAACGTAAAGGCGTGGCGATGCGCCAGGATCGGGAGGTGCGCGGATTACCGGACGTCGTGGTGACGTCAACGGAGGGGTTCAGCAGCGCATTTTACGGCGACGAGATCAGCGAAGCGCTGTTCCTTAAGGTGTTGGATGATTCCGCCGTGCGGTCGCTGGAGATCATGGCGCATCCCGCCTTTATCGATAACACCGTGCGTAAGAGCGCCTACTGCTGGCCGCGTCTGGCGGAGCTGGACGTGCTGACGTCGGCGTCGCTGAAGTATGCGATTGCCGAGCGCGGATATCGTTTGGGGACGTTCAGGGATCTTTGAGTTAAAGCCCGGTGGCGGCTTCGCCTTACCGGGCCTACAAAAGCAATCGAAATGTAAGCCGGGTAAGCGCAGCGCCACCCGGTTTTTTTTACGCCGGTATCTGGTCGGTCTTGCTGCTGCGCGACCACACGCGGTGCGCGGCGAGCAGGTCAAACAGCCGGGTCATAAACGCATCGTCCACGTTATCACCTTCGACAATGCCTTCTTCCCCTTGATCCGGTACCTTCAGCAGAGATTTAAACTTCCGCGCATCGCCTGCCAGGGCGATTGGCTTCAGGTGCTTATAGGCTTCCAGCAGATAATAGGCGGCATCACCGTTGCCGAGCAGACTCTCAACGTCGCCGCACGGCATAATCACCGCGTCAACCGTCAGCGACGGTGCCCCGGCGAAGGTCGCGGCAATCGGCAGGACGGAGCCATCGTCAGCCGTCACTTCACCCATGCGCGAGTAAAGCAGTTTGGCATGTACGCCCTGGGTTTTGAGCGCCCGCATGATCCCCAGTACGTCGCTGGCGCGCGGTTTATCGTTCAGCAGGATAGCCACCACGCGGCCTTTAATCGATCCGCCAGGTACTGCGTACAGGCTCAGGGACGGATCTTTCTTCAGCCCGTTCACGTCTTTTGGCGGCGCGGCATGGCATTGCTCGTCGGTGAGCGTAATGCCGAGGTTATTCGCCACGCCCTGCGCAAGCTGGATATCGATATGTGCCAGATGGTCGACAACGCGCTCGCGAATGTAGGTGCGCACCACTTTACTCAGCTCAAAGCTGAAGCCGCCGATAATGTGCTGCTGTTCGATCGGGGTCTGGCTGTTCCAGAACAGGCGAGGGTGGGCGTAATACTCACCGAAGGACGGGCTGCGTTCGCGAATTTTTGTTCCGTCCACGCGCTCCTGGTACGACTCGAATCCGCCACGTTTTGGTCCCGGCGGCGTTTCGCGCGGCCAGTTATCGTTAATGGAGTTCGGCTCGTAGTTCGCCGGGTTGGTGTCGATATCCTGACGATGCATCCCGTCACGCTGGAAGTTATGGTAAGGGCAGGTAGGACGGTTGATCGGAATTTCGTGGAAGTTTGGTCCGCCGAGACGGCTGATCTGCGTATCGGTATAAGAGAACAGACGGCCCTGGAGCAGCGGATCGTTGGTGAAATCCAGCCCCGGCACAATATGGCCCGGGTGGAACGCAGCCTGCTCATTCTCCGCGAAGAAGTTATCCGGGTTGCGGTTAAGCACCATTTTGCCCACCAGCTGAACCGGCACCAGCTCTTCAGGAATTAGCTTGGTTGGGTCGAGCAGGTCGAAGTCGTATTTAAACTCGTCCTCTTCCGGGATCAGCTGTAACCCCAGCTCGTATTCCGGGAAATCTCCGGCTTCAATGGATTCCCACAGTTCACGACGGTGGAAGTCCGGATCGCGCCCGGTAAGCTTCTGCGCTTCATCCCACACCAGCGACGCTTTCCCCGCGACCGGTTTCCAGTGGAAGCGCACAAACGTTGCTTTGCCTTCGGCGTTAATAAGACGGAAGGTGTGAATACCAAACCCTTCCATGGTGCGATAGCTGCGCGGGATCCCCCGGTCAGACATCGCCCACATCACGTTGTGCAGCGTTTCCGGTTGCAGGGAGACGTAGTCCCAGAAAGTATCGTGCGCACTTTGTCCCTGCGGTATGGCCCAGTGTGGCTCCGGTTTTACCGCATGGACAAAGTCAGGAAACTTATGCGCATCCTGAATGAAAAACACCGGGGTGTTGTTACCGACCAGGTCGAAAATACCCTCTTCGGTATAGAATTTAGTGGCGAAGCCGCGGATATCACGCACCGTGTCAGCCGAGCCAGCGCCGCCCTGTACGGTAGAGAAGCGCACAAATACCGGTGTGATTTTGTTCGGGTCGGAAAGGAAATCCGCTTTCGTGATCTCCGTCAGGCTCTTGTACGGCTGGAAATAGCCGTGCGCCGCGGAGCCGCGAGCGTGGACGATGCGCTCAGGAATACGCTCATGGTCGAAATGGGTGATTTTTTCGCGCAGGATGAAATCTTCCAGCAGCGTCGGGCCGCGCGTTCCGGCGCGCAGGGAGTTCTGGTCATCGGCAATGCGAACGCCCTGGTTCGTGGTCAGCGCATGGCCTTCACCGCCCTTACGGTGAGGATCGAGCGATTTCAGCTTTTCGTTTTCCGTTTCCGGGGCTTTCATGCTGCCCGGGGCGGTAGGCTGTTCACCCGGTGCGGAAGGACCCGGTGAAGGTTTGTGTGAGCCGTCGGCGGGGGCAAGTGAGTCCATTCCCGGTTGAGATTCTTCAGTGCCATGAATGGGTGACTGATGTGGTTTATCATTGTTCGACATTGCACGCTTCTCCTTTGTTCATTCCTAAAAACCCTATTAAGGATAGAACAATGTTAAGAATTAGCAGGCGAACTAAGCGTTTTCAGATATTGATTAGCGAAAGGAGCCCTCTGCCTTACGTCAGGCGCGACGGGCGGGGGGAGAATCGGCTATGATAGAAATTTCCTGCTTTAAGAATTTGCTTTAGTGAATCCGTCGCTTATGAAACCTCTTCGTCAACAAAACCGCCAGGTTATTAGCTATGTACCCCGCGTTGAGCCCGCGCCGCCAGACCATGCCCTGAAGGTAGATGGTTTTCGCGATGTCTGGATGTTGCGGGGTAAATACGTTGCCTTCGTGCTGATTGGCGAGCACTTCCGTCGCTCCCCTGCGTTTACGGTGCCGGAATCGGCGCAGCGATGGGCGGTGCAGATGCGCCAGGATGAAGAGGTTGAAGAATAACAGCCATAAAAAAACCGCCCTCAGGCGGTTTTTTTATTTCGGCAGTGATTAACGATGCGCCAGTTCGGCATCTTCTTCACTGTCGAGAATCGTTTTGTCGGTCTGCTTCAGCCACTGGCTGGTCAGGGTACCGGCGGTCATTGAGCCACTCACGTTCAGCGCGGTACGACCCATGTCGATCAGCGGCTCAACAGAGATCAGCAGGGCGACCAGCGTCACCGGCAGGCCCAGCGCAGGCAGAACAATCAGCGCAGCGAAGGTCGCGCCGCCGCCCACGCCTGCAACACCGGCGGAGCTAATGGTCACGATACCAACCAGCGTCGCAATCCAGACCGGATCCAGCGGATTAATGCCGACGGTTGGGGCAACCATCACGGCCAGCATCGCCGGGTAGAGGCCCGCACAGCCGTTCTGGCCGATGGTGGCGCCAAAAGAGGCCGAGAAGCTGGCGATTGACTCCGGTACGCCCAGACGACGGGTTTGCGCTTCGACGTTCAGCGGAATAGATGCCGCGCTGGAACGGCTGGTAAAGGCGAAGGTCAGCACCGGCCAGACTTTGCGGAAATATTTCAACGGGCCAACGCCGTTCACCGCCAGCAGAATGCCGTGCACAACAAACATGATGCCCAGACCGAGGTACGAGGCAATCACAAAGCTGCCAAGCTTGATGATGTCTTGCAGGTTAGATCCTGCAACGACTTTGGTCATCAGCGCCAGGACACCGTACGGCGTCAGCTGCATGACCAGACGCACCAGCTTCATCACCCAGCTTTGCAGGGTATCAATGGCAGTCAGCACGCGCTCGCCTTTCGGCGCATCGTCCTTCAGCAGCTTCAGCGCCGCCACGCCCAGGAACGCCGCGAAGATCACCACGCTGATAATGGAGGTTGGGCTTGCACCGGTCAGGTCAGCAAACGGGTTCTTCGGAATGAAGGAGAGCACCATCTGCGGAACGGTCAGATCGGCCACTTTACCCACGTAGTTGGTCTGAATAGCCGTCAGACGCGCGGTTTCAGCGCTGCCCTGCACCAGACCTTCAGCGGTCAGGCCAAACAGATTGGTCACCAGCACACCCACCAGCGCCGCAATCAGCGTGGTGAAGAGCAGGGTACCAATGGTCAGGAAACTGATTTTACCCAGCTGAGACGCATTATGCAGACGTGCCACGGCGCTCAGGATAGAAGCGAATACCAGCGGCATGACGATCATTTGCAGCAGCTGTACATAGCCGTTACCGACAATGTTGAACCACTGAATAGAATCTTTCAGTACCGGGCTGTCGGAGCCGTAAATAGCGTGTAAGGCCAGGCCAAACACCACGCCCATAACCAGACCGACCAGCACCTTTTTGGCCAGGCTCCACTGTTTGTGGCGAGCCTGGGCGAGAAGCAATAGCAATACGACGAACACAACAATGTTCGCGATGAGTGGAAAATTCATCCCCGTTCTCCTGATTTATTATTCGGTCGGTTTTTACCGAACCTGTTGGCGCAAGGTTATCAGAAGTGTGATGTGGCGCTTATATCCATATGGAATGGTTTATTACAAAAGTGATTATATTGTCGGTTTAATGTTCAATCTGGTGATTAATAAAACGATTGAACTGAAATTGCAGCGAGTTGATCATCTGCGACGACCAGCGCACTGCACCATTTTCGGGCAGCGTCTGCGGCATCCAGACGGCATACGCAAACAGCGCCATGCACAGCACGCGCTCCAGCTGGTTGCCCTTTTGCGGCACGAGGATCGGCAGGCGAAAACGCCAGCGGCAGGGCCAGAGCAGCGGAACGCCCGCTGGCGTCAGCATATCCGCCAGAATATGGCTCAAGTAACCAAGCACCATGCCCTGAATGGCATCCGCCGGGATTATCCAGCTCTCAGGAACCTTCAGATAAAAGAGGGTTAACAGGCCAAACACGGCCAGCAGGCTGTGGGTGAACCCGCGATGACCAAAGGCTCTGGCGATGGGTTTTGAAATCCACTTCAGCCGTTGGCCGAGGAAGGATTTGGGATGGTCGATGTCCGGCAACAGGCAGGTCAGTACGGCAGAAGGGACAATATGCCACCAGTCCCCCTGTGCCAGCACAGGGGTCAGTTCAGCGTTTTTAGCAAACACTGCACAGGCAAGTGAAAAAAGCAGGTGGCCTTCCGCCGTCATGATAAAACCCGGTAAACTGTCAATTCATACAGTATAGGGTTTTTATACAGTGTGCGAAAGAGGTTACGGTGTAACTCTTTGTCACAAACGCGCAGTTAGCGCGCCAGCCAGCCGCCGTCTACGGCGAGGGTATGGCCGTTGACGTAATCAGAGGCTCCTGAGGCCAGAAACACCACCGGCCCCTGTAAATCCTCCGGCAGTCCCCAGCGTCCCGCCGGAATACGCTCGAGGATCGCCTGGCTGCGTTGCTCATCATCACGTAACTGTTGGGTGTTATTTGTCGCCATATAACCCGGCGCGATAGCGTTCACGTTAATGCCCAGCGGCGCCCATTCGTTTGCCAGCAGGCGGGTGAGCCCGAGGACGCCGCTTTTCGAGGCCGTATAAGAGGGCACCCGAATGCCGCCCTGAAAGGAGAGCATGGAGGCAATGTTAATGATTTTTCCGCCCTGACCCTGATCGATAAACCGTTTGGCCACCGCCTGCGAGAGGAAAAAGACCGATTTCAGGTTCAGATCGATGACTTCGTCCCAGTCTTTTTCGCTGAATTCCAGTGCATCGCACCGACGAATGGTGCCGGCATTGTTAACCAGAATATCGATGCGTCCCATCTCTTTAACAGCGGTATCCACGACGCTCTGAATGTTCTCATGCTTGCCGAGATCGGCGCGAATGGCGATAAAGCGTCGTCCCAGCGCCGTGACGCGCGCTGCCGTTTCGTCAGGAACCTTGCGGTTAACACCCACGATATCGCATCCTGCCTCGGCGAGGGCAATGGCCATGCCCTGGCCCAGGCCGGTATCGCACCCGGTCACCATCGCCACTTTTCCTGCCAGAGTAAAAGCATCCAGTATCATACGCGCCTCATAAGTCAGGTTATTGTCATTCTGCACGTAAGGATAGGAGCCTGGAATGAGAAAAGCAAATAAAGTAAAACGATGTTTTAATTTTGTGGTGCAGGCAGCCGAAGCTGCCTGAAAAGAGGGTCACTCTCCGCGCAGATGGCGGACAGTCAGTTCTTCAAGAGACGTCAGCCTGACATCCGCGAGGGCAAAACGGGGGTCGTGTCGGCCTTCTTCAGCAGGCACAACGATGGAGCGCATACGTGCGGCTTTGGACGCCACCATGCCGTTAACGGAATCTTCCAGCGCCACGCAGGTGAGCGGATCCAGCCCCAGTTTCGCGGCGCAGTCCATATACACCTGCGGGTGCGGCTTGCTGTAAGGCAGCTTTTCGGCCGAGGCCAGCGCGTCGAAGCTGTCGCGCAGCCCAAACATCGTCAGCACTTTTTCCAGCATATGCAGAGGTGAGGCGGAGGCCAGCCCCACTTTCAGTCCTTGCGCCTTACACAGGGCGATAGCGTCATGGACTCCCGGTAACAGTGGCTTATATTCTTCAACCAGGGAGATAGCGCGGTTGATAATGCGCGCCGTGACTTCGTCGCGATCCGGTCCAACCCATGGCTGGTGGGCATACCAAAGATCGACCACCATATCGATACGCAGCCCCAGGGTATCGGGGAGTTCGTTACGACGACTGATATCGACGCCGAGGCTGGCCATCACGTCCAGTTCAGCCCGATCCCACAGGGGTTCGGAATCAATCAGCAATCCATCCATGTCAAAAATAGCGGCAAGTATCTGGCGCGGTGTCGACATTACAACTTCTCCTTATCTTAGAGGTAAGACGAACGGTGCTAAGCACAAGCAATTTAGCATATCGCATCCAAAGATCGGGCGAAAATGACCGACAGCAGGTAGACTTAGGCACAAATAACGCGTCTTTATTAAGAGGAACTGATGACGTATCAACAAGCTGGACGCATTGCGATCTTAAAACGTATTGCTGGTTGGGTTATTTTCATTCCCGCCCTGATTTCAACGCTGATTTCCGTACTCAAATTTATGTACGATCACAGCGAAAAACAGCCGGGCATCAATGCCGTCATGCTTGATTTTGCCCACGTAATGATTGAGATGATGCGGTTTAATACCCCGTTCCTGAACGTGTTCTGGTTTAACTCGCCCACGCCGGATTTTCACCACCAGCTTAACGTTGGCTTCTGGATAATCTATGCGCTGATCTTTATCGCAATGGCGTTGCAGGCCTCCGGCGCACGCATGAGTCGCCAGACCCGCTTTTTACGTGAAGGGGTTGAAGACCAGATGATCCTTGAGAAGGCGAAAGGGCCTGAGGGAATGACCCGCGAGCAGATCGAATCGCGCATTGTCGTTCCGCGCCATACTATCTTTGTGCAGTTTTTCCCGCTCTACGTTCTGCCGGTCATTATCATTGTGGCCGGATATTTCTTCTTTACGCTGCTCGGCTTCCTGTAAATGCTGAAGGGGGCGTGTTGCGCCCCCCTTACGTTATGCCGCCAAAATGCGGTCCAGCGCACGCTGGGCGTTGACCAGATGGTTTCCGCCAAACAGGATGGCCCGGTTGAGCAGGGTGTATAGCTGATACACCGGCTGGCGTTCGAGAAAGTCAGGTGGCAGAGGCGAGACCGACTGGTAGCCATCATAAATTTGTGGCGGCTGTTCAGGGTGCAGCGGCAGCATCGCGAGATCGCACTCTCTGTCGCCCCAGTAGCAGGCCGGGTCAAATATATAAGGTCCATCAGGCCCAAGCGCACAGTTATCCGACCATAAATCCCCGTGCAACAGTGAAGCCTGAGGCTGATGCGAGGCCAGGCGCTGCTGGACGTGTTCAACAATTGCATCGATGTTGCCGAACGCCAGCCCCTTTTCAGCGGCCAGCTCCAGCTGCCAGCCGATTCGCTGCTCGGCGAAAAATGTCGACCAGCGACGCTGCCACGCGTTTGGCTGCGGCGTGGTGGAGAGGTCGTTATCAAAATCGAGCCCGAACTGAGGCTGATCGCTCCACTGATGCAGGCGGGCAATCTGTTGACCAAGGATAAAGGCGTTGTGGGCATCCAGAGGGCGCGCGGGGAGATAATTCATCACCAGAAAGCTGTAGTCGCGATCGCTGCCGACGGCTAAAACCTGCGGAACGGTGACGGTTTTACTGCGCGATAACAGCTCAAGCTGATCGGCTTCGGCAGTAAAAATGGGAAGCAATTCGCGTTCATCACATTTCACGAAAAGATCGCGCCCGGCGTAGCGTAAATGCCATGCGGCATGGATCTCTCCGCCTGGCAGTTCGTTACGCAGTTCAATTTCACCTTCACCCAGCTGCTCACTTAAAAGATGACTGATAGCCTGCCACATGATGTCTCTCCCATGTTGTCTGCCAGATCATAAAGTTAGCGCAAAACGGCAATAAAAAAACAGGAACTAACGCACAACTGAGCGGTTTAATTTTATACAGGGCACTTATTGTTCTTTTTTGTGCCAGTTTTCCCAGCTATCCACGTCAATTTCTGTTGCTTTGTCAGTCACGCTTTCCACCAGGCTGCTGGCGAGCGCCTTGACCTCTTCCTGACTGAGCGGGCTAATCAGGCCAAAGGCCAGCGAGCCGAGGTCGTGGATATTGCCTTCATCGTCGGTCAGCGTGAGCAGAAAATTTGCCCGCGTGAAAGCGTTGTTAAGTTCATTCAGCTCGGTCAGCGACGCCTCATGAATATTGACGGTTACGACGTAGCGGGTGATATCACCACTGCTCATAATGCACCTCGTTGTTATCCTGAAAGTTTTCTTAGCATAGTCGATAAGCGCTATTTAGCGACTTCCCCCTCCACAGGAGGGGGAAGAAGGTTTAGCTTTTCGCCAGGTAATCGACAATTTTTTGGGTATCCGCAAGCGAGCACAGCCGCGTTCCCTGATTGATGGTGGCCGCGCTCCCTGCCGCGACGCCATAGCGTGCCATCTCCAGAAGCGAAGCGCCCTGCGCCAGCTTCAGCACCATCGCGCCAACCATACTGTCACCTGCACCTACGGTGCTCTGGCTCTTCATCGGTGGTGGAACGACCTGCACACAGCCCGTCTTGTCGACGGCCAGCGCACCCTGAGGACCGAGAGAGACCACCACGCGATGCGCTTTGCCCGTACGTACCAGCTCTTCTGCGGCAGTACGCACGTCATCGGGCTGGTTGAGCTCGCGATTGACAAGCGCACTCAGCTCTTTCTGGTTAGGTTTCACGAGTTCAAGTTGCCCGGGTTCTAACGCCGCCTTCAGGGCTTCGCCTGAGCTATCAACAATGCAGCGGATGCCGCGCTGGAGCACCGCCTGAACCAGCGCCGTCAGCTTTTCTGTTTCAATGCCCGGCGGCAGGCTACCGCTGATGACCAGCAATGAGCCGCTTTCAATGGTCAGCACTTTCTCTTCCAGTTGACGAAACTCATCATCGCTCAGCTTTGCCCCCGGCATCACAAAACGATACTGTTCGCCGCTCGATTCAACATGAACGTGCAGGTTCTGCCGGGTCCAGTCTCTGGCGTCTACCGTGTCTACCGCAACCTGTTCATCTGCCAGCAACGCAACCAGATGTTCGCCCGTGGCGCCGCCAGCAGGGAAGATGGCGGTTGCTTTTCCGCCGAGATGGGTAATGGCGCGCGCCACGTTAATACCACCGCCACCGGGTTCAAACACCGGCGCGCTACAGCGCAGCTTACCTTCCGGGTAAATTTGCGGCGTCATGGTCGCGGAGTCGAGGGAAGGGGAGAGCGTCAGCGTGTAAATCGAAGCCATCATGACCTCCTTTTAGCATGGGTTCTTTTAAGCCTGGCACCGTTTGGCAGGAAGGCAACGTAAATAACAGTATGATTTTAAAAATGAATGCTGACAAATAACCCGCGCAGGACATATAAAATAAAACGCGTTTTGGGATCGTTCTTATTCAAAAAATGAAAGAAGAAATTATTGCTATGTTATTTGCGGCTTTTTATAATTTGTTACCTTTCTATGGTCGCCTTGTCATTGATCCGCAAGAAAGTTTCCGAGACCGTGACGGTCTCTTTTTATGTTGTACGGACTCCTTAAATATAATGAAGCTTTTGAAGACAGTACCCGCAGCACTGATGCTGGCGGGTGGCGTATTTGCGTCACTGAACGCAACCGCCGATGATACCGTTTTTACTGTCATGGACGACCCCTCCACTGCCAAAAAACCCTTTGAAGGTAACCTGAATGCCGGGTATCTGGCGCAATCCGGTAACACGAAAAGCTCCTCCCTGACCGCAGACAGCACCCTGACCTGGTACGGCAATACCACGGCCTGGTCGCTGTGGGGAAATGCCAGCAACACGTCTGCTAACGATGAACGCTCCTCGGAGAAATATGCGGTAGGCGGACGTAGCCGTTACAACATGACCGATTATGACTACCTGTTCGGGCAGGCGAGCTGGCTGACTGACCGCTTCAACGGCTATCGCCAGCGCGATGTCGTGACGGCGGGTTATGGTCGTCAGTTCCTGAATGGGCCGGTGCACAGCCTCCGTTTTGAATTCGGTCCGGGTGTGCGTTACGACGAGTACACCAACGGCGAAGATGAAACCCAGCCGCTGGGTTATGCATCGGGCACCTACGCATGGCAGATGACCGACAACGCTAAATTCACCCAGGGCGTGTCGGTGTTTGGTGCAGAAGATACTACCCTGAACTCTGAAAGCGCGTTGAACGTGGCCATCAACGAGCACTTTGGACTCAAGGTGGCGTACAACGTAACCTGGAACTCATCGCCCCCTGATTCTGCGCCGGAACATACCGATCGCAGAACCACGATTTCTTTAGGTTATAAAATGTAATTCCGTCGGGCTGAGATTCTTCTCGGCCCGTTTTTTATTTTTTGAAACTGTGCTTAATTATATTAAATGGCGTTTTAAAAATACCAGAATGCATCCTCTTCATAATTTCTCCATAATTAGGCGTGCACGGCTTATTCAGTTTATTTGACACGAATTGATAAATATTTTGACTAGGAAAAAGTGTGATCCAGATCTACACTTACGCCACAGGCAAAAAATCGCCTCAGGCTTTTTCTGCATTAATTTAGTATGAGAATAAAATTATGAAAACAATCAAAACTGCTACAGCAGCGATGGTGCTTTCCGCACTTTCATTTGGCGTCTTTGCTGCTGATAATATGACGCAACCTGCCAGTGACGCTAACAGCCAAATCGGAATCACCAACGCCTCTGATGTTGAAGCGGGCTCTAACATTGCCCCTGGCTCCCAGTCTACCGGCCAGTCAATGAACGATGCGTTTGATGTTCATAAGCTGGTAGCGGGTGAGTGGTCCTGATAAATTAACTGCCACGTTGTGATGGAATATAAACGCTATGACAACCTGTCGAAAACCGGATAATGATGTACCGGTTTTTCACAATCCGGTGGCGTAAAGAGAGTTAAACATTATTCAATAAATTAACGGCACGTTTACGCTGACCTCAGCACAAATGACTTCCCTTTCTGACAATACATTAACCCCAAATCATTGCAGCCCAGCGCAGCAGCAACATCGCGCCGCAAATAGCAATTAATACTACGACCATTTTCCAGTGCTTAACGGCAAATCTTTTTGTTGGCATAACCTAATCCTTGTCAGTTGATACCCTTAGTGTACCAAAGTCTGCGCCAGAAAGCGCTTTACCCGGGACAACAGGTTATGCCAGAACACCGGTTCGGCTCAAAACCACTGGAATCTGTTGGCCAGAATCAAAACCAGGCCAGCCGCGGAAAGTAGATTCAATATCACAACGGTTCTGCTGGATACGTTCACGTGATACCCCTTCGATGTTTAAGGACCAGATCAAGAATAGCTCAGCACTTTTGGATTGCGAGCCTCCGTCAGCAAAAGTTCATGAACGCATACAAAAGGATGAGCGGTTCAAAATGGTCGCAGAGGATGCATTCGCCCTTTCAATAGTGTTACCATTAGGCTGCTTGCCGTATATTCGCCTTTGTCTGATTTCGGCTGGCAGAGGATGACGAACCAATTTGACGATTGTTGGTCAGATGGTTCCTAATCTACTGTTTAATCACGATTATTTTCTTTGTATATGCTCTTATGTGTGGGGCATCACTGCAAATAAGGATATAAAATGCCTGTAATTACTCTTCCTGATGGCAGCCAACGCCATTTCGACCACGCTGTAAGCTCAATGGATGTAGCCCTGGACATCGGTCCTGGACTCGCAAAAGCAACCATTGCAGGCCGCGTAAACGGTGAGCTGGTAGATGCGTCTGATGTTATTGAAAACGATGCGACGCTCTCAATCATCACCGCGAAAGACGAAGAAGGTCTGGAGATCATTCGTCACTCCTGCGCGCACCTGTTAGGTCATGCTATCAAGCAGCTGTGGCCAAACACCAAAATGGCGATCGGCCCGGTTATCGACAACGGTTTCTACTACGACGTTGACCTTGACCACACCCTGACCCAGGAAGATATCGACGCGCTCGAAAAACGTATGCACGAGCTCGCCGAAACTAACTATGACGTCATCAAGAAGAAAGTCAGCTGGCACGAAGCGCGTGAAACCTTCGTGAAGCGCGGCGAGAGCTATAAAGTCTCGATTCTTGACGAAAACATTTCGCATGATGACAAGCCTGGCTTGTACCATCACGAAGAATACGTCGACATGTGCCGTGGACCGCACGTGCCGAATATGCGCTTCTGTCATCACTTTAAACTGATGAAAATCGCAGGCGCCTACTGGCGTGGCGACAGCAACAACAAGATGTTGCAGCGCATCTATGGTACCGCGTGGGCCGATAAAAAAGCCCTCAACGCGTACCTGCAACGCCTGGAAGAGGCGGCTAAACGTGACCACCGTAAAATCGGTAAGCAGCTTGACCTGTATCATATGCAGGAAGAAGCGCCGGGGATGGTGTTCTGGCATAACGACGGCTGGACTATCTTCCGTGAACTGGAAACGTTCGTACGCTCTAAGCTGAAAGAGTACCAGTATCAGGAAGTGAAAGGCCCGTTCATGATGGACCGTGTGCTGTGGGAAAAAACCGGCCACTGGGACAACTATAAAGATGCGATGTTCACCACCTCGTCTGAGAACCGTGAATACTGCATCAAGCCAATGAACTGCCCGGGCCACGTTCAGATCTTTAACCAGGGTCTGAAATCCTACCGCGATCTGCCGCTGCGTATGGCAGAGTTCGGTAGCTGCCACCGTAACGAACCATCAGGTGCGCTGCACGGTCTGATGCGCGTTCGTGGCTTTACTCAGGATGATGCGCATATCTTCTGTACTGAAGATCAGGTACGTGATGAAGTTAACGCCTGTATTCGTATGGTCTACGATATGTACAGCACCTTTGGCTTCGAGAAGATCGTGGTCAAACTCTCAACGCGTCCGGAAAAACGTATCGGCAGCGATGAGACATGGGATCGCGCAGAAGCGGATCTCGCCGTGGCGCTGGAAGAGAATGGGATTCCATTCGAATACCAGCTGGGCGAGGGCGCATTCTACGGTCCGAAAATTGAATTTACCCTGTATGACTGCCTCGATCGCGCATGGCAGTGCGGAACGGTACAGCTGGACTTCTCCCTGCCGCAGCGTTTAAGCGCCTCTTATGTTGGCGAAGACAACGAGCGTCAGGTGCCGGTCATGATTCACCGTGCTATTCTCGGTTCACTGGAGCGCTTCATCGGCATCCTGACCGAAGAGTTCGCGGGCTTCTTCCCAACCTGGCTTGCGCCAGTGCAGGTGGTAGTGATGAACATTACCGATTCTCAGGCGGATTACGTTAAAGAATTGACGCAGAAACTACAAAATGCGGGCATTCGCGTAAAAGCAGACTTGAGAAATGAGAAGATTGGCTTTAAAATCCGCGAGCACACTTTACGTCGTGTCCCGTATATGTTGGTCTGTGGTGATAAAGAGGTGGAAGCAGGCAAAGTTGCCGTTCGCACCCGCCGTGGTAAAGACCTGGGGAGCCTGGACGTAAGTGAAGTGATTGAGAAGCTGCAACAAGAGATTCGCAGCCGCAGTCTTCAACAACTGGAGGAATAAGGTATTAAAGGCGGAAAACGAGTTCAAACGGCACGTCCGAATCGTATCAATGGCGAGATTCGCGCCCAGGAAGTTCGCTTAACAGGTCTGGAAGGCGAGCAGCTGGGGATTGTGAGTCTGAGAGAAGCGATCGAAAAGGCTGAAGAAGCTGGAGTAGATTTAGTTGAAATCAGCCCTAACGCCGAACCGCCAGTTTGTCGTATCATGGACTACGGCAAGTTCCTTTATGAAAAGAGTAAGTCTTCTAAGGAACAGAAGAAGAAGCAAAAAGTTATCCAGGTTAAGGAAATTAAATTCCGTCCTGGTACCGACGATGGCGATTATCAGGTAAAACTCCGCAGCCTGATTCGCTTTCTGGAAGATGGCGATAAGGCCAAGATCACGCTGCGTTTCCGCGGTCGTGAGATGGCCCACCAACAGATTGGTATGGAAGTGCTTAACCGCGTCCGTGAAGATCTGAGTGAACTGGCAGTAGTCGAATCCTTCCCTACGAAGATCGAAGGCCGCCAGATGATCATGGTGCTCGCTCCTAAGAAGAAACAGTAAGGCCTTCAAGCAGCAGAATCTGTGGAGCCTTCGGGCCCCATAGGTTTTGTTCGCCTATGTTTCGTTTATTTAACAATGCGAAGTGGAATTTATTAAAATGCCAAAAATTAAGACCGTACGCGGTGCTGCTAAGCGCTTCAAAAAAACCGGTAAAGGTGGTTTTAAGCACAAGCACGCTAACCTGCGTCACATTCTGACTAAGAAAGCTACCAAGCGTAAACGTCACCTGCGTCCAAAAGCCATGGTTTCTAAAGGCGATCTGGGCCTGGTCATCGCGTGCCTGCCGTACGCATAAGTCGTTAACGTTTAACTTTTTTAACTTAGAATAGATACAGGAGAGCACACATGGCTCGCGTAAAACGTGGTGTAATTGCACGTGCACGTCACAAGAAAATTTTGAAACAAGCTAAAGGCTACTACGGTGCGCGTTCACGCGTATACCGCGTTGCCTTCCAGGCTGTTATCAAAGCAGGTCAGTACGCTTACCGTGACCGTCGTCAGCGTAAGCGTCAGTTCCGTCAACTGTGGATTGCGCGTATCAACGCAGCAGCACGTCAGAACGGTATTTCTTACAGCAAATTCATCAACGGCCTGAAAAAAGCCTCTGTTGAAATCGACCGTAAGATCCTGGCTGACATCGCAGTATTCGACAAAGTAGCGTTCACCGCTCTGGTCGAAAAAGCGAAAGCAGCACTGGCATAAGCCAGTTGAAAGAGGAGGCTTTGCCTCCTCTTTTCATTCAACACCATCAGAAGATTGACATTTATCCGTGCAGGCTTTTCAATAAGGTCTTAACGGTTTTTACCCTACAAGGTAACGCAAGCATGAATGCTGCTATTTTCCGCTTCTTCTTTTACTTTAGCACCTGACATCAGGAGGCTAGCGCGTGAAAGATGAAACGAAAAACAGCGCCAGATAAGCCTCCCGATGGAGGCTTTTTTTGTGCCTGAATTTGAGAGAATACGTCCAACAATTCGGTGTCTGCACCGACATAATGAGGAAAACCATGTCACATCTCGCAGAGCTGGTTGCCAGTGCAACGGCCGCCATTAACCAGGCCTCAGATGTTGCCGCGTTAGACAATGTCCGCGTCGAATATCTGGGCAAGAAAGGGCATTTGACCCTTCAGATGACTACCCTGCGTGAACTGCCAGCAGAGGAACGCCCGGCAGCAGGTGCAGTGATTAACGAAGCCAAAGAGCAGGTACAGCAGGCGCTAAACGCCCGTAAAGCCGAGCTGGAAAGCGCCGTACTGAATGCGCGTCTGGCAGCAGAAACCATCGACGTTTCTCTGCCGGGGCGTCGTATTGAAAACGGCGGCCTGCATCCGGTTACCCGCACCATCGATCGTATTGAAAGTTTCTTCGGTGAGCTCGGCTTTACCGTGGCGACTGGCCCGGAAATCGAAGATGATTACCACAACTTCGATGCCCTGAATATTCCTGGCCATCATCCGGCACGTGCTGACCACGACACTTTCTGGTTCGACGCCACCCGTCTGCTGCGTACCCAGACCTCCGGCGTTCAGATCCGCACCATGAAGGAACAGGAACCGCCTATCCGCATCATCGCGCCGGGCCGCGTATACCGTAACGACTACGATCAGACGCACACCCCAATGTTCCACCAGATGGAAGGTCTGATTGTTGATAAAAACATCAGCTTTACCAATCTGAAAGGCACGCTGCACGATTTCCTGAACAACTTCTTTGAGGAAGATTTGCAGGTTCGCTTCCGTCCGTCCTACTTCCCGTTCACCGAACCGTCTGCGGAAGTGGACGTGATGGGTAAAAACGGCAAATGGCTGGAAGTGCTGGGCTGCGGCATGGTGCATCCAAACGTGCTGCGCAACGTGGGTATCGATCCAGAAGTGTATTCCGGCTTTGCGTTCGGTATGGGCATGGAGCGTCTGACCATGCTGCGCTACGGCGTAACCGATTTACGTGCGTTCTTCGAAAACGATCTGCGTTTCCTCAAACAGTTTAAATAAGGGCAGGACAGAACAATGAAATTCAGTGAACTGTGGTTACGCGAATGGGTTAACACCACGCTGGACAGCGAAGCGCTTTCCAACCAGATCACCATGGCGGGCCTGGAAGTTGATGGCGTAGAGCCCGTATCTGGCGCTTTCACCGGCGTAGTAGTAGGTGAAGTGGTGGAGTGCGGCCAGCATCCTAACGCCGACAAACTGCGCGTAACAAAAGTGAACGTGGGCGGTGACCGTCTGCTGGATATCGTCTGCGGCGCACCAAACTGCCGTCAGGGGCTGAAGGTGGCCGTGGCGACCGTGGGCGCGGTACTGCCGGGCGATTTCAAAATCAAAGCCGCTAAACTGCGCGGTGAGCCGTCTGAAGGCATGCTGTGCTCCTTCTCCGAGCTGGGGATTTCCGACGATCACAACGGCATCATCGAGCTGCCGCTGGATGCGCCGATTGGCACTGACATCCGCGAATACCTGAAGCTTGATGATAACACCATCGAAATCAGCGTGACGCCTAACCGTGCCGACTGCCTGGGCATCATCGGCGTGGCCCGCGACGTGGCCGTGCTGAACCAGACCGAGCTGAACGTGCCGGAGATCGCGCCGGTTGAAGCCACCATCAGCGACACGCTGCCAATTCAGGTTGACGCCGTTGACGCCTGTCCGCGCTACCTGGGTCGCGTGGTGAAAGGCATTAACGTTAAAGCGCCAACCCCACTGTGGATGAAAGAGAAACTGCGTCGCTGCGGTATCCGTTCTATCGACGCGGTGGTTGACGTCACTAACTACGTTCTGCTGGAGCTGGGCCAGCCAATGCACGCGTTCGATAAAGATCGTATCGAAGGCGGTATTGTGGTGCGCATGGCGAAAGAAGGCGAAACCCTGGTGCTGCTGGACGGCAGCGAAGCGAAGCTGAACGCCGACACCCTGGTGATTGCTGACCACAGCAAAGCGCTGGCGATGGGCGGTATCTTCGGTGGGGAGCACTCTGGCGTCAATGACGAGACGCAAAACGTCCTGCTGGAATGCGCGTTCTTCAGCCCGCTCTCCATTACTGGTCGCGCGCGTCGTCACGGCCTGCACACTGACGCCTCTCACCGCTATGAGCGTGGCGTAGATCCTGCGCTGCAATACAAAGCGATGGAGCGTGCGACCCGCCTGCTGATCGACATCTGCGGCGGTGAAGCCGGTCCGGTTATCGATGTGACCAACGACGCGACGCTGCCGAAGCGTGCGACCATTACCCTGCGCCGCAGCAAGCTGGATCGCCTGATTGGTCATCACGTTGCCGATGCGCAGGTGACCGACATTCTGACGCGTCTGGGCTGTGAAGTGACAGAAGGTCAGGACGAGTGGAAAGCCGTTGCGCCATCCTGGCGTTTCGACATGGAGATCGAAGAAGATCTGGTGGAAGAAGTGGCCCGCGTTTACGGCTACAACAACATCCCTGACGAGCCGGTGCAGGCGGGTCTGGTGATGGGCAGCCATCGTGAAGCCGACCTGTCTCTGAAGCGTGTGAAAACCATGCTGAACGACAAAGGCTACCAGGAAGTGATCACCTACAGCTTCGTTGATCCTAAGCTGCAACAGCTGATCCACCCGGGTCAGGAAGCCCTGATCCTGCCAAGCCCGATTTCCAGCGAGATGTCAGCGATGCGTCTGTCCCTGTGGACCGGCCTGCTGGGCACTGTCGTTTATAACCAGAACCGTCAGCAAAACCGCGTGCGTATTTTCGAAAGCGGCTTGCGCTTTGTACCGGATACTCAGGCGAATTTAGGCATCCGTCAGGATCTCATGCTGGCGGGCGCCATCAGCGGTAACCGCTATGAAGAGCACTGGGATCTGGCAAAAGGGACGGTTGATTTCTACGATATGAAAGGCGATCTGGAAGCTATTCTCGATTTGACCGGTAAATTATCCGAAATTGAATTCCGTGCAGAAGCGATTCCGGCCCTGCATCCGGGCCAGAGTGCGGCGATTTATTTAGACGGCAAACGCGTTGGTTTCATTGGCGTTGTTCACCCAGAGCTGGAACGTAAGCTGGACCTGAATGGCCGTACCATCGTGTTCGAGCTGGAGTGGAGCCCTGTTGCAGACCGCGTGATTCCTCAGGCGCAGGACATCTCTCGCTTCCCTGCAAACCGCCGTGATATCGCGGTTGTGGTCGCCGAAAATGTGCCCGCAGCAGATATTTTGGCCGAATGTAAGAAAGTTGGCGTAAATCAGGTAGTTGGCGTAAACTTATTTGACGTGTACCGCGGCAAGGGCGTAGCAGAAGGTTTCAAGAGCCTCGCTATTAGCCTTATCCTTCAGGATACCAGCCGTACACTCGAAGAAGAGGAGATTGCCGCTACCGTCGCCAAATGTGTAGAGGCATTAAAAGAGCGATTCCAGGCATCATTGAGGGATTGAACCTATGGCGCTTACAAAAGCTGAAATGTCAGAATATCTGTTTGATAAGCTTGGGCTTAGCAAACGGGATGCCAAAGAGCTGGTAGAGCTGTTTTTCGAAGAGATCCGTCGTGCTCTGGAAAATGGTGAGCAGGTAAAACTCTCCGGCTTTGGCAATTTTGATTTGCGAGACAAAAACCAACGTCCGGGCCGTAACCCGAAGACGGGGGAAGATATTCCCATTACAGCCCGCCGCGTGGTGACCTTCAGACCCGGTCAGAAGTTAAAAAGCCGTGTCGAAAACGCAACGCCCAAAGCAGAGTAATATGAACTAACTAAAAAGGCCGCTCACGCGGCCTTTTTTCTTTGCGCTATTTGCCAAACCCGCCGTAAAATCAATGATATCTCAACCGGATAACCTATCGTCTATGCTTGATCTTGCCCGTCGCCAGCACCGCTCCGATCTCCGCCGCCTGTGTCTGCTTGGGGTGCTGTTACTTATCGCCACCACGGTCAGCCTGTGTGCGGGCGATCGGTGGCTGGGGCCGGCAAGCTGGTTTACGCCGGAGGGACAGATCTTTGTCTGGCAGATCCGCCTGCCGCGGACGCTGGCGGTCGTTTTAGTCGGCGCTGCCCTGGCGCTGTGCGGCACGATCATGCAGGCACTGTTTGAAAACCCGCTGGCGGAACCCGGTCTTCTGGGGGTGTCGAATGGCGCAGGCGTCGGGCTAATCGCCGCCGTGATGCTGGGAGGAGGCGAGCTCTCCGCCGGGGGGATTAGCCTCAGCGCCATTGTTGGCGCGCTGTTGATAACCCTCATCCTGCTGCGCTTTGCCCGACGCCACTTATCCACCAGCCGACTGCTGCTTGCCGGGGTGGCGTTAGGGATCATCTGTAGTGCGCTGATGACCTGGGCCGTCTACTTCTCCACCTCTTTTGATCTGCGCCAGTTGATGTACTGGATGATGGGGGGCTTTGGGGGCGTTGACTGGCGTCAGGGGTGGCTGATGCTGCTCCTGCTCCCGGTCATTCTGTGGACGGCATTCCAGGCGCAGCCGCTGAATATGCTCGCGCTGGGTGAAACGTCTGCTCGTCAGCTTGGGATGCCGATTGGGTTCTGGCGCAACGTGCTGGTTATCGCCATCGGCTGGATGGTGGGCGTAAGCGTGGCGCTGGCGGGCGCGATTGGCTTTATTGGGCTGGTGATCCCGCATATGCTGCGTCTGTGCGGCATTACGGACCATCGAACCCTGCTCCCGGCCACGGCGATTGCCGGGGCGGCAACGCTGCTGATTGCCGATATCATCGCCCGGCTCGCTCTGACCGCCGCAGAACTGCCCATTGGCGTGGTGACCGCGACGCTGGGCGCGCCGGTCTTTATCTGGCTATTATTGAAAGCTGGACGTTAACACACTACCCGTAAGTCAACCTGAGGGAATGCTATGCAGTCTGATATTCTGAATACCGAAGTGACCACCATTGACGGCGAGAAAACCACGCTGGAAGGCTACAAGGGCAAGGTGCTGCTCATCGTGAACGTGGCGTCGAAATGCGGCCTGACGCCGCAGTATGAACAGCTGGAAAATATTCATAAAGCCTGGGAAAAAGACGGTTTTACCGTGCTCGGCTTCCCGTGCAACCAGTTCCTGGGGCAGGAGCCGGGCAGCGAAGAGGAGATTAAGACCTTTTGCAGCACGACCTATGGCGTGACGTTCCCGATGTTCAGCAAAATTGATGTGAACGGGGAAAATCGTCATCCGCTGTATGCCAAGCTGGTGGCCGCGGCGCCGACTGCGGTTGCGCCTGAAGAGAGTGGTTTCTACGAGCGCATGGCAAGCAAAGGCCGGGCGCCGCTCTATCCGGACGATATTCTGTGGAACTTCGAAAAATTCCTGATTGGCCGTGACGGTCAGGTCGTGCAGCGTTTTTCCCCGGACATGACGCCTGAAGATCCTATCGTGATGGAATCTATCAAGCTGGCGCTGGCGAAATAATGTCGCTCCTGATGCAGCTCACAGACGTTGCCGGGAAGGGACGTCTTGAGCCTGTAACCGCCACCGTCAACGCAGGTGAAATACTTCACCTGGTTGGGCCAAACGGTGCCGGGAAGAGCACGCTGCTGGCGCGCATGGCGGGGCTGACTGCCGGGGAAGGGGAGATTACCTTTCTTGGGCAATCTCTTGACAAATGGCTACCCGCCACGCTCGCCTCCCGTCGAAGCTATCTGGTTCAGCAGCATATGCCGCCGTTTGCGATGCCGGTCTGGCACTACCTGACGCTGCATCTGCCTGATAAAAATCAGGTGGCATTGCTCCACGACGTTGCCGCGGCGCTCGGGTTAGACGATAAGCTCACCCGACAGGCCAGCCAGCTTTCCGGCGGCGAGTGGCAGCGCGTGCGTCTGGCCGCCGTCATTCTTCAGATCCATCCGTCCGGAAATCCTCACGGGCGGTTGCTGCTGCTGGACGAGCCGATGAGCGGGCTGGACGTTGCCCAGCAGGCCGCGCTGGATGCCCTGCTCAGCGCGCTCTGCCGCAAGGGCATTACCATTGTGATGAGCAGTCATGATTTAAACCATACGTTGCGCCACGCCCATCGGGTGTGGTTACTGGCCCGTGGCAAGCTGATTGCCAGCGGACCGCGCGACAGCGTGCTGACGGCTCCCAATCTTGCCAGTGCTTACCACATGTCGTTCCGGAGGCTGGATATTGAAGGCCACAAGATGCTCATCTCCACGGCGCAGGAATAACCTTTCTTGCACAGCCGCATAGATGCACGCTAAATTACCGAAAGAACAAAAAAAGCAGAGGATTCGTCTGAAATGCGATTCTGGTTTCTCCTTGTTGCGGCGCTCTTTCTTGCAGGATGCAGTAGCCATCGTGCTCCTCCGCCCAACCCACGGCTTTCCGATTCCATTACGGTCATTGCCAGCCTGAACGATCAGCTCAGCAACTGGCGCGGCACTCCCTATCGCTACGGTGGCATGAGCCGGGGCGGGGTGGATTGCTCGGGATTCGTGCTGATGACCTTCCGCGATAAATTTGATCTACAGCTTCCGCGTGAAACGCGTATGCAGGCGGAGATCGGCACTGAGATTGATAAAGACGAGCTCCTGCCCGGCGACCTGGTCTTTTTTAAAACAGGCTCCGGTGAAAGCGGCCTTCATGTCGGTATTTATGACACCGATAATCAGTTCATTCATGCCTCGACCAGCCGTGGCGTGATGCGCTCCTCTCTCGATAATGTTTACTGGCGTAAAAACTTCTGGCAGGCCAGACGTATTTAACCGATGCATAAAGATGCAGTGCGGGGAGCCTGGCGGTGAATATAGCCGTCAGGCTTTTCTTACGGGTTGATTAAAGTTAAATTTTTGCCCAATTATTTATGTCGGCATGTGCCTGTTTTATCTAAAACTGGCTATTATTCAATAACCAGGATAAAATTATTAAAGATTCAGGGAAAAATCTGAAAATTAATACGGAAAGAATGAAATTAAACTTATTAAAATCAAGACAGTGGAATTGTGCCTGCAATTGCTCCAGGATGTTCTCTCTCATCTTTAATGCAGGACAAGCGCGATGATTATTACGCTAGATAATGCTTACCAGTCTGAACTTTTACTGCTTCCGGCGCGTGATAGTGCAGGTTTGCTTAAAGGTTTAGAGATTTTGGTTAACTTTACTGGCGTGGGTACGGACGTACGAATCCCGACGGAACTGGTTATCCCGCATCTTTCCCGGGAAGATGAATTAGCGCTGTTTCAGGAGAAACTGCAATTACTCGATACCTGTAAGCTATTTTTTATTCAGCATCAGTTAATTGCATGGATCAATATTACACCCGCAATTGTTGAGTTTTTATTAACTAATGAGAACGCTGTTTCAATCCTTGAGCGTTATCCGTTTCTTGAGTTTACTGTTAATGAGAACTATCCAGGTTTAAATAACGGAAAAGACGATCTGACGCTGGCAAGAATGGCGATCCATTTCCCATTAGTGCTGGCTAACTTTGGTGCAGGGGCAGCGTCCCTTAAGCCGGTTTATGATGGTTTGTTCAAACGGGTCATTCTGGATAAAAACTTCATCCAGCAGCGCGTTTCGGCGCTCTCCTTTGAGCCTTTTATGCGCGCTATCCTCTGGCAAATCGCGCCGCACTGTCAGTCGGTCATGGTCTCAGGAATTGACGATCACGGCATCCTGCAACGCGTGCTGTCCTTCAATTTTGGTGCAATGCAGGGCACCCTGTGGCCTGCCGTCCCGGCTGAACGCGTCACGACCCTCGTTCAGCAATAACCCCTTTCTTCACCCGTGTTTACGTTCAGGGAAACCCTCTACACTTAAAGCAGGAGGACTTATGACCCTGTCTTTTACTGCCCACTGGCATGATGAACTACCCGGCTTTTACACCGCGCTTAAGCCAACGCCTTTACAGAATGCGCGTCTGATCTGGCATAACGATGCGTTAGCGGATTCGCTTGGCATCCCTTCGTCTCTTTTTCAGCCAGAAAAAGGTGCCGGCGTCTGGGGTGGCGAAACGCTGCTTCCGGGCATGAAGCCGCTGGCTCAGGTTTACAGCGGACATCAGTTTGGCGTCTGGGCGGGACAGCTCGGCGATGGTCGCGGCATCCTGCTGGGTGAACAGGTGTTGCCGAATGGCGAAACGCGCGACTGGCACCTGAAAGGGGCAGGGCTGACCCCATACTCTCGCATGGGGGATGGCCGCGCGGTGCTGCGCTCAACCATCCGTGAAGGTCTGGCGTCGGAAGCCATGCATGCGCTGGGGATCCCCACCTCACGCGCGCTGTCGATTGTCACCAGCGACACGCCGGTTGCCCGCGAGACGATGGAGCAGGGAGCGATGCTGATCCGCGTGGCCGAAAGCCATCTGCGTTTCGGCCATTTTGAACACTTCTATTATCGCCGCGAGCCGGATAAGGTCCGCCAGCTTGCCGATTACGCCATTCGTCGTCACTGGCCGCATCTGCAAAACGAAGCGGACCGCTATGTTCTCTGGTTCCGCGATGTCGTCGCGCGCACCGCCTCCATGATTGCCCGCTGGCAGGCCGTCGGCTTTGCGCACGGCGTGATGAATACCGACAATATGTCCCTGTTGGGGCTGACGTTTGACTATGGTCCGTACGGCTTCCTTGATGACTATCAGCCGGGTTACATCTGTAACCACTCGGACTATCAGGGGCGTTACCGGTTCGACAACCAGCCTGCGGTGGGGCTGTGGAACCTCCAGCGTCTTGCACAAAGCCTGTCGCCGTTTATCGACGTCGATGCCCTGAACGATGCGCTCGACAGCTATCAGGAGGTGTTGCTGCGGGAATACGGCGCGTTAATGCGCAACAAGCTGGGCCTCATGACGCAGGAAAAAGGCGATAACGCGCTGCTGAATGGGCTGTTTGCGATCATGGCGCGGGAAGGCAGCGACTATACCCGAATCTTCCGTATGCTCAGCCAGACCATGCAGCAGAGCGCCGCGTCACCGCTGCGCGACGAGTTCATTGATCGACAGGCGTTTGATGAATGGTTTGCCGCTTACCGCGCGCGTTTGCAGCAGGAGCAGATTGACGATGATACCCGTCAGGCGCAGATGAAGGCGGTTAACCCGGCGATGGTGTTGCGCAACTGGCTGGCGCAGCGGGCCATTGAGCAGGCAGAGCAGGGGGATTATACCGAGCTGCACCGGCTGCATCTCGCCCTGCGTACGCCGTTTGCCGACCGGGACGATGACTATGTCAGCCGCCCGCCGGACTGGGGCAAGCGGCTGGAAGTGAGCTGCTCAAGCTAAGGGGCGAGAAAAACCTGCGGCGCGGCATGCGCCGGATGCGTGCCGACGTGCACCTGTGCACCGTACCAGCGGGCCAGCGCGTCGGCCTGCAAAACTGTCTCCGGCATGCCCTCAGAAACAATCCTCCCGTTGTGGAGCAGCAGGATCCTGTCTGACCATAACGCGGCAAGGTTGAGATCGTGCAGCACCACGCACACGTGAAGATGGCCCTGACGGGTCAGGGATTTCAGCAGACGCAGCAGATGCTGCTGGTGATAGAGATCCAGCGCGGAAGTGGGTTCGTCGAGAAACAGCCAGCCGCGCGGCGTTCCGTCACGCCACAGCTGCGCCAGCGCACGGGCGAGCTGAACGCGCTGCTGCTCGCCGCCCGAGAGGGCATGATAGCGCCTGCCGGCCAGCGGCAGGCAACCGGTCAGCTGCAACACCTCACGCACAATCGACGGTTCCGGGTGCCGCGTCCAGGGCGCACGCCCCATTCCAACGATCTCCTCCACCTGCCAGTCAAATCCTGGCTGAGTATGCTGGCGCATCACCGCCCGATAGCGGGACAGCGTTTCCGGCGGCCATTCGCCCAGGGTTTTCCCCGCCAGCGAACAGCGGCCGCTGTCGGGCTTCAGGTAGCCTGTCAGCAGCCGCAGCAGCGTCGATTTCCCCGCACCGTTGGGGCCGATCAGCGTCACCAGCTCTCCCTGCGACAGTGACAGCGAAATATTATCCGTCAGCGTGCGGCCAGACCGGGTAAGGGTAAGATTTTCAGCCGTATAGCGTTCAGCCATGCTGTTCTCCACGCCGAAAGATAAGCCATAAGAACCAGGGGGCACCAAGGATGCTGGTAAGCAGGCCGACCGGCATTTCTGCCGGGGCGACCAGGGTGCGCGCCACCGTATCCGCCACCAGCAGCAGAAGCGCGCCCGCAAGTATCGCACCGGGGAGCGTTGCGCGGTGATCGGCACCCAGCCACATGCGCATCAGGTGCGGCACCACGAGCCCGACAAAGCCAATCACGCCGCTGACGGCGACAGCCGCCGCGACCAGCAGGGCGCTGCAAAACAGTAAGATTCGCTGTACCAGGGCAACGTCCACGCCAAGGTAATGCGCTTCCTCTTCACCCAGTTGCAGCAAATTTAACGCGCTGGCACAACGCCAGATCGCCAGAACGGCAGGCACCATCAGCGAGGTCACGGCCAACAGCGTTGACCACTGCGCCTGACCGAGACTTCCCATTCCCCAGAGCGAAAGCTGGCGAAGCTGCGCGTCATTGCTGACCCACGAAAGTACGCCTACCGCCGCACCGCACAGGGCATTGATGGCGATCCCCACCAGCAACAGGCGTGACAGCGAGCCGTTACGCTGTCGGCTGAGCAGAAAGATCGCGGCTGTGGCCGCCAGCGCCCCAATGAATGCCGCCAGCATCGGGGCGTAGAGCATCATCAGCGCGGGCAAAGAGAGCGGAAGCACCACCCAGAGTGCGACGGCCAGCGCCGCGCCGCTGCTGATCCCGAGCAGGCCCGGGTCGGCCAGCGGATTGCGGAACAGTCCCTGCATGACGCAACCGGCAAGCGCCAGCGATCCGCCAATCACCAGCGCCAGCAGCACGCGGGGCAGACGGATGGTTAGCCAGATCTGGCGCAGCGTCTCATCGCTGCTGCTCCACAGCACGTTCACCGGCAGGCGTAACGCCCCAAAACCGGTGGCGGTGAACGTTATGACGGTGAGCGCCCCCGCCAGAAGCCACAGCGAGAGCGTGATGCGCCGGGACATCAGGGCAGTTGCTCCGCTCTGGTTCGCAGCTGCTGAATGGCTTTCGGCGTACGGACGCTAAAGCCCAGCAGGGCCATGTCATCAATGGCCAGCACCTGCCTGTTTCGTCCCGCTGGCGTTTGCGCCAGGCCGGGCAGTTTCCACAGATTTTCTTCACCGCCCAGCGCGGTGAGGCCGTCCTGCGAGATCACCACCAGATCCGGCTGGCTGGCCATCACTCCCTCCTGCGAGAGCGGCTGATAGCGGGTAAAGCCCTGCATGGCGTTCTGCAACCCGGCAGCGCGGATTGCGGCATCCGCGCCGGTCTGTTGCCCGGCCGCCATTGCGGTCATCCCGCCGTGGCTGAGGATAAACAGCACCCGCTTGTTGAGCGGTGACGAGGGGAGTGCCGCCAGCGCCTGACGCAGCGAGCTGCGCAGGATTTCCCCTTGCGCCTCATGATGCGTCGCCTGGGCTATCACCCGCACTTTTTCGTCAATCGCGCGCAGGTCCGGGGTGCCGGGAACGGTCACCACCCTGACGTGGCTCTGTTCAACCTGCTTCAGCGCCAGTGATGGCTGCGCCTGGTCGCTTGCCAGCACCAGCGTCGGGCGCACGGACAAAATCCCCTCCGCGTTGAGCTGGCGCAGGTATCCCACGTCAGGCAGCGCTGTCGTTGCCTGCGGCCACTGGCTGGTACTGTCGCGCGCAACCAGAGAGGACTCCGCGCCGAGGGCGTAGACGATCTCCGTCACGTCGCCGCCGAGGGCGACAATTCTCTCCGGCGCGGCGGCGGCGACCAGCGGCAGGGCGCAGAGCAGGGCAAACCAGTTTTTCATGCGGCCAGTCCTTCCGGCGTCAGGGCGTCAATCTGGCGACGCCACAGGCTCTGCTCCGGCTCGCCTTCAGTACGCTGACCGTAGAGTTGGGCGATTTGGGTGCCATCCGCCGCAAACAGCTCCAGGCTGGTGACGTGACCGTCCGCCGTCGGCTTGCGTGTTACCCACGTCTCCGCGACGGCCTCCTCCAGCAGGTGCAGGGTAAAGGTCGGGTTGAAGATGTTCAGCCAGCCCTTCATTGGCGTCAGTTTTTCCACCGCACCGGTGAAGATCTGCACGCAGCCGCGGTTGCCGACAAAGATCATGATTTCGTTTCCGTCCCGTCGCGCCGTCTCCAGCAACTGCGCCAGCGCGCTGTTTTCAACCTTACAGGCCAGATCGTCACTGACCAGACGAAACGCCTGCTGGCGGCTGAGGTTGTGGCGCTTGAGCAGGCTAAAGAACTGGTGCACGTCGGTCATGGCGCGCCACTCGTTCTCTACCGTACTGGCGTCTGCGCGCTCGGCATGCGCGGGCGCATCGGCCGCTTCCAGTTCCAAAGAGGGGTTATCAGCAATGATAAAACGGGTCAGCACGTCGCCCCAGGCGGCGACGTCGGTGCTATCCGTGGCGTAGACTTTCAGCAGCGCATCGCCCTGACGATCGAAGAACTGAATGCTCTGGCGTTCGCCGCGCGGGGTCGCCTCGCTGATGTGAAACGCGCTCGCCCACTGGTTGAGGAACAGACGCAGATCCAGCGCGCGCGGATTCAGCACCAGCCCGGCGTGGCCGCCGAGGTGCTGGTTAGTAAACGCCCCGACCTGTTCATGAACGGCGTACTCGTTACGGCAGATGCATTTGGTTTCGCCCACGGACTCCAGCGCCGCCAGAATGTCGCGGATCTCGCCGCGCAGCCGCCAGGCGTCGTGGCCGACGCGTGCATAAGCCAGCTCCGCCTCACTGATGTTCATTAAGCCGGCGATATCACGCGCGTACTTACCCGGATTTTCTTCTTTAAGCTCAAGCCAGCGTGTGTAGTGACGCATAATCTTATCCTTCTGAATCGTTGCCCCGACGGGGATTACCACTGATAACTGACGAAAATTTTACCGTTGCGACCGTCCTGCGGAATGCCCTGCGGTGACCAGTAGGCTTTATCAAAGGCGTTCCCCAGTACGAGGGTGGTGGTGATGCCTTTGAACTGCTGCTGGCCTTTGTAGCTGACGTAGAAGTCGTTAACCGCATAGCCCGGCTGCTCGCTGTAGCTGCTGCTGATGTGCGTTGAACGTTCGACGAAGGTGCCGATCCAGCCCACGGAGAAGCCGCTTTGCGCCACCGGGATATCCAGCTTGCTGGTGACGGTGTCCGGATTAATGCTGGAGATATATTCGCCCGTGTCGGTATCTTTCCCGCGCGTGCGGTTGTAGGCCACGTCGAGGTTGAACAGACTGGTCGAGTAGGTCGCCATCATGTCCCAGCCCCAGATTTTGGCGTTTGGCACGTTGTAGGACATGGTGGTGGCCGCCGCAAAATCGACGGTGGTGGAGATGTAATCTTTCGCTTTGGTGTCGAAGTAGCTGGCTTTGAACTCCAGCGCGTCGTTGGCGAGCATGAGATCGTCAAAACGCAGCCCAAAACCGAACTCCTGGGTTTCGTTAGTTTCCGGACGCAGGTTCGGGTTCGGCACCCAGTAGTTGGTGTAGAAACTGCCGATGGAGAAGTGCTTCGAGTCGTTATACATCTCGCCCATCGTTGGCGCGCGGAAGGCCTGAGCGTAAGACCCGAACAGCATCAGCCAGTCGGCTGGACTCACGGTTAACCCGGCGCGTGATGACCACTTATCCGCATCCACGTCGTCGTAACCGCTGCTGCTGCCGCGGTAGTTGTCGTAACGCGTCCCGCCGAGAAGCATTACCGGCAGGTCGCGCAGGGTGATCTCATCCTGCAACCAGCCGGAGCTAAAGTCGATCTTCGCGTCCGGGAAGCCGGTGGTCGCGCCGCCAGGGTGTTGCTCCTGACGATAGTATTCCCCGCCGTAGGTCAGCAGGTGCGAGGCAAAAGAGTCGCTGAACAGGCGGGTGCGGTTTTCCACTTTGCCGCCTTTGGTGGTCTGCTTACGGAACTCGCCGCTGGCGTCAATGTTCTGGGCGTTGATCCGTGCTTCGGACCAGTAGATTTTCGCATCGGCGTTCAGCCAGTCGTTTCCGGCGGGCGCTATGCGGTAGCCAAGCTGAGCATCGCGCTGAATGGTGGAACGGTCGGTCATCGGGTTACTGCTGTTGGCATCCGTGGTCTGCGGATTTTTTGGCTCCTGCGCGTCGTTGTTGTAGTAGCGCAGGGAGCCGCTCAGGGTCTGAGCCGGGTCGATTTTCCAGCTGCCTTTCGCCAGCATATTGTTGATGGACTCGTCGTTTGGTGCCCTCGCGCCGTCGCTCTGGCGAATGTCGCCGCGATCGCGGCTGGACCAGGAGACCAGGCCGTCAAGGGTATCGGTGCGGCCATAGGCGCTGGCACCCATTCCGATGCTGCGATCGCCCGTCGCGCCGGTAGCAAACACGCGATAGCCGCTGTGTTTACCTGCGTCCAGCAGATCGCTGGCGTCGACGGTATCATACGAAATCACGCCACCCAGCGCGCCGCTGCCGTACAGCAGAGCGGAAGGACCGCGCACCACTTCAATACGTTTGATCAGCGCCGGGTCGAGGAACGTGCTGTTCAGGTGTCCGGTATCGGTACCCTGGCGTACGCCATCCACCAGCACCAGCACGCCACGGCGGTCGTAACCGCGCAGGTTAACGTCCTGGCCGTTGGTGCGACCGGTGCCGTCCAGCATCAGGCCAGGCACCTTGCGCAGCAGGTCGGCGGCGGAGCTGGCGGTCTGGTTTTCCGGGGCGGTGGCGTCAATCACGCTCACCATCATGGGGGCTTCAAAGGCGCTGCGGGCATTGCCGGTGGCGGTAACGGTGATATCGTCTGCGGCGGCAAACGCAACGCCCGGCAGGGTGCTGACAATCGCCAGCGCCAGAAGGGACGGGCGTAAAGACGCGGATTGCAGGTGTGGCATAGCAACTCTCCATAAGAATTGAAAAGCGCTGGCTGCCTGGGGATCACCTGGGTGGCTGGCGAAGGTTTTGTCTGGTTTATTTTGTCAGGATCAGTTTTCCGGCATTGGTCTGGCGCAGCAGATAGTGCTGGCCGTCATGCTCGATAATCACCCGGCCTTCCTCACCCAACAGGCTTTTGCTGTCGATGCGGCGATCGGTGGAAGCAGGGGATGGCGCTGTGGGTGTTTTTACTGGCGTTGCTGCGCTGTTATCGGTCGGTGACATAATGTTTATAAATAACAATCAATGTAACAATGATAATCATTATCAATAAACTGCATTTTCACAGCAAGCGTTTTTGTGAAAATTGTGTGACGGGATCAAAATTGTGCAATGAAACGCCCGGTGGCGGCTACGCCTTACCGGGCCTACAACGGCACGAANNCCCCCCCCCCCCCCCGCGGCCCCCCCCCCCCCCCCCCCCCCCCCCCGCCGCGCCCCCCCCCCCCCCCCCCCCCCCCCCCCGCCCCCCCGCGCCCCCCCCCCCCCCCCCCTAGCCGCCACCCGGCAAGGGTTTAAAATCGAGAATCAACCGCCGCAGCCAGCTTCTCCAGCAGCCGTTCGCTGTCTTCCCAGCTCAGGCAGGGGTCGGTAATCGACTGGCCGTACACCATGTGCTGTCCGGCCACGATCTTCTGGGTGCCTTCTTTGATAAAGCTCTCCGCCATAATCCCCGCAATGGCGGTCGAGCCGCTGCGGATCTGCTGGCAGACTTCATCGCAGACGTCCAGCTGGCGGCGGTGCTGTTTCTGGCAGTTGCCGTGGCTGAAATCCACCACCAGATGCTCCGGCAGGTCAAACTCCGCCAGTGTTTCGCAGGCGGCGGCAATATCTTCCGCGTGGTAGTTCGGCTTTTTACCGCCGCGCATAATGATGTGGCCGTAAGGGTTGCCGCTGGTCTGGTAGATGGTCATCTGGCCGTTTTTATCCGGAGAGAGGAACATATGGCTGGCGCGCGACGCGCGGATGGCATCGACGGCAATTCGGGTATTGCCGTCAGTTCCGTTTTTAAAGCCCACCGGGCAGGAGAGCGCCGACGCCATTTCACGGTGGATCTGGCTTTCGGTGGTGCGCGCGCCAATCGCGCCCCAGCTGATGAGGTCGGCAATAAACTGTCCGGTCACCATATCCAGGAATTCGGTGGCGGTCGGCACGCCCAGCTCGTTAACCTGTAGCAGCAGCTTGCGCGCCAGGGCAATACCGTGATTCACCCGGTAACTGCCGTTCAGATCGGGATCGGAAATCAGCCCTTTCCAGCCCACCACGGTGCGCGGCTTTTCAAAGTAGGTACGCATCACGATCTCCAGCCGATCCTGATACGTTTCGCGCAGCGTCTGAAGGCGTTTCGCATAATCCATCGCCGCGTCCAGGTCGTGAATGGAGCAGGGGCCAATCACCACCAGAAGACGTTTGTCTTCACCATTGAGAATTTTTTCGATGCGACGACGGGAGGCCGTCACATGGTCCGCCACCTCGGGGGAAACGGGGTGCAACTGTGCCAGTTCAGCCGGTGTGACCAGGCTATCAATGCGCGCAGTGCGAAGTTCGTCGGTTTTGTTCATGGAATGTCTCAGAAATTTTTTGCTTCATCGGCAGACTACCGGGAAGTGATGGGCATCACCTTAAACCAATCCCTGCTGATTTCAAGTTCGGGGCGCGTCGCCCCGAGGATGAGCGTAATCATAACTGAAACTGAATTAATGTACTAGCATATTAGTACATGCGGCGATTCAGCCCCATGATGTCGAGGATTTTGGTGGCAATTTCTTCTACCGAATAGTTGGTGCTGTTCAGCCAGGGGATCTGGTTTTTTCGGTACAGCGCTTCGACTTCGGCGACTTCCATTCGACACTGGCGCATCGAGGCGTAGCGGCTGTTCTCGCGACGTTCTTCGCGGATCGCCGCCAGACGTTCCGGGTTGATGGTCAGCCCAAACAGCTTATGCTGGAGCGGCTTGAGCGCGGCAGGCAGCACCAGGTTATCCATATCATCGGCAATAAAGGGGTAGTTGGCGGCGCGAATGCCAAACTGCATCGCCAGGTAAAGGCTGGTGGGGGTTTTACCGCAGCGCGACACGCCGAGCAAAATGACCTGCGCCTGATCCAGATTGCGCAGCGAGATCCCGTCGTCGTGCGCCAGGGTATAGTCAATGGCGGCAATACGCGCATCGTATTTGGTCAGGTTGCCGGGGTTTAGTCCGTGAGTACGGTGGGCGATGGGCGTCGGGTCGAGCTTCAGCTCGCTTTGCAGCGGTGCAACCAGCGCCTGCACGATGTCCTGACAGAACCCTTCGCTTTGCAGAATGATGTTGCGGATCTCGGGGATCACGATGGAATAGAACACCAGCGGACGAACGCCGGTCTGCTGATAAATGGCGTCGATCTGGTCCTTGACCGCTTTGGCCCGGCTCTCGTTTTCCACAAACGGCAGCGTGATGCTGTTTATCGACACGGGAAACTGCGACATCACCGCGTGGCCCAGCACCTCGGCGGTGATCGCCGTCCCATCAGAAATATAAAAAACGTGGCGATCGACAGCATTATCCATTTTATTCACCCTGAATAGCGTACGTAATTGCCTGAAAGCATAAATTAAAAAAGTTAATTTCACAGCTAAGAACTTATCTGAATTTAAAATGAAATGGTGTTTTTGATTTTCCTGAAAACCGGATTTCATTTTCCGAATAGCGGCTTTATTTCTATGGTTTCTGGCGGAATCTATAGGAATCATCGGGTTAGCAAGCGTATGGAAAGTGTCCGAAAAGTTGAAAATTAAAATTGCTTACACGATTCACCGTTTTTTTAGCGGAAATAAATATGCCAGTATAAATACGTAGTCAGGTGTTTCTTACTCCGATCAAATATCACAAAAGGATTGTTTCGATGTCCAACAATGGCTCGTCACCGCTGGTGCTTTGGTATAACCAACTCGGCATGAATGATGTAGACAGAGTTGGGGGCAAAAATGCCTCCCTGGGTGAAATGATTACAAATCTGTCCGGTATGGGTGTCTCCGTACCAAACGGGTTTGCCACAACCGCCGATGCGTTTAACCTGTTTTTAGACCAGAGCGGTGTAAACCAGCGCATTTACGACCTGCTGGATAAAACGGATATTGATGACGTGACCGAGCTTGCCAAAGCCGGCGCGCAAATCCGCCAGTGGATTATCGACACACCTTTCCAGCCGGAACTGGAAAAAGCCATTCACGACGCGTACAACCAGCTCTCCGCTGACGACGCGCAGGCCTCCTTTGCCGTGCGCTCCTCCGCCACCGCAGAAGACATGCCGGACGCCTCTTTCGCCGGTCAGCAGGAAACGTTCCTGAACGTTCAGGGCTATGACGCGGTGCTGGTGGCGGTGAAGCACGTCTTCGCCTCCCTGTTCAACGACCGCGCCATTTCCTATCGCGTGCATCAGGGCTACGACCATCGCGGCGTCGCGCTTTCTGCTGGCGTGCAGCGCATGGTGCGATCCGACGTAGGATCGTCCGGCGTGATGTTCTCGATTGATACCGAATCCGGCTTCGACCAGGTGGTGTTTATCACCTCCGCGTGGGGCCTGGGTGAGATGGTGGTGCAGGGGGCAGTGAACCCTGACGAATTTTACGTTCACAAGCCAACGCTTGCGGCAAACCGCCCGGCGGTGGTGCGCCGTACCATGGGCTCGAAAAAAATCCGCATGATCTATGCCCCGACGCAAGAGCACGGCAAGCAGGTCACGATTGAAGATGTGCCGCAGGAGCAGCGCGACCGCTTCTCCCTGACCGACGCCGAGGTGGAAGAGCTGGCGAAGCAGGCGGTACAGATTGAAAAACACTATGGCCGCCCGATGGACATCGAGTGGGCGAAAGACGGCCACACCGGCAAGCTGTTTATCGTGCAGGCGCGTCCGGAAACCGTCCGTTCTCGCGGTCAGGTCATGGAGCGTTACACCCTGCACGCTCAGGGCAAAATTGTTGCGGAAGGCCGCGCGATTGGTCACCGCATCGGTGCCGGTCCGGTGAAGGTGATCCACGACATCAGCGAAATGAACCGCATCCAGCCCGGCGACGTGCTGGTGACCGACATGACCGACCCGGACTGGGAACCGATCATGAAGAAAGCGGCCGCCATCGTCACCAACCGCGGTGGACGCACCTGTCACGCGGCAATCATCGCCCGTGAGCTGGGGATCCCGGCGGTCGTCGGCTGCGGTGACGCGACCGAACGCATGAAGGACGACCAGAAAGTGACGGTCTCCTGCGCTGAAGGCGATACCGGGTACGTGTATGCCGATATCCTCGACTTCAGCGTGAAAAGCTCCAGCGTGGATACCATGCCGGACCTGCCGCTGAAGATCATGATGAACGTCGGTAACCCGGACCGCGCGTTTGACTTCGCCTGCCTGCCGAACGAAGGCGTGGGCCTGGCGCGTCTGGAATTCATCATCAACCGCATGATTGGCGTTCACCCGCGCGCGCTGCTGGAGTTCGACGACCAGGACGCGAAGCTGCAAAACGAAATTCGCGAGATGATGAAGGGTTACGACTCGCCGAGAGAGTTCTATGTTGGCCGCCTGACGGAAGGGATCGCCACGCTCGGCGCGGCCTTCTACCCGAAACGCGTGATCGTGCGCCTGTCGGACTTTAAGTCCAACGAATACGCCAACCTGGTGGGCGGCGAGCGCTACGAGCCGGAAGAAGAGAACCCGATGCTGGGCTTCCGCGGCGCAGGCCGCTACGTGTCAGAAAGCTTCCGCGACTGCTTCGCGCTGGAGTGCGAGGCGGTGAAACGCGTGCGCAACGACATGGGGCTGACCAACGTGGAGATCATGATCCCGTTCGTCCGTACCGTGGATCAGGCGAAAGCGGTGGTGGACGAGCTGGCGCGTCAGGGGCTGAAGCGCGGCGAGAACGGGCTGAAGATCATCATGATGTGTGAAATTCCGTCCAACGCCCTGCTGGCAGAGCAGTTCCTGGAGCACTTCGACGGCTTCTCCATCGGCTCGAACGACATGACGCAGCTGGCGCTGGGTCTCGACCGCGACTCCGGCGTCGTCTCTGAGCTGTTCGACGAGCGTAACGAGGCGGTGAAAGCGCTGCTCTCCATGGCCATTCGCGCGGCGAAGAAACAGGGTAAATACGTTGGCATTTGCGGTCAGGGTCCGTCTGACCACGAAGACTTTGCGGCCTGGCTGATGGACGAGGGGATTGATAGCCTTTCCCTGAACCCGGACACCGTGGTGCAAACCTGGCTGAGTCTGGCGGAACTGAACAAGTAAAACCGGTATAACCTGAAAAAGGCGAGGATATCTGTCCTCGCCTTTTTTATTTTCCTGCGAATATGCTCACCATCACAAATAAAGCAAAAAACCAAATATCATAATTTACCTGTTAATTTAGACAATTGTTAGCGGGCAAGGCGTTGCTAATACTTGAGCCTTACCGCGTGCATCCTTCGGGATGATGCGCGACTGGTTGAAATACGTTTTAACCTGATAAAAAGGCAAATAACAATGACAATCTCCTCTGTATTACGCACCAAAGATAAAATAGGTTATGGCCTGGGTGATATGGCCAGCGCGCTGGTCTGGCAAACGGCAACGTTATTTCTCGCTTATTTCTATACGGACGTATTCGGTTTGCCAGCGGCCATTATGGGCACCATGTTTTTAGTGGTGCGCGTGGTCGATGCGTTTGTCGACCCGTGCATTGGCGCGCTGGTGGATCGCACTCAGACGCGCCACGGTCGTTTTCGCCCCTGGCTGCTCTGGTTTGCCATTCCGTTTGGCGTGAGCTGCCTCATTACCTTCTACGTGCCGGATGCCGGGGCGACGGCAAAAATTGTCTATGCCTGCGTGACGTATGCCATCTTGAGCCTGATCTACTCCGCTATTAACGTGCCTTACTGCGCCATGCCCGGCGCGCTGACGCTCGACCCGCGCGAGCGCCACTCGCTGCAATCCTGGCGCTTTGGCCTGTCGTTTATCGGCGGGTTGATTGTGACGGTTATTGCGCTGCCGCTGGTCTCATTATTAGGCCAGGGTAATGTGCAGAAAGGCTATTTCTATGCCATGAGCCTGATGGGGCTGCTGGGGATTATTTTATTCTTCTGCTGCTTCTTTATGACCCGTGAGCGCTACTCTCCGCGCAATGATACCTCCGGCTCGATGCTGACGGATTTAAAACTGCTGGCCGGCAACAGCCAGTGGCGAATTGTTTTTCTGTTTAATATTTTACTGTTAACCGCCGTCGTGACGCGCGGCTCGGCGACCATGTATTACGTTAACTATGTTCTGTTACGTCCCGATCTGGTCTTTGCCTTTATTGTTTCCGGCATGGTGGCATCCCTGAGCGGCGCATTATTATCAGAACGCCTGCTGGGGAAATTCGACCGCGTGCGTGCCTATCAGTGGACCATTATTTCCTTCGTTATTTTTGGCGCGCTGATTTTCTTCATTCCCCCTTCGCAGGTGTGGCTGATATTCGGTCTGAATATTGTATTTAGTTTTATTCAGAACCTGCCCACGCCGCTGCAATGGACCATGTTCTCAGACGTGGTGGACTACGAAGAGCACCGCAGCGGCCGCCGCCTGGACGGTCTAGTCTTCTCTACCGCCCTGTTTGCCATCAAGTTTGGGCTGGCGCTGGGTGGGGCAGTGGTCGGTTGGGTGCTTGGCATGGTGGATTACGCTCCCGGACAGGCAAACCAGGCCCCTCACGTACTCGCAACGATCAACGCGCTGTTCACCCTGATCCCCTGCGCGCTGTTCCTGTGCATGGTGGCGTTCCTTGCCATCTACAAACTCAACAGCCGGCTGGTGGACGCCATCGCCCGGGAGCTGGCCAGCAAACGCGATATTCGAAACGATGCGGGGCAGCTTAGCCCGGCAGCGCAATCCGCACTACAGGAGTAAACCATGACTGCGATCTACAGGGACGCGGGACGTCCCGTACACGAGCGTGTCGCCGATCTACTGGCGCGTATGACCCCGGAAGAGAAATTTGCCCAGATGCACGCATACTGGCTGATCCTCGATGAAAACGGCAACCATCGCGAGCGCAGCGATCTGAGCGATGAATTCGCCGGTGTAAGCGAACAGGCGTCCCTCAGCGAAAGGCTGAAGCTGGGCGTCGGGCAGATCACCCGTCCGCTCGGCACGCACATTGTCGATGCGAAGACCGGCGTCCGTGCTGCCAACCGCCTGCAACGCCTGATGATGGAGGAGACCCGGCTCGGCATTCCGGCGCTGTTCCATGAGGAGTGTCTGGTCGGCTTGCTGTGTAAAGACGCCACGCTCTTCCCGTCGTCGCTGAACTACGGTTCCACCTGGGACCCGGCGCTGGTGCAGCGCGCGGCGGAGCAGATTGGCAAAGAGGCCCGCTCAGTCGGGTGCCAGCAGGGGCTGGCCCCGGTGCTGGACGTCTCCCGCGACGTACGCTGGGGACGTACGGAAGAGACATTTGGCGAAGATCCGTGGCTGGTGGGGGTGATGGCCACGGCGTACGTGAAGGGGTTGCAGGGTGACAAGCGCGATCTGCTGGCGACCCTGAAGCATTACGTGGGCCACTCGTTCAGCGAAGGGGCGCGCAACCATGCCCCGGTCCATCTCGGCTTCAGCGAGCTAAACGATACTTTCCTGCTGCCGTTTGAGATGGCGGTCAAGCTGGCCAACGCCGGTTCGGTGATGCCAGCCTATCACGACATCGATAATCAGCCGGGCCACAGCGACCATTTCCTGCTCACCACCGTTTTGCGCGAGCAGTGGGGCTTCGACGGCATTATCGTGGCGGACTACGGCGGCGTCAGCCTGCTGCACCAGCACCACGGAATTTCTCACGATCCAGCGGAATCGGCTGCGCTGGCGTTTAACCCGGGCTGGACGTGGAGTTGCCGAAGGATGACTGCGCGCGCCACCTGGCGGAAGCGGTAGAGCGTGGGCTCATCTACATGGCGAAGGTGGATGAGATTGTGGCGCGCGTGCTGGGTGAAAAATTCCGCCTCGGGCTGTTTGAAAACCCGTACGTCGATGAAGACGGTATCGATTTGCAAAGCGAGGCGACCCGACAGGCGGCGCGCGAGGTAGCAACCACATCGATAACGCTGCTGGAAAATAACGGCATTTTGCCTCTCGGCGGCAAACCGCGTGTAGCGGTGGTCGGGCCGACGGCAGACGATCCGCTGGCGCTACTGAGCGGCTACAGCTTCCCGGTTCACCTGATCATCAGCGATATGGTTGAAGAGACCTCGCAGGTGACCACCCCGCGCGCGGCGCTGGAGCAGTACCTTGGCGCATCGCAGATACGTTACGCGAAAGGGTGTCACATTATTGAAAAACGGATGGCGGGCGCGCCGGTTTTCCCGGGCGACAGCGGCGGTAAGCCGATGCAGCAGTCGCCGGTGTCACAACGCACGGATCTGATCCCCGACGCCGTGAGCGCTGCACAAGCGAGTGACGTAGTGGTGGCCTGCGTTGGCGACCTTGCCGGGCTATTCCAGAGCGGCACCGTGGGGGAAGGCTCGGATACCGATTCGCTGGCGCTGCCGGGCGTGCAGCAACAGCTGCTGGACGCGTTGGTGGCAACCGGCAAGCCGGTGATTGTCGTCATGACGGGCGGGCGTCCTTATAACCTTCAGGGGCTGGAAGAGAAGGTGGCCGCGCTGATAATGGCCTGGGCGCCCGGGCAGGAAGGCGGTTGGGCAATTGCCGATGTGTTAACCGGCCGCGCCGAACCGCAGGGCAGGCTGGTGGTGAGCGTGCCGAAAAGCGCCGGGGCGATGCCGTACTACTACAATCACAAGTTGAAAAGCGGGGGCACGCCGTTTGCCTTCCATTTCGGCGCGCGTTACCCGTTTGGTTACGGGCTCGGCTGGACGCAATTTAGCTGGGGAGCGGCACGGCTGGCTGAAAGCCGCGTCCCGATCGCTGGAGAGGTGACATTCAGCATCGATATCACCAACGCCGGCGAGCGCAGCGGTAGTGAAGTGGTGCAGGTCTACGTGCGCGACAAGGTCGCGACGCAGGTTCGTCCGCTTCAGGAGCTGAAAGCGTTCCAGCGCGTTACGCTTGCACCGGGAGAAACCGCCACGCTGACCTTTACTCTGCCGGTGGAGATGTTCAATTTCACCCGCCGGGACGGGAAGCGAATTGTCGAGCCAGGGGAGTTTGAGCTACAGGTTGGCGCTTCCTCGGTTGATATTCGCGAGGTTGTGACGGTGCAGGTGACCGGGGAGACGCGGGTGCTGGCGGGTGACTGGCAGATGCTCAGCCGCTGTGACATTACGCGGACGTAAAAGGATAAAAAAAAGCCCATCGTGGGAGATGGGCAAAGACTACACACAGCAATTCGTTGTTTCACTCAGGGGATTTCCATGCTTATAAATCAAGGTGTTGATTTATAACCGTGTCTTAATAGTAGGCATGGCAGGTTTTTGAGTCGATCGGATTCGTCTCAATAGTTAAAGGTAGGTAAAGATTTCTTGAAGAGAATGACGGTTTTAGGCTGGAAAAGGCGGGTCTGACCAGTGTGCAGAGAATAAATAGTTTAGCAACGTTTAAGTATTGCTGCGAAGAGTGTAGGCCGGGTAAGCGCTGGGGCTACCCGGCATAAAACCTTACTGCGCGTTCTTGTCTTCCAGCTCTTCTAGTTCCCTTAACATGACGTCCGGATCGGTTCCCGGCGGCGGCACTTCATGCACCCAGGCGGAGAAGAGACGCCAGGTTACCGCAAGCAGCACTGGACCGATGAACAGACCAATCATGCCGAAGGCAATCAACCCCCCGATCACCCCGGACAGGATCAGGATCAGCGGCAGGTCAGCGCCCATGCGAATAAGCAGCGGGCGAATCACGTTATCCATGGTGCCCACCACGCAGCTCCAGACCAGCAGCACTGTGCCCCAGGTCGTATCACCCGTCCAGTAAAGCCAGATAATGCAGGGGACCAGTACCAGCAACGGACCAAGCTGCGCCAGACAGGTCATCAGCATGACGACGGTGAAAATAGTGGCATAAGGGACGCCGGAGATCGCCAGCCCGATACCGCCAAGCACCGCCTGCACCAGCGCCGTCACCACCACGCCAAGCGCCACCGCGCGAACGGCCTGGGCTGCCAGCAGTACGGCCGCGTCGCCGCGTTTCCCTGCCAGCCGGGTAGCGAAATGACGTACGCCCAGCGCAACCTGCTCGCCGCGCCAGTAGAGCAGGGCGCTGAAGAGCAGCATCAGCGCACAGTGCATCATAAAGCGGCCAACGTGGGCGGCCTGACCCACAAACCAGGTGGTGGTCGTGCCGATGTACGGACGCACTTTCGCCATCAGCGCGCTGCCGCCCATCTCCAGCAGGCTGTGCCAGCCGCTGTACAGTTTAGCGCCCACGACCGGAATGCTGTTCAGCCACGCGAGATCCGGCAGCGTCATGTCACCGCTGGTGACCGCGCGAATAACCGGGCCGCTGCTGTCCACCAGGCTATTCACCAGCAGTGCAATGGGAATAATAAACAGCAGGAACAGCAGCAGCGTCATCACCATTACGGCGAGGCCGCGACGACCAAACAGCAGTTTCTGCAAGCGTAAGAGTAAAGGCCAGGTGGCGACAACAACGGTAGCGGCCCAGGCAAAGCCGAGCACGAAAGGCCGAACAATCCACAGACACGCAATAATCATGAGGGCCAGGAACAGCACCGACAGTAAAATTTGCGCAACATCCCTGGGCTGGCGAAGGTTGACCATAAATAAAACTTTCCTTAAAAGAACGCCAGTCTGACTGGCGAGAACGTAAACCGCATCTCTTTAATCATTAATGATCTCAGCGATTTTTGACAGGCGAATTCTGCCTGTAATTCTGCTGAGCGTATAAGAAAAAAATGTGATAAAAAGTTGTGATACAACGCAAACGATTCCCACCACTCTCATTAGGGACGATAGTCATGATCCCACAGATTTCTCAGGCACCTGGCGTCGTTCAGCTGGTGCTTAATTTTTTGCAGGCACTGGAGCAACAGGGTTTTACAGGCGATACCGCCACCGATTATGCCGACAGGCTGACGATGGCGACCGATAACAGTATCTACCAGCTTCTTCCCGATGCCGTCGTTTTCCCGCGCTCTACCGCGGACGTGGCGCTTATCGCCCGCCTGGCATCGCAGGAGCGTTTCACCTCTCTGGTCTTTACCCCGCGCGGCGGCGGTACGGGCACCAACGGGCAGGCGCTGAACCAGGGCATCATCATTGATATGTCCCGCTATATGAACCGCATCATTGAGATCAACCCGGAAGAGGGGTGGGTGCGCGTGGAAGCGGGTGTGATCAAGGACCAGCTCAATCAGTTTTTAAAACCGTACGGCTATTTTTTTGCGCCGGAACTGTCCACCAGCAACCGCGCGACCCTTGGCGGGATGATCAACACCGATGCCTCCGGGCAGGGCTCGCTGGTCTACGGTAAAACCTCCGATCACGTGATGGGGGTGCGGGCGGTGCTGCTGGGGGGTGATATTCTCGACACCCAGCCGATGCCGATCGAACTGGCCGAAACGCTGGCAAAGGAGAGCACCACCAGCGGACGGATTTATCGCACCGTGCTGGAGCGCTGTCGCGAAAATCGCGAACTGATCCTCGACAAATTCCCGAAGCTAAACCGCTTCCTGACGGGGTACGATCTGCGACATGTCTTCAACGACGACATGAGCCAGTTCGATCTTACCCGCTTATTGACCGGGTCAGAAGGTACGCTGGCCTTTATCACCGAAGCGCGTCTGGATATCACCCCGCTGCCGAAGGTGCGCCGTCTGGTGAACGTCAAATACAACTCGTTTGACTCCGCGCTGCGTAATGCCCCGTTTATGGTGGAAGCGCGGGCGCTGTCGGTGGAAACCGTTGACTCTAAGGTGCTGAATCTGGCCCGGGAAGATATCGTCTGGCACTCGGTGAGCGAGCTGATTACCGACGTGCCGGATAAAGAGATGCTCGGCCTGAACATCGTTGAGTTTGCCGGGGACGACGCAGAGCTCATTGAGAACCAGGTGAGCACACTCTGCCAGCGGCTGGACGAGCTGATTGCGCAGGGCGAGGGCGGCGTCATTGGCTGGCAGCTGTGTAACGATCTCGCCGGCATCGAGCGCATCTACGCGATGCGTAAAAAGGCGGTGGGGCTGCTCGGCAACGCGAAAGGGGCGGCGAAGCCGATTCCCTTTGCGGAAGATACCTGCGTGCCGCCGGAGCATCTGGCTGACTACATCGTTGAGTTTCGCGCGCTGCTCGACGGTCATGGCCTGAGCTATGGCATGTTCGGGCACGTTGACGCGGGCGTGCTGCACGTGCGCCCGGCGCTGGACATGTGCGATCCGCAGCAGGAGATCCTGATGAAGGAGATCTCCGACGAGGTTGTGGCCCTGACGGCCAAATACGGCGGTTTGCTGTGGGGCGAGCACGGCAAGGGGTTCCGCGCCGAGTACAGCCCGGCCTTTTTTGGCGAACAGCTCTACGCCGAGCTGCGTAAGGTGAAGGCCGCGTTCGATCCTGATAACCGCCTCAACCCGGGAAAAATCTGCCCGCCGGAGGGCGTTGATGCGCCGATGTTGCAGGTGGATGCCGTTAAGCGCGGCACCTATGATCGCCAAATTCCGATTGCGGTGCGCGCTTCCTGGCGCGGCGCGATGGAGTGTAACGGCAACGGGCTGTGCTTCAACTTCGATGTGAAAAGCCCGATGTGTCCGTCGATGAAAATTACCAGCAACCGCATCCACTCCCCGAAGGGACGCGCGACGCTGGTGCGAGAATGGCTGCGCCTGCTGGCCGATCGCGGCATTGATCCGCTCAAGCTGGAGCAGGAGCTGCCGGAAAAACGCGCCAGCCTGCGCGGGCTTATCGAACGCACCCGCAACAGCTGGCATGCGAATAAAGGCGAATACGATTTCTCCCACGAGGTGAAGGAGGCGATGTCCGGCTGCCTGGCGTGCAAGGCGTGTTCAACCCAGTGCCCGATTAAAATCGACGTGCCGGAGTTCCGTTCACGCTTCCTCCAGCTGTACCACACGCGTTATCTGCGCCCAATGCGCGATCATCTGGTGGCGACGGTCGAGAGCTACGCGCCGCTGATGGCCCGTGCGCCAAAAACCTTTAACTTCTTTATCAACCAGCCGCTGGTGCGCAAGCTTTCCGAAAAACATATCGGGATGGTCGATCTGCCGCTGCTCTCTGTTCCCTCGTTGCAGCGTCGGCTGGTGGGGCACCGCTCGGCGAATATGACCCTGGAACAGCTGGAGGCACTCTCGCCGGAGCAGAAAGCGAAGACGGTGCTGGTGGTGCAGGATCCGTTTACCAGCTACTACGATGCGCAGGTGGTGGCGGATTTTGTCCGTCTGGCGGAGAAAATGGGCTATCAGCCGGTGGTGCTGCCGTTCTCGCCGAACGGTAAAGCGCAGCATATCAAAGGCTTCCTGACCCGCTTTGCGAAAACCGCGCAGAAAACTTCAGACTTCCTGAACCGCGTGGCGCAGCTCGGCATGCCGATGGTTGGCGTCGATCCGGCGCTGGTGCTCTGCTATCGCGACGAATATAAGCAGACGCTCGGCGATACGCGCGGTGATTTTCAGGTCTTACTGGTCCACGAGTGGCTGCCTGCGGTGCTGAAGCAAACGGACGCTCAGGAGGCCAGCGGAGAATCCTGGTATCTGTTTGGGCACTGCACTGAAGTGACCGCGCTGCCGACGGCGCCTGCCCAGTGGGCATCTATCTTCGCCCGCTTTGGTGCGAAGCTGGAAAGCGTCAACGTGGGCTGCTGCGGTATGGCTGGCACCTACGGTCATGAAGTCAAAAACCACGCCAATTCCCTCGGCATTTATGAGCTGTCGTGGCATCAGGCAATGCAGCGCCTGCCGCGCAACCGCTGTCTGGCAACGGGGTACTCCTGTCGCAGCCAGGTGAAGCGGGTGGAAGGTAACGGTGTGCGCCATCCATTGCAGGCTTTACTGGAGATTATGGGATGATCTGGAAACGTGCGGTCACGCTGGAGGCATTAAATGCCATGGGTGCAGGAAATATGGTCGGCTTACTGGATATCCAGTTCACGCGCATTGGCGACAACGAACTGGAGGCGACGATGCCGGTAGACAGCCGTACGCATCAGCCGTTTGGCCTGTTGCACGGCGGCGCGTCCGTCGTGCTGGCTGAAACGCTCGGCTCAGTCGCAGGCTACCTGTGCACGGAAGGGGAGCAGAAGGTGGTCGGGCTGGAGGTCAATGCCAACCACATCCGCGCCGTTCGCAGCGGGCGCGTGCGCGGCGTTTGCCGTGCGCTGCACGCCGGAGGCCGTCATCAGGTGTGGCAGATCGATATTCTGGACGAGCAGGATCGCCTGTGCTGTTCGTCCAGGCTGACGACGGCCGTTGTGTAAAGTTTCCAGATGTCTTGTTTTTGGTCAAAAAATAGCCGTCCGGTTGTGATATACTGGTCACGTTTTGAACATAAGCGAGGACATCATGGATACTGAAATAACCCCAACACGACTGGCAATTGAATATTTACGTCGCGATAAAAGCAACCTGTCTCCAGCGCAGTACCTGAAGAAGCTGAAACAGCTTGAGCTGGAATTTACGGATTTGCTGGCGCTCTCTTCAAACGAGCTGAAAGAAGAGATCTACTTTGCCTGGCGGTTGGGCGTTCACGTCCATTAAGCAGTGAAGAAAAGGCCGCAAGCGCGGCCTTTTTTGTGCCCGAAACTCAGTATTTGGCCGGCAGTTTGTTAATTTTAATGAGCCGGCCTTCTTCCATTTCGATAAACCCGCCCGTTTTCAGGTCAGCAAGTATCCGCATTACGCCGCTTCGGGAAAGCTGGGTTTTATCCCTGATATACTTTTCCGCCGTCACGCTGCACCGGTAGCTGTCATCTTCCTGCATCAGCAGCATGAGCTGCTGACGAATCATCTCGTAGGCCGTTGGTGCGCCTTTCGGCATGACGTTGTGATAGAGGCGGTTATAGACAAACATAAGATGTTTAGAAAGCAGCCCCCACAGCGCCTTCTCTTTAATAATGTCAGCCACGCGGTCGGTCGTGAGCACACCGATCAGGCAAGGCGTCACCGTTCTGAGATAATCGTTAAAATAAATGTCCGTCAGGTTAGCGAGGCCAAACAGGGCGGGACTGCGCGCCGTTGAAAGCATCATGTCGTCGCTTCTTCTGTAGATGGCGATCGTGCCCTCAAGAATTAAATAACACATGCTTTGCCCGTTAACCTGAAGATCGAGCTGTTCACCGCGATCGGTTTTATGCGTGGTGCAGTGCGGCTGTAAATGAGAAATCAGTTCCTGGGCATAGGGAGAGCCGCGATGCGATGGTTTGTCAGAAAACATAGCGTTAACCTGGAAAGAGACTGTACTTTCTATAGTGTCGCTCTTCTTTTCCACCTTCTCCAGAGATAAATACGGCCTCAGTACTTACGGGGTAAATGGTGGATCTCGATTAGCACGCCGCGCTCCATGGTGATGTATTTCCCTGTCCGCAACTCCGCCAGGATCCGCATAATACCGCTGCGTGAAAGATAGGTGCGGCTTTTGATGTAGGCCGCGGCGGTTATGTTTTGTCTTATGGCTTCCGGCTCCTGCATCAGTTCTACCAGCTGAAAGCGAATGATGTCATAAGCCGACATTTGCGAAATCTGGGCACAATGCTCGTAGACGCGCGAGGCGGTATAGATCAGCAGGTTTGAGAAATGCTCCCATAAATTCTGTTGGGCAATAACATGATTAAAACGTGCCAGCGAAACGCGAGCTACCTCTGCGGTTTCCAGCGCTCTGACGTACAGGTGTTCAGACGAAAACTGGCTGCTTACGCCGAGTATAAACGGCGCGGATTCAGAATTTAAAACAATGCCGTCACCGCGGCGGTGCAAGGCCACGCTGCCGTGTAACAGTAAAAAACACAGACGGGTATCACCGGAGTAATAATGGATAACGTCCCCTTTAGCCATAATGCATCTCTCCGCATGCGGCAGAACATTATCGATTATTTTTTCAATGTGCTTAAAAGGCTTAGCGCCCAGCGCTGTTGACTTATCAACTTCTGGCTCGGGGGCGAATCGGGTATTCATTTGAGACCTCACTCACTCATGCGATCATTTTTTGATCGGCATGAAGAATTATCTTAAAAAACAGTGGGTCAGGGAATGTTTTCGGCAAGTCTAATTATAGACTTGTCTTTTTTTAGGAGTTAATTAATTGAATTTAAAATATTTTTAACTCAGGTCTAAAAGTAGACTGTGACCATTATTCTTAAT
>NZ_JADBQL010000007.1:0-7205 GCF_014895905.1 Enterobacter cloacae complex sp. P15RS | reverse complement strand
TGACCATTATTCTTAAGGCGTTTCCTGGCGAATATGTTTTGTTTTTGTTAAAGCAGGGTCTACAGCTAGACCCTGAAAATCATTGTGTGCGGAATAAGAGTTGTATAAATTTTGACTTGTCGGCAGGGCTTTTATTTCTGCAACTGAATGTCAGTAATAAATAAGGTAATACAGGATAAAGATTTATGAATAAGAAATTGATGATAGCAATGTTAGCGGCAGGTTCTGCACTCACCGTGACGAATGTATTTGCGGCGGCCGGTACCGTTAATTTTAACGGGAATATTCTGGATTCTGCCTGCGACGTTGATGTGGCATCTCAGAATCAGGTGGTAGTATTAGGCGATTATTACAAAACGGAATTTCCGACGACGGGTGCCAGAACGGCTGCGACACAGTTCAATATTATTTTGAAAAACTGTCCAGTGACGGTCACTAATGCAAAAGTCCGTTTTGACGGCACGCCGGATTTAACCAATGCCAGCCTGCTGGCGGTGGATACGTCCGTGGCAGGGGCAGCCACAGGGGTGGCGATTAACCTGATGACGGCAGATAAAGCCGATCTGCCGCTGCACGGCAGCAATGGGTATACCTACGTGCTGAGCAGCACGGCCGATAATACGCTGAACTTCTACGCTCAGTATGTTTCTACCGCGTCGTCCGTTACCGCGGGTCCGGCTAACTCAGTCGCAAACTTCTCCGTGGTTTACAACTAGGTCATTGGCAGTAATCAGCGGGGGGCCGCCCGGCCCCTTGCTTTATGAGGTATTAAAATGCGTTTTATCACCACAACTGGCCTGGCTATGGCGCTGTTAACGCTTACGTTGACATCCGCCCGCGCTGGCGTCGTTATTGGCGGCACCCGTATTATTTTCGATGGGGCTAAAAAAGAGGCGTCAATAAGTATTACTAATCCTGATAACGTTCCTTATTTAATCCAGTCGTGGATCGATGTTCAGGATGGTCAGTCCGGTAAAGCGCCTTTTATTATTACCCCTCCGCTGTATCGGCTGGACGGTGGGCAAAAAAACCTTGAGCGTATTGTCATGACGGGCTCGCTGCCCCAGGGACAGGAAAGTTTATTCTGGTTAAATATTAAAGCTATTCCATCGGCCTCAAAGCAGATGAACGCGCTGCAAATTGCCGTTAAAACGCGCATTAAATTGATTTATCGGCCAGAGCGTCTTCGCGCGTCTACGCCCGAAGACCAGGCCAACAAATTAACCTGGCATCGTGCGGGGAATACCCTCCAGGTGAATAACCCTACGCCGTACGTTATCAACTTCAATGAAATTACGGTAGGGGATAAAAAACTCGACGATGTCACGTACGTAATGCCTTCAGGTTCAGCCCGGTTTCAGTTACCGAAGGGGGCCCAGGGCAATGCGCTGACGTTTAAAGTCATTAACGATTATGGCAGTCCTGGCGAATTACACCGGGCCAGTTTGTGATCCCTTAGCATTAATCAGGTATTCGTCATGACAACGGCATTTAATACAGTGCAGCCTGCACGTCTGGCAATATTTATTGCCCTCGCGCTCGCGGGTATCTCTCCCGCGCTGTATGCCAGCGATACGTTTAATACGGAACTGATAGAACTGGATAATCCCGGAATGGGAAAAGCGGATTTATCTGCCTTTGAATCCGGCTCGCAGGCGCCCGGGACGTACCACGTTGATATTATCCTTGACGACCAGCTGCTGGAAACGCGGGATATCCGCTTCATTGCGGTGAAGGATGCCAACGGCAGCGAAACGTTGCAGCCATGCCTGAGCGTCGGGCAGTTAAAAGCGTGGGGCGTGAAAACGGCGCTTTTCCCGCAGCTCGCCGCTCAGCGTGAGTGCGCAGATCTCAAGGCGATCCCACAGGCCAGCGCAGACTTCCAGTTCGGCGCCCAGCGTCTGGCGATCAGCATCCCGCAGGCGGCTATCGATCTCCCGGCCAGAGGTTATGTTCCCCCAGATAGGTGGGATGAAGGCATTACCGCCGCCATGCTCAACTACAGCCTGAGCGGTGCGAATAGTCGGGCGAGAAGCGGGGCGGGTACCCGCAGCGACAGCCAGTATGCCAACCTGCGGCCGGGTATCAATGTCGGCCCCTGGCGGTTACGCAACTACACTACCTGGTCCCGTGATGCGTCCGGCCAGGACAGGTGGGACAACGTCTACACCTGGATGCAGCGCGCCATCATTCCCCTGAAAGCCCAGCTCACGCTTGGCGACAGTTCCGCGCCTGCCGATGTGTTTGACAGCATGCCGTTTCGCGGCGTCCAGCTGGCGTCCGACGACGATATGCTGCCGGATTCCCTAAAGGGTTACGCGCCGGTAGTGCGCGGTATTGCGCGAACCAATGCGCAGGTCGTGGTGCGTCAGAATGGCTATCAAATCTACCAAAGCTACGTGGCGCCGGGCGCGTTTGAGATCGCGGACATGTATCCCACGGGCGGCGCGGGGGATTTGGATGTGACGATCGTCGAAGCCGACGGCAGTGAGCAACATTTTACCCTGCCGTACGCTTCGCTGCCGGTCCTGCAACGGGAGGGCCGCCTCAAATATGCCCTTACCGCCGGGCAGTATCGCTCGTACAACCGCAGCGTGGAGAAAACGCCTTTCGGGCAACTGACCGGGATTTACGGCCTCCGCCACGGCATCACGCTCTATGGCGGCGTTCAGGGGGCAGATAAGTACCAGTCGGCGGCTCTGGGCGTGGGCAAGAACATGGGCGGTCTCGGGGCGATATCCGCTGACGTCACTCAGGGCTGGTCGACGCCGGAACATACCGCGAAAACAAGCGGTCAGTCGTGGCGAGCCCGGTACAGCAAGAATTTTATCATTACCGGGACAAACTTTGCGATTGCCGGGTATCGCTACTCCACCCGCGGCTATTACGGGATGCAGGACGTACTCGATTCGTACGGTTACGGCAGCGCGCTTCAGGACAGGCGGCGTAACCGTGCAGAGCTGACGATGAGCCAGACGCTGGGGGATAACCTGGGAGCGATCACGCTCACTGCGGCGCGAGAAGATTACTGGAATGACGGTAAGTCGATGGCGTCGTGGAGCGTCGGCTATAGCAACTACTGGCACAACATCAGCTATGGCCTGACATGGACCTACAGCAGAAATGTCCGTTCAGCGTCGGAGAGCCGCGACGGTCAAAAACAGGCTGACCACGACCAGCTGCTGGCGTTCAACGTTAGCATTCCGCTGGATAAATTTCTGCCGCAGACGTGGGCTAACTACGGCATGAACGCCAGCAGGAATAACGGGACGACGCACAGCATCGGCCTGAACGGGGTTGCGCTCGAAAACCGAGCCCTGAACTGGAACGTTCAGCAGGGATATGGCACAGAGGGCGTGGGCTATACCGGCAACGTGAACGCGGACTACCGGGGCACTTATGGCGAAGTGACGGCGGGTTATGGCTATGACAAAAACAGTGAACGCCTGAATTACGGGCTGCAAGGCGGCATTCTCGCCCACGCCGATGGCATCACGCTTTCTCAGCCGCTGGGGGAGACTAACGCCTTAATCAAAGCCCCTGGCGCGCACGGCGTGGACATCCGCAATCAGCCCGGTGTACGGACAGATTTCCGCGGTTATACGGTAGTGAGCAATCTTTCGGTCTACCGGATAAACGATCTCGCCCTCGATCCGGAAAATATGCCGGACGATGTCGAACTGGAGATTAACACCCGCACGGTAACGCCGACGCGGGGAGCGGTGGTGAAAGCCGATTACCTTGCGAAATCGGGTCGTCGGGTGCTGATGACCTTAACCGACAACGATCGCGCCGTGCCGTTTGGCGCGGTGGTTACCCTCGTCGGTGATGACAACGGCAGCTTTATTGTGGGCGATCGCGGCCAGGTTTATTTAACCGGTATGCGCGACCAGGGAACGCTAGTCGCGACGTGGGGCAGTCAGTCCAGCCAGCAATGCCGCGCTGATTTCAGCCTGCCGAAACACTCAACGTACGGCGGGATCGCTGATATGCGCGCCACCTGCCGTCAGGAACGCTAACATGAAATGTTTTAACGCGATTTTGCTTCTTGGTTTGCTCGCGGCGGGAAACCTCGCCCGTGCCGGTACCTGCACCACCATCACGCCGCAGCTTTCAACCCTGTCCGTTGGAACCATCAACGTGCAGCGCGATGCGCCCGTCGGCACGGTGGTCTTTTCCGGCGCGGCCTCGAACACCGGTTCCTATCTTACCGGCTGTACCAATCCACTGATGCTGGGATTCAGCATGCGCTACAACAGCGCCACGCCGAGCAGTTACGGCAACCATGTTTACAACACTAACGTCAGCGGGATAGGGATACGCTTTTCTTCAAACGCCTATTTTGAAAACCCGAGCAATACGTTTTCCTACAACGCGCAGACCTCCTACGTGGACTGGTACGGCGGGAAGATCGAGCTGGTGGTGACGGGCCCGGTGTCGTCGGGAGCGTTAACGCCAGGGGTTGTCGGCGTCGTAACGCTTCAGGGGAGCGACGGTATCTACCGTGACGGCCTGACCGTGCAACTCACCTCCGGAACCATTAATGCCCTGGCGTGCACGGTCAATACGTCACAGCTGACGTTCCCGATAGGGGATATTCCCGCTTCGGCGTTCGGCTCCGTGGTTGGCACCACGCCGACGGGGGCACAGAACACGCAAAACCTGGGACTGACCTGCGCCGCCGGAACCAATATTAATGTCTCGCTCAGTGGCATACAGAATCCGGACAGCGCGAACACCAGCGTGATGGCCTTAACCGGGCAGGGAAATGCCGGCACCGCAAAAGGGGTTGGGGTGCAGCTTATCTATAACGGGACCCCCCTGGTGATGAACAGCCGACTTTTCCTGCGCCAGTCTGCCGGCGGACAGGAGACATTACCGTTAACGGCGCGATATTACCAAACGCTGACCCGCGTCGAGTCAGGCTCAGCGAATGCCTCCGCCACCCTTAATTTGACCTATCAGTAGCAGGTAACAAGATGAAAATAAGGTACAGCACTTTGCTGTTGCTGGTTTTACTCAGCGGGAAAGTTTTCTCTGCTGATAGCGTCAACGTCGGCGTGACGGGGAATATCGTTGCGTCGCCGTGCGTATTCAATGGCGGGAATAACAGCCTTGATGTCAACCTGGGCAATATTCAGGCAACCAACATGGCGACGCCGGGCTCGACTTCAGATCCGGTATCCTTCAGCCTGCTGTTTACCCAGTGCCCAACGGGAACGCAGCGTGTGACCGTCTCTTTTACCGGCAGTCCCGATCCCGTGGCGGGGGCGGACTATTTTCTAAACAGCGGGTCGGCCTCCCACGTGGCGATAGCCATGCGTGATGCTCAAACCGGTACGCTCAAAGGAACAGGTTCCAGCATGACCCAAACCATTGCCGCCGACAGAACCGCGACGATGGCTATGCAGGCTTCGGTCAAATCCGTAACGGGTGGCGCCACGCCGGGCAGCATCAGTGCAGTTGTGGTGATGACGATGCAGTACAACTGAATGCCGGTGATAAGCATCTATTAACGAGGTGGGAATGAACGATGTTGAATATTCTGATTCAGGATACGGATCTGTTTTTTCAGGCTGGGCTACAGTACTTTTTTGAGGATTTTTTTAAGCATAACTTTCATCGCGCCATCACGTTTAACCCTGGCCTGACCCATGAAAACGTCAGTCAGGCCGATATCATTGTCCTTTCATTATGTCAGGGCGAAACGCTGACCTGTTTTCCTGAGTTACTGGCCCGGCAAAAAGGGATTGTGATAGGCCTCGTCGACGATGAGCTGCGCTTTGCGGCGTTGCCCTCCTGCTTTGAGGACATTATATTTCTCCCTCGCAGTGCATCGCTCGATCGTATTAGCGGCGTACTGTTTATCGCGTGGTTCAGGACGCAATTACCGGGTTATATGTGGAATAAAAAGCGCTGTTTCGACTGCCAGCATAAGGGGTTATCCCGACAGCAGGTGCGTATCATGGTCAATTTCTACAGAGGGCTGTCGGTTGTGCAGACCGCTCACGCGCTGGACATGAGCGAGAAAACGGTTTTTACCCATAAGTATATGATGATGCAGAAATTTAATCTGCGTAGCGATTACGAGTTGATCGTCTTGCTGAGAAAATTAATTGAGAAAAAGAGCCGGCCCAACCTGCTTCGGGACTACCTGGAAAACACTTATGCACAACCAGTAACCTGAAAGGGCAGCGGATAGCGGGCCTGGCACGCTATCCGTTTATGGGGGAAGGGGGAGGCCTTAAAGATCGTCCATGGTATAACCGACGACAATTTCCAGCGTCTTGCGGATCACATCCGCCTTGACGACGTCGTCGGTGGTTTCCAGCGTCTGGATCAGCCAGAGAATGATCGCTTTGTTGGTCAGATGACCTTCGGAAGCGAGAACACAACGAACCGCAGTCGAAAAAATGGCAGACTCTTCAGCAAAGCGATCGCCCGCATGACGGAAATACTCCGACAGCGCGCTATCTAAAAAGGCAGAGTGGTATTCGGGTTGAAGCTGAATATTTTGTCTCATTTGTTCTCACCGTAGCTGTGAAGTTATAGTCAATGTATCTTCTTTGGGCTGGAAGGTTTTCCATGACCAAATAACGGCACTACATTGTCTCGATTATTCTTAAGAGATCCCTCTCTCTGTGTTCGTCCTTGTGCGGTTCTGCGACCTGTAAAAGCGACCGTGCCAGAGCTGATTTCAGCTATCACCGTCGCCAGTGTCTCCCGCCGCTGGGGATCCGTTTCACGTGCTTGCATGTTACGCAGATGCTGAACCAACCCCTCGGTCGTCACGGGACCGCGCCCCTTCAAGAGTGAAAGCGCGGCTTCTCCAATAAGCTGGTCGATCAGGCTATCTGCATTACTGCCTTTCATAACATTAACGTTCGAACAGCAGACCAAGAAGCAGGTGATAATGGCGTTCCTCTTCAGGGCCTTTAGCCTTTTCGAGGCGACTTAACAGTTTTGTGCAGAGCGATTTGCGATTCAGATTTCGCCCATCGCTAAGAATTTCAACAACAACCTGGCCCAGAGTTTCCTGCTGGGTTGGAAGCGCGGCTTTTTCGAAGTACTGCGCAATGGCGGTTGCTGAGTCTGCGACGTAACCTTTCTGCTGCATGTTTCGCTCCTGTAAAATTCTGTAATCAGTAACGTTACATTTAAGGTATACATAATTTTCAAATCTGTACATTTAAAATGTACAATTT
>NZ_JADBQL010000066.1:0-555 GCF_014895905.1 Enterobacter cloacae complex sp. P15RS | reverse complement strand
ATATGTTAGACATGAACCTTAATGTTCATAATGGCTTTGTGACCATTAACAACTACCTCCTCGAATTAAGAGATATTGAGACTTTTAAAAAATCCGAATTTTACAATTTATTCTCGCCGTTGACTACAATAGGTTATTTTTACTTCTCTATTGATAATATTAAATGGAAAGATCAAGTTTTCATTTTGGAACTGAGGCCTTCAGTATTTTCTTTTTCTCCATTAATATTCCTTACTAGTAAGGATGGGAGTTTTTATAAAACTCTAGCGGATTGGGATAAAAGGGCTAGTCTAAGTAATTTATCGGATGAACAGAAGCGTTTGACTGCATGGGTTGAGAATGAAATAACCTCAAGCCCTAAACTCAAAATTAACAATCCCCCATATGGATTTCAATGGGAGCATGATTGGGGTAGAATTGTTGTACAATCTAATGAAAAAAGCTTCGATTGTGGTATTTATATCGAATGGAATGTTTGACTATATGATGTAATTGATTAATAAAATCCCTCATTTTCTTCTCACCTTACTGTTCTATTAATGCAATTAAAGTTTA
>NZ_JADBQL010000065.1:0-317 GCF_014895905.1 Enterobacter cloacae complex sp. P15RS | reverse complement strand
TTGTTGGGGGTCGGGGGGGGGGGGGGGCGGGGCTCGGCGGGGGGGGTGTGCGCGGCCCTGCGCGCGGCGGGCGCGCCCCCCGCCGCCCGCCGCGCGCCTCCCTCCGCCCGCCGCCGCCGGGCCCGCGGCGCCGCTCCCGCCCCGCAACGACCCGCCCGCCCGCCCCGCCGACCCCCCCCCCCCCCCCGCGCCCCGCCCCCCCCCCCCCCCCCCCCCCCCCCCGCCGCCCCCCCCCCGGCCCACCCGGCGCGCGCTCAACCCCCCCCCCCCCCCGCGCCCGCCCCGGCCCCCCCCCCCCGCCCACCCCCCCACCCCCC
>NZ_JADBQL010000064.1:0-243 GCF_014895905.1 Enterobacter cloacae complex sp. P15RS | reverse complement strand
CCCCCCCCCCCCCCCCCCCCCCCCCCCCCCCCCCCCCCCCCCCCACCTCACCCCCCCCCCCGCCGCCCCCGCCGCCCCCCCCGCCGCCGCGCTCCCACCCCCCCCCCCCCGTCACCCCCCCCCCCCCGCGCCCCCTCCCCCCCCTCCCCCCCCCCCGCGGCACCCCGCCCGGCCGCCCCCCAACCCCCCCCCACCTCCCCCCCCCCCCGACCGCCCCCCCCCCCCGGCCCCCCCGTCCCACGG
>NZ_JADBQL010000063.1:0-432 GCF_014895905.1 Enterobacter cloacae complex sp. P15RS | reverse complement strand
TTGTTGCCGTCTTTGTTATAGATTTCAGCAGCGTTTGCTGCACCGGCTACCAGCAGGGCAGGGACTACCACTGCCAGGATATTGCGCTTCATCATTATTTATTACCCTCATTGGTTTTTTTATGACACTCGCCACTGCCGTCAATAAATTCTGTCAATAAATATTTCCGGAACTATTGATGAGAGTTAGGTGTCTTTATGTGTCTGACAGGCATCTTTCCATTCATAGAAGCGTTTCGCTACACTGAAAGTGCTACAATCTTCAAGATTCAGTTACAAAAAGAAAATATGTGTAACTAAATATGTATTTTTGGGAACTTTGTGAAGCACCTCAAATTTCAGCGCAGTCTGGTGAATAAAACATCCGCTTTATTCTTATATATATGATTTCCTTATATTTAATTTAGCTAAATGACTTTCCTATAAACAGAAT
>NZ_JADBQL010000062.1:0-222 GCF_014895905.1 Enterobacter cloacae complex sp. P15RS | reverse complement strand
CCAGATTTTTAAAGAGCAAATATCTCAAACATGACTCGTGAGTCAGTTTTGAGATATGACGGCAGGTGACTTTCACTCACGAACCAGCAAGTGGCGTCCCCTAGGGGATTCGAACCCCTGTTACCGCCGTGAAAGGGCGGTGTCCTGGGCCTCTAGACGAAGGGGACGTACAGTCTCAATCGCAAGACGCCTTGCTATTTACTTTTCATCAGACAATCTGTG
>NZ_JADBQL010000061.1:0-229 GCF_014895905.1 Enterobacter cloacae complex sp. P15RS | reverse complement strand
CTGGTTGATGGTCTGAACTTTGGCGTTCAGTACCTGGGCAAGAACGAGCGTGATATCGCAGTACGTTCTAACGGCGACGGCTGGGCGACCTCTCTGAGCTATGACTACGAAGGCTTCGGCATCGTGGGTGCTTACGGCGCAGCTGACCGTACCAACAACCAGCAGACCCTGGACTGGGGTAAAGGCGACAAAGCTGAGCAGTGGGCTACCGGTCTGAAATACGACGCGA
>NZ_JADBQL010000060.1:0-349 GCF_014895905.1 Enterobacter cloacae complex sp. P15RS | reverse complement strand
TGTGCTCACCGTTCCGCCAGAGGTGAAGGGTAATGAGGGAGAGCGTATTGCGCTGCCGCTGACGATTGATGCAAAAACCGCCGTCACCCGGCTCGACTGGGAGGCGCCCGAGTTTGTTGCCCATGGGGGTAAAGTCACCGTCGAAAAAGATAAAGTCTGGCTGGAGCTGCCTGCATGGTCGGACTCGGGCTCCAACCAGCCCTTACCGCAGGTGACGACCAAAACCACCGTTCCGCGCCGGATACAAACACCGTTTCTGTCTCATCAGCGCCAATAAACATTGTTCTAGATTAAAATCTGACGGCTAACTCTGGTGAGGAGCTCATCGTTACGCCGCAGGCCAGCGCCC
>NZ_JADBQL010000006.1:0-93121 GCF_014895905.1 Enterobacter cloacae complex sp. P15RS | reverse complement strand
GGTTTTTTGCTTTGTGCGCCGGAAATTAAGCCGGATGGCGGCTTCGCCTTATCCGGCCTACATACATCCCCTCCTTGAAACTTTCTCACCTTCTGCTTGCAGACTCGACATTAAGCCCGTTTCTGGGTATCGTTAGCTGTCTGGATGTCTAAACGTTTATACGTATGCTGTGAGGATTTAAGGTTATGCCGATTCGGGTGCAGGACGAGCTACCAGCCGTCAATTTCTTGCGTGAAGAGAACGTCTTTGTCATGACAACTTCACGTGCTTCTGGTCAGGAAATTCGCCCACTGAAGGTGCTGATCCTCAATCTGATGCCTAAGAAGATCGAAACGGAGAATCAGTTCCTGCGTTTGCTTTCGAACTCTCCGCTTCAGGTTGATATCCAGCTGCTGCGCATTGATGCACGTGAGTCACGCAACACGCCCACCGAGCATCTGAATAACTTCTATTGTAATTTTGCGGACATCCGCGATGAGAACTTCGACGGACTGATCGTCACTGGCGCACCGCTGGGTCTGGTGGAGTTTAATGACGTTGCCTACTGGCCGCAGATCAGGCAGGTGCTGGAGTGGGCAAAAGATCACGTTACATCCACCTTGTTTGTCTGCTGGGCGGTACAAGCCGCGCTCAATATTCTCTATGGCATCCCTAAGCAAACCCGTAGCGAAAAGCTTTCTGGTGTGTATGAACATCACATCCTTCATCCTCACGCGCTGCTGACGCGCGGCTTTGATGACACTTTCCTTGCGCCTCACTCCCGCTATGCCGATTTCCCGGCACAGCTGATCCGCGATTATACCGACCTGGAAATTCTGGCCGAAACGGAAGATGGCGATGCCTACCTGTTTGCCAGTAAAGACAAACGCATCGCGTTCGTTACCGGCCATCCTGAGTATGATCCCGACACCCTCGCGTCAGAGTATTTCCGGGATGTCGAGGCGGGTCTTAATCCGGATGTCCCGTACAACTATTTCCCGAAAAACGATCCGCAAAATAAACCAGGAGCCACCTGGCGCAGCCATGGAAATCTGCTGTTCACTAACTGGCTCAACTATTACGTCTACCAGATTACGCCGTACGATCTTCGCCACATGAATCCGACGCTGGAGTAATCGTCTGCATTAAACGATCCTAAAGCGTTTCAGCTATTCAGATCAGGCACCTTCGGGTGCCTTTTTTATTTCCGAAATCCTGTTCAACATGTCAGGAAACTTTAACTCCATATTAATCATTAAGTTACATTGTAATTAAAATTAAAATGGAAATTGTTTTTGATTTTGGAAAATTTATAGATAGTCTTAATTCTGCTGAGCGAAAACTACACAACGATCTTTCGTTCGCATTGGGGGCGTGATTTTGGATCTTTGATGAGGAGCAGAACGATGACTCAACAGGCAACCACGGTCGATGAATTGACCTTTACCCAGCCGAATGGTGAGCAAGAACAGCAGGTTTTGACGGCCGAAGCGGTAGAGTTTCTGACTGAACTGGTGACTCGCTTTACGCCGCAGCGCAATAAACTGCTCGCGGCACGCATTCATCAGCAACAGGAAATCGATAACGGCAAGTTGCCAGGCTTTATTTCGGAAACCGCTTCCATTCGTCATGGTGAGTGGAAAATTCGCGGAATTCCTGAAGATTTACAGGATCGTCGCGTGGAGATCACCGGCCCGGTAGAGCGCAAAATGGTGATCAACGCCATGAACGCCAACGTCAAAGTCTTTATGGCAGATTTTGAAGACTCGCTGGCACCGGACTGGCGGAAAGTGATCGACGGGCAGATCAATCTGCGCGACGCCGTCAACGGCACCATCAGCTACACCAACGAAGCCGGTAAAATTTACCAACTCAAACCGAATCCGGCTGTGCTGATCTGCCGCGTACGCGGTCTGCATCTTCCTGAAAAACACGTTACCTGGCGCGGAGAAGCGATTCCGGGGAGCCTGTTCGACTTTGCGCTCTACTTCTTCCACAACCACAAAAGCCTGCTGGCGAAAGGCAGCGGCCCTTATTTCTATCTGCCGAAAACCCAGTCCTGGCAGGAAGCGGCGTGGTGGAGTGAAGTATTCAGCTACGCAGAAGACCGCTTCAGCCTGCCGCGCGGCACCATTAAAGCCACGCTGCTGATTGAAACCCTGCCTGCCGTATTCCAGATGCATGAAATTCTCCATGCGCTGCGCGACCACATTGTGGGCCTGAACTGCGGCCGCTGGGATTACATCTTCAGCTACATCAAGACGCTGAAAAACCATGCCGACCGGGTATTGCCGGATCGTCAGGTTGTCACCATGGATAAACCGTTCCTCAGCGCCTATTCGCGCCTGCTGATCAAAACCTGCCACAAACGCGGGGCGTTTGCGATGGGCGGCATGGCGGCGTTTATCCCGAGCAAAGATGCTGAGCGAAACAATCAGGTGCTCAACAAGGTGAAAGCCGACAAAGAGCTGGAAGCGCGTAACGGCCACGACGGAACGTGGATCGCGCACCCCGGCCTGGCCGATACGGCGATGGAGGTCTTTAACCGCGTGCTGGGCGATAACAAAAACCAGCTGTTTGTCACGCGCGAGGAGGATGCCCCAACGGCTGAAGAACACCTGCTGGCACCGTGTGCGGGTGAACGCACGGAAGAGGGGATGCGCGCCAACATCCGCGTCGCCGTGCAGTACATCGAGGCATGGATCTCAGGCAACGGTTGCGTGCCGATATACGGCCTGATGGAAGATGCTGCCACGGCGGAAATTTCCCGCACCTCTATCTGGCAATGGATCCACCATCAAAAAACGCTCAGCAACGGCAAACCGGTTACCAAAGCCCTGTTCCGTCAGATGCTGGCCGAAGAGATGCGGGTCATCCAGGACGAACTGGGCGAGCACCGCTTCAGCAGCGGGCGCTTTGACGACGCTGCGCGCCTGATGGAGCAAATCACCACCTCAGATGACTTAATCGACTTCCTGACCCTGCCGGGCTACCGCTTCCTGGCGTAATTCACCACATAACAATATGGAGCATCTGCACATGAAAACCCGTACCCAACAAATCGAAGAATTACAGAAAGAGTGGACTCAACCGCGCTGGGAAGGCATCCGTCGCCCGTACAGCGCAGAGGAAGTGGTGAAGTTACGCGGCTCGGTAAACCCGGAATGTACGCTGGCGCAGAACGGCGCGGCGAAAATGTGGGATCTGCTGCACGGGGGATCTAAAAAAGGCTATATCAACAGCCTCGGTGCACTGACCGGCGGTCAGGCATTGCAGCAGGCGAAGGCCGGTATAGAAGCCATCTATCTTTCCGGCTGGCAGGTTGCGGCGGACGCCAACCTGGCCTCCAGCATGTATCCGGATCAATCTCTTTATCCGGCCAACTCGGTGCCGTCGGTGGTGGATCGGATCAACAATACCTTCCGCCGCGCGGATCAGATCCAATGGGCCGCAGGCATCGAGCCCAACGATCCGCGTTTTATTGATTACTTCCTGCCGATCGTGGCGGATGCGGAAGCGGGTTTCGGCGGCGTGCTTAACGCCTTTGAACTGATGAAATCGATGATTGAGGCCGGTGCAGCGGCCGTTCACTTCGAAGATCAGCTGGCGTCGGTGAAGAAGTGCGGGCATATGGGCGGAAAAGTTCTCGTCCCGACCCAGGAAGCGATTCAGAAGCTGGTTGCCGCGCGTCTGGCTGCTGACGTGCTCGGCGTGCCGACGCTGGTGATTGCCCGTACCGATGCGGATGCGGCGGACCTGATCACCTCTGACTGCGATCCGTACGACAGCGAATTTATTACCGGCGAGCGCACCAGCGAGGGGTTCTATCGCACGCATGCCGGTATCGAACAGGCCATCAGCCGCGGTCTGGCCTATGCCCCTTACGCTGACCTGGTCTGGTGTGAAACCTCCACGCCGGATCTGGCGCTGGCGAAGCGTTTTGCCGATGCGATTCATGCGAAATATCCGGGCAAGCTGCTGGCCTATAACTGTTCGCCGTCCTTCAACTGGCAAAAAAATCTGGACGACACGACCATTGCCAGCTTCCAGCAGCAGCTGTCGGATATGGGCTACAAGTACCAGTTCATCACCCTGGCGGGTATCCACAGCATGTGGTTCAACATGTTCGACCTGGCGCACGCCTACGCGCAGGGTGAGGGCATGAAGCACTACGTTGAGAAGGTACAGCAGCCAGAATTTGCAGCAGGAAAAGAGGGCTATACCTTTGTTTCTCATCAGCAGGAAGTGGGAACCGGCTACTTCGACAATGTGACCACGATTATTCAGGGCGGCACTTCCTCCGTCACGGCATTAACGGGTTCAACCGAAGAAGCACAGTTCTAATTTTCCCCCTCTCCCCTTTGGGGAGAGGGCCGGGGTGAGGGGGAATCTATGTCGCGTGGTCTGGAATTATTGATTGCCCAAACCATTCTTCAGGGCTTTGACGCCCAGTATGGCCGTTTTCTGGAAGTGACCTCCGGCGCGCAGCAGCGCTTTGAGCACGCCGACTGGCATGCGGTTCAGCAGGCTATGAAGCAGCGTATCCATCTTTATGACCACCACGTAGGCCTGGTGGTGGAGCAGCTGCGCTGTATTACCGACGGTAAAAGTCCGGATGCGGCATTTTTACTGCGCGTGAAAGAGTGTTACACCCATCTGTTACCCGACTACCCTCGCTTCGAGATTGCGGAGAGCTTTTTCAACTCCGTCTATTGCCGGTTATTTGACCACCGCTCATTATCTCCTGAGCGGTTATTTATCTTCAGCTCCCAGCCTGAGCGCCGCTTTCGTACCATTCCGCGTCCGCTGGCGAAAGATTTCTTTCCCGATCGCGGGTGGGAAAAGCTCCTGCATCGCATCTTAACGGATTTGCCGCTGCGCCTGCCGTGGGAGAACAAACTCCGGGATATCGGCTATATCCATGCGCATCTCCGTGAAACCTACGGCGAGGAGGTGCTCAGCCGCAGCCATGTGCAGGTGGCTAACGAGCTGTTCTACCGGAATAAGGCCGCCTGGCTGGTGGGCAAACTGATTACGCCGACGGCCATTGTGCCGTTTCTGCTGCCCATTCACCGTACCGACGACGGCGAACTGTTTGTCGATACCTGCCTGACCACCAGCGCCGAAGCCAGCATCGTTTTTGGTTTCGCCCGCTCCTATTTCATGGTTTATGCTCCGCTGCCGGCCGCCCTGGTGGAGTGGCTGCGCGAGATCCTGCCGGGCAAAACTACCGCCGAACTGTATATGGCGATTGGCTGTCAGAAGCATGCCAAAACGGAAAGTTATCGGGAGTATCTGCGCTATGTCACCGCGGCGGATGAGCAGTTTATCGAAGCGCCAGGCATCCGCGGCATGGTGATGCTGGTCTTCACGCTGCCGGGCTTCGATCGGGTGTTTAAGGTGATTAAGGATAATTTCGCCCCGCAGAAAGAGATGACCGCCGCCCACGTCCGCGCCTGCTATCAGCTGGTAAAAGAGCACGATCGCGTCGGGCGAATGGCCGATACCCAGGAGTTTGAAAACTTTGTGCTGGATAAGCAGCAGATCGATCCGGCGCTCATGTCGCTGTTATTGCAGGAAGCGCCGACGAAAATCACCGATCTGGGCGATAAAATAGCGATTAGCCATCTCTACATTGAGCGCCGTATGGTGCCGCTCAATATCTGGCTGGAACAGTCAGAGGGCCAGGCTTTACGTGATGCCATCGAAGAGTACGGCAACGCCATCCGCCAGCTCGCCGCCGCCAATATTTTTCCCGGCGATATGTTGTTTAAAAACTTCGGCGTCACCCGTCACGGGCGGGTGGTGTTCTACGATTACGATGAAATTTGCTACATGACCGAGGTAAACTTCCGCGACATACCGCCGCCGCGCTATCCGGAAGACGAGCTGTCCAGCGAGCCGTGGTACAGCGTTTCGCCGGGCGATGTGTTTCCGGAGGAGTTTCGCCACTGGCTGTGTGCGGACCCACGCATCGGGCCGTTATTTGAAGAGATGCATGAAGATCTGTTCCACGCCAGCTACTGGCGCGGGCTACAAACGCTTATCAAAACCGGACATGTGGAAGATGTGTACGCTTACCGCCGCAAGCAGCGGTTTTGTGTGCGGTTTAACGAATACCACCATACGCCAGCGTCACCTCTTTCGCGGCCTTAATCACCAGCGCGCCCAGCTCGGTGACGCGATCGTCGGTCATGCGCGAAATCGGCCCGGAAATCGAGATCGCGGCGAACGGCTCGCGGTGCTCGTCGAAAATACAGGACGCGAGGCAGCGCAGGCCAAGGGCGTGTTCTTCGTCATCAAACGAATAGCCGCGCTTGCGGGTCAACGCCAGATCTTCTTTCAGATGCACCGGCGACACCAGGGTGGCGTGGGTGTAGGCGTGCAGCCCTTTACGGTGCAGCAGCCCGGTCACCTGCTCTTCGCTCAGCTGCGACAGAAACGCTTTACCCGCCCCGGAGGCATGCATCGGCAGCTTGCCGCCAATCGGCGCGGACATGCGCATCAGCTGCGTGCACTGCACCTGGTCGATAATAATGGCCTGATGATCGCTCTGGTCCAGCACCGCAAGGTTGACCGTCTCGCCGGACTCTTCCATCAGCTTGCGCAGGATCGGGTGAACAATTGCCAGCAGGTTACGGCTCTGAAGGAAGCTGCTGCCCACGATAAACGCATGCGCGCCCACCGCCCAGTGTCCCAGCTCGCCCACCTGACGCACGAAACCCAGCTGCTGCATGGTGGTCAGCAGACGGTGCGTTGTGGAGTTCGGCAGGCCAGCCTGCTGGGCCAGCTCTGTCAGGGCCACGCTACCATGCGATTCGGCTATCCATTCCAGCAGCTTCAGGCCGCGCGTCAGGGACTGAACCTGTCCGCCGGGCTGTGCGGCAGGGTTGGCAGCAGGTTTTCTGCCGCGTTTAGCGGGAACGGTCGTAACCATGACGAACTCCTTTTTCTGTATCGTGGAAATCATTTTCGTTTTATTTGGTGAATTTGCAACCGCTTTCCTGACTGATCGGAGGAGTGATGGTGAACATGTCTCATGTTACCGCGGCGTGACTTTTCCACCCTGCGAGATTGTGCCAGTATGGAACGCAGCCTTTTGGCCTTGTTGAGCGTTGTCGGGAGCAAGTGTGAGCAGCAAAGTAGAGCAACTACGTACGCAGTTAAATGAACGCATTCTGGTGCTGGACGGCGGCATGGGCACCATGATCCAGGGCTATCGTCTGAGCGAAGACGATTTCCGTGGCGAGCGCTTTGCCGACTGGCCTTGTGACCTGAAAGGAAACAATGACCTGCTGGTGTTGAGCAAACCGTCCGTCATCCGGGATATCCACAACGCCTACTTTGAAGCGGGTGCGGATATTGTAGAAACCAACACCTTCAACTCGACAACCATCGCCATGGCGGATTACCAGATGGAATCCCTGTCGGCGGAGATCAACTTTGAGGCGGCCAGGCTCGCCCGCGCCTGCGCCGACGAATGGACCGCCCGTACCCCGGATAAACCGCGCTACGTTGCCGGGGTGCTTGGCCCGACGAACCGCACCGCGTCAATTTCACCGGACGTAAACGATCCGGCGTTTCGTAACATCACCTTCGACCAGCTGGTGGCCGCCTATCGTGAGTCCACTAAAGCGCTGGTGGAAGGCGGTTCCGACCTGATCCTGATTGAAACCGTATTCGACACCCTCAATGCCAAAGCCGCGATTTACGCGGTGAAAGAGGAGTGCGAGGCGCTGGGCGTTGACCTGCCGATCATGATTTCCGGCACCATCACCGACGCCTCGGGGCGCACGCTTTCCGGCCAGACCACCGAAGCCTTCTATAACTCGCTGCGCCACGCTGAAGCCCTCTCCTTCGGCCTGAACTGCGCGCTGGGGCCGGACGAGCTGCGCCAGTACGTGCAGGAGCTTTCGCGCATCGCCGAATGCTACGTCACCGCCCACCCGAACGCCGGTCTGCCGAACGCGTTTGGCGAATACGATCTGGATGCCGACACCATGGCGGCGCAAATCCGCGAGTGGGCCGAGTCTGGCTTCCTGAACATCGTCGGCGGCTGCTGCGGCACCACGCCGGAGCACATCGCAGCCATGAGCAAGGCCGTTACCGGGCTGCCGCCGCGCAAGCTGCCCGAGCTTCCGGTTGCCTGTCGCCTTTCCGGCCTTGAGCCGTTGACTATCGGTGATGACAGCCTGTTTGTGAACGTGGGTGAACGTACGAACGTTACCGGTTCCGCAAAGTTTAAGCGCCTGATCAAAGAAGAGAAGTACAGCGAAGCGCTGGACGTCGCCCGTCAGCAGGTCGAGAGCGGCGCGCAGATTATTGATATCAACATGGACGAGGGGATGCTCGACGCCGAAGCGGCGATGGTGCGTTTTCTCAACCTGATTGCCGGTGAGCCGGACATTGCCCGCGTGCCAATCATGATTGACTCCTCCAAATGGGACGTCATCGAAAAAGGGCTGAAATGCATTCAGGGTAAAGGCATCGTCAACTCCATTTCGATGAAGGAGGGGGTCGATACTTTTATTCACCACGCGAAGCTGGTGCGCCGCTACGGGGCCGCCGTGGTGGTGATGGCCTTCGATGAAGTGGGCCAGGCCGATACCCGCGAGCGCAAAATTGAGATATGCCGCCGCGCGTACAAAATTCTGACCAAAGAGGTGGGCTTCCCGCCGGAAGACATCATTTTCGACCCGAACATCTTCGCCGTCGCGACCGGCATTGAAGAGCACAACAATTACGCCCAGGACTTTATCGGCGCGTGTGAAGACATTAAACGCGAGCTGCCGCATGCGCTGATCTCCGGTGGCGTGTCGAACGTCTCGTTCTCGTTCCGTGGTAACGACCCGGTGCGTGAGGCGATCCACGCCGTGTTCCTCTACTACGCCATCCGCAACGGGATGGACATGGGGATCGTTAACGCGGGCCAGCTGGCGATTTACGACGATCTGCCGGCGGAGCTGCGCGATGCCGTCGAGGACGTGATCCTCAACCGTCGTGACGACGCCACCGAACGCATGCTGGAACTGGCGGAGAAATATCGCGGCAGCAAGTCGGATGAATCAGCCACCGTTCAGCAGGCCGAGTGGCGCGCCTGGGACGTGAAAAAGCGTCTGGAATACTCGCTGGTGAAAGGGATTACCGAGTTCATCGAGCAGGATACCGAGGAAGCGCGTCAGCAGTCAGCCCGCCCGATTGAGGTGATCGAAGGGCCGCTGATGGACGGCATGAACGTGGTCGGCGATCTGTTCGGCGAGGGCAAGATGTTCCTGCCGCAGGTGGTGAAATCCGCCCGCGTCATGAAGCAGGCTGTGGCTTATCTGGAACCCTTTATCGAAGCCAGCAAAGAGAAGGGCTCCAGCAACGGTAAAATGGTTATCGCTACCGTGAAGGGCGACGTGCACGACATCGGCAAAAACATTGTTGGCGTGGTGTTGCAGTGTAATAACTACGAGATTATTGACCTCGGCGTGATGGTTCCGGCGGATAAAATCCTCAAGACCGCACGCGAAGTCAACGCTGACCTGATTGGTCTTTCAGGGCTGATCACGCCGTCACTGGACGAAATGGTCAACGTGGCGAAAGAGATGGAGCGTCAGGGCTTCACCATTCCGCTGCTGATTGGCGGGGCCACCACCTCGAAAGCCCACACGGCGGTGAAAATCGAGCAAAACTACAGTGGGCCGACGGTGTATGTCCAAAACGCCTCGCGCACCGTGGGAGTGGTCTCCGCGCTGCTTTCCGATACCCAGCGCGATGAGTTTGTCGCCCGCACCCGCAAAGAGTACGAAACCGTCCGCATTCAGCACGGTCGTAAGAAACCGCGTACGCCGCCGGTGACGCTCGCCGCCGCGCGCGATAACGACCTGGCCTTCGACTGGGCAAGCTATACCCCGCCGGTCGCGCACCGTCTGGGCGTGCAGGAGGTGGTCGCCAGCATCGAGACGCTGCGCAACTACATCGACTGGACGCCGTTCTTTATGACCTGGTCGCTGGCGGGCAAATATCCGCGCATCCTGGAAGACGAGGTGGTAGGCGAAGAGGCGAAACGCCTGTTTAAAGATGCCAACGACATGCTCGACAGGCTGAGCGCAGAGAAAGCCCTCAATCCGCGCGGCGTGGTGGGCCTGTTCCCGGCAAACCGCGTGGGCGACGACGTGGAAATCTATCGCGATGAAACCCGCACCCACGTGCTGGCCGTGAGCCATCACCTGCGCCAGCAAACGGAGAAAGTGGGCTTTGCCAACTACTGCCTGGCGGATTTCGTTGCGCCGAAGCTGAGTGGGAAAGCCGACTATATCGGCGCGTTTGCCGTCACCGGGGGTCTGGAAGAAGATGCGCTGGCGGATGCGTTCGACGCACAGCATGATGATTACAACAAAATCATGGTGAAAGCGATTGCCGACCGTCTGGCGGAAGCCTTTGCTGAATACCTGCACGAACGCGTACGTAAGGTGTACTGGGGCTACGCGGCGAATGAGAACCTTAGCAACGAGGAGCTGATCCGCGAAAACTACCAGGGCATTCGTCCGGCACCGGGGTATCCGGCCTGTCCGGAACATACCGAGAAGGGCACTATCTGGAAACTTTTGGACGTAGAAGCGCATACGGGCATGAAGCTTACCGAGTCATTTGCCATGTGGCCGGGCGCGTCCGTTTCCGGATGGTACTTCAGCCACCCGGACAGCAAGTACTTCGCCGTGGCGCAGCTTCAGCGCGATCAGATTGAAGATTACGCCCAGCGTAAAGGCATGAGCGTGTCAGAGGTAGAACGCTGGCTGGCACCGAATTTAGGCTACGACGCAGACTAACGTCACTTTTCCTTACAACAAACAGGGCACCTCCAGGGTGCCCTGTCTCTTTCTTACGTTTAAACCCTTATACTGGAAGAAGGTTCTTACCACATTGCCCGGTGGCGCTGCGCTGACCGGGCCTACGCGTAGGCCGGATAAGGCGTAGCCGCCATCCGGCAAGACAACGCGCAACAAACCTCAGGAAAACAGATAACGATAAGGAGGAAAACCGACCGTGTTGACGTTGTTACACCTGCTCTCCGCAGTCGCACTGCTGGTATGGGGCACCCATATCGTTCGTACCGGCGTAATGCGCGTGTTTGGCGCACGTTTACGTACCGTTCTCAGCGGCAGCGTTGAGAAGAAGCCGCTCGCCTTCTGCGCGGGTATTGGCGTCACGGCGCTGGTGCAAAGTAGTAATGCTACCACCATGCTCGTCACTTCGTTTGTGGCGCAGGATCTGGTCGCCCTCGCTCCGGCGCTGGTGATCGTACTCGGCGCTGATGTGGGGACCGCGCTGATGGCGCGTATCCTGACCTTCGATCTCTCCTGGCTGTCGCCGCTGCTGATTTTTATCGGCGTCATTTTCTTCCTCAGCCGTAAGCAAAGTCGTGCCGGGCAGCTCGGACGCGTCGGCATCGGCCTCGGGCTGATCCTGCTGGCGCTGGAGCTGATTGTGCAGGCGGTTACGCCGATCACCCAGGCCAACGGCGTGCAGGTCATCTTCGCCTCGTTAACCGGCGATATTATGCTGGATGCGCTGATTGGCGCGGTGTTTGCAATCGTCAGCTACTCCAGCCTGGCAGCCGTTCTTCTGACGGCGACGCTCACCGCTGCGGGGGCCATCTCTTTCCCGGTGGCGCTGTGCCTGGTGATTGGCGCCAACCTCGGTTCTGGCCTGCTGGCGATGCTCAACAACAGCGCCGCCAATGCTGCCGCCCGCCGCGTGGCGCTGGGAAGTTTACTGTTTAAGCTGGTGGGCAGCCTGATCATTCTGCCGTTTGTGCATCCGCTGGCCAACCTGATGGATAACATCTCTCTGCCGAAAGCGGAGCTGGTGATCTACTTCCACGTCTTCTATAACCTGGTGCGCTGCCTGGCGATGGTGCCGTTTGCTGCTCCAATGGCCCGCTTCTGCGAACGTCTGATACGTGATGAACCGGAGCTGGACGCGCGCCTCAAGCCGAAGCATCTCGATACCTCGGTGCTGGACACGCCTGCGCTGGCCATCGCCAACGCCGCCCGCGAAACGCTGCGCATGGGCGACGCGATGGAAACCATGCTCGAAGGGCTTAAAAAGGTGATGCACGGCGAGCCGCGCGAGGAGAAGGAGCTGCGCAGGCTGGCGGACGATATCAATGTGCTGTACACCGCCATCAAGCTCTATCTGGCGCGCATCCCCCAGGACGAGCTGGCGGAAGAGGAGTCCCGCCGCTGGGCTGAAATCATTGAGATGTCGCTTAACCTGGAGCAGGCCTCGGACATCGTCGAGCGTATGGGCAGCGAAATCGCGGACAAATCCCTGGCCGCGCGTCGGGCCTTCTCCGTGGAAGGGCTGAAGGAGCTGGAAGCGCTGCACGAAAAGCTGGTGAGCAACCTGAAGCTGGCGATGTCGGTGTTCTTCTCCAGCGACGTGCCGAGCGCGCGCCGCCTGCGCCGCAACAAGCATCGCTTCCGCATTCTTAACCGCCGCTACTCGCACGCCCACGTTGAACGTCTGCACCAGCAGAACGTGCAAAGTATCGAGACCAGCTCCCTGCACCTGGGGCTGCTGGGGGATATGAAGCGTCTTAACTCGCTGTTCTGCGCGGTGGCGTATAGCGTGATGGAACAGCCGGATGAAGACGACGAGCGGGATGAGTATTAATCTCTGAAAGCGCCTCGCAAAACCCGTTTGCGAGGCGTGACACTCTATAAAGAGCATTTTACTCTTCAGACCTTACATTTTTAAGGGAATAGAAAATGCTCGTTTATTACGCTACACTTCGCCAATTCATGCGCATTCCAATGGGGGTTATCATGCGCACTACTAACGGCATAAAAAAATCCGTCAATGTTTCGTTAGCACCTGACATTCTTGAAGAAGCGCGACGTCTCAAACTTAATCTCTCTGCTGTACTCACTGCCGCCCTACAGGAACAGTTTCGTGCGCACCAGCGCGCAGAGTGGTTAGCAGAAAATAAAACTTCTATTGAGGCCATTAACCAGTGGGTTGATGACAACGGCTCCTTTAGTAACTTTCAGAGGTCGTTCTGATGGATCAATAGGCACGCATATTGCCAAAAGAGTTAGGCGAACGTGTTGCCGATCTTACGCAAAACCAGGCTTCACTGCGGGATGCACTCGATTTTTTGATCAACGGCTACTAACACTTTTTTGTCAGCCGCAAGGTAAGGTATATTTCGCCCTTCACAGGAGAAACTATGCTGCCAACTCAATCAACCCGATTAAACAAATATATTAGCGAGAGCGGGATCTGCTCACGTCGCGAGGCTGACCGTTACATTGAACAGGGTAACGTGTTTCTCAACGGCAAACGCGCCACCATCGGCGATCAGGTGGTGCCTGGCGATGTGGTTAAAGTGAATGGTCAGGTCATCGAACCCCGTGATGCCGAAGACCTGGTGTTTATCGCGTTGAACAAACCGGTTGGGATTGTCAGCACCACGGAAGATGGCGAGCGGGACAACATCGTTGATTTCGTTAACCACAGCAGCCGTATCTTCCCGATTGGTCGCCTGGATAAAGACTCTCAGGGGTTGATTTTCCTTACCAACCACGGCGACCTGGTGAACAAAATTCTGCGTGCCGGTAACGACCACGAGAAAGAGTACATCGTGACGGTGAACAAGCCGGTGACGGACGAGTTCATTCGCGGGATGGGCGCAGGCGTGCCGATTCTGGGCACCGTCACGAAGAAGTGCAAGGTCAAAAAAGAAGCGCCGTTTGCCTTCCGTATTACCCTGGTGCAGGGCTTAAACCGCCAGATCCGCCGCATGTGCGAGTATTTTGGTTATGAAGTGACGAAGCTGGAACGCACGCGCATCATGAACGTCAGCCTGTCCGGGATCCCGCTGGGCGAGTGGCGCGACCTGACGGACGACGAGCTGATTGAACTGTTCAAGCTTATCGAAAACTCCTCGTCCGAAGCGAAGCCGAAAGCCAAAGCCAAACCGAAAACGCAGGCGATTAAACGTCCGGTGGTTAAGGCACCGCAGGCGGAAGAGAAAGGGCGAGGCAAGCCGGGCAACGGAAAACGCTTTACCCAGCCGGGGCGCAAAAAGAAAGGGCGCTGATTAGCGCCTTCCACGGGTTGATGTGCTGGCGGACCAGGAAAAGGTTGCCTCTGCATCCGGTTTATAAGCCTGCTCTTTTTTCAGCTTGCGGGCTTTTTTCGCCGCGGCATCACGTTGTGCCATCAGCTTGTCGATGTACTCTTTTTTAACCTGATTGGTTTCGGCGTTCGTCAGCGTGCGGCCATGCGCGATGCGGGCACGGTCGAGAAGCGTTTTCAGTTCGCGCTGCTCGGCTTCCGTCATGTCTTTCTGGGTCAATCGTGGTGTCGCCATTGCTGAAGCCTCCTGATGGGGAGGCTTCAGTGTAAAGCAAGCCGGGTTAATTAACCCTGTTTCAGCGCATCTTTTTTCGGTTGTTCATCAATCGGCTTACCGGACCAGTAGCCCGCCAGCAGCGAACCGGACAGGTTGTGCCAGACGGAGAACAGCGCGCCCGGCAGGGCTGCAAGCGGCGAGAAGTAAATTTTTCCGAGCGCCGCCGCCAGGCCGGAGTTCTGCATTCCCACTTCGATCGCCAGCGTGCGGCAGGTGGATTCGTCGAAGCCAAACAGCTTCCCGCCCCAGTATCCGCCCAGCAGGCCGATGGTGTTGTGCAGCACCACCGCGACGATCACCACAAAGCCCACCGAAGCAATGTGCGAGGCGGAACCGGCTACCACGGCGCTGATGATCGCCAGAATGCAGACCATCGAAAACGCGGGCAGGTACGGCTCAACCGCTTTCACCACGCGTGGGAACAGATGGTGGATAACCAGCCCCAGCGCAATCGGGATCACCACGATTTGCAAAATGCTGAGCAGCATGCCCATTACGTCCACCTGAATATGCGCGTCCACGTACAGGCGGGTTAACAGCGGTGTGGCAATTACGCCCACCAGCGTGGAAACGGACGAGATGGTGACGGACAGCGCCACGTCGCCTTTCGCCAGGAAGATCATCACGTTAGATGCCGTACCGCTGGCAACGCTGCCCACCAGCACCATCCCGGCGGAAAGGTCCGGTGGCATTTTGAAGGCCATCGCCAGCAGCCACGCCGCGAGCGGCATCACCAGGTAGTGCAGGAAAATACCCGCGGCAACCGGCGCCGGGCGAGACAGCACGCGTTTAAAATCGTCGATTTTCAGGTGTACGCCCATGCCGAGCATAATCAGCATCAGCAGCGTGGTGACCCACGGACCAATGCCCGTGAACGTGCTAGGGGTGTAATACGCGAGTATGGAGAGCAGCAGCGCCCATAGCGGGAACAGCCGGGTGATAGCGGATAACATAGTGAATTCCTTGCAGTATTGTCGTGTTGTTTTGTAATAAAAAAGCCGGGTCTGTGCCCGGCTTATTGGTATTGTTTATCGTGCTAACGAATTTTATTCAAACAAATTCTGATGAAGTTTCTGCACGACCTGCTCGGCCTGATCGGCAGGGACCAGGAAGCAGAGGTTATAGCTGGAGGCGCCGTAGCAAATCATGCGGATGCTGAACGGGTCGAGCACGCCGAAGACCTCTTTGCCCACGCCGCAGGCGCGCGACAGCTTGTTACCGATGATGGCAACCAGCGCCAGATCTTCTTCCACTTCCACGCGGCACAGTTCGGACAGCTCAATCAGCAGCGACTGCGTCAGCAGGGTATCGCCGGTAGAGGTGGAGCCGGTGGTGTCGAGCGTCAGCGCGATGCTCACTTCCGAGGTGGTGATCAGATCCACGGAGATATTATGGCGCGCCAGGATACCAAACACTTCTGCCAGGAAGCCGCGGGAGTGCAGCATATTATGGCTGTGCAGGGTGACCAGCGTCTGCTTGCGGCGCAGGGCCAGCGCGCGGAACAGCGGTGGGTTCTCGGTTTTCTTGCAGACCAGCGTCCCGCCCGCCTTTGGATCTTTACTGGAACCAACGAAAACCGGAATGTCGCTGCGCACGGCAGGCAGCAGCGTGGCCGGATGCAGCACTTTCGCGCCGAAGGTGGCCATTTCCGCCGCTTCTTCAAAGGCGATCACGTCAATACGTTTTGCCGCAGACACCACGCGCGGGTCGGTAGTGTAAATACCCGGCACGTCCGTCCAGATATCCACGCGGGTCGCGTGCAGGGCTTCGCCCAGCAGGGCGGCGGTGTAGTCGCTGCCGCCGCGGCCCAGCGTGGTGGTGCGTCCTTTGGCTTCGCTACCGATAAAGCCCTGGGTGATCACAATGCCTTCATCAAGGCGCGGGGCAAGCTGCTGGCTGGTCAGCTCGGCCAGCGCTTCCACGTCCGGCTCGGCGCGGCCAAAGCGGTCGCTGGTGCGCATCACTTTGCGCACGTCAAACCACTGCGCCTGAATATTGCGCTCGCGCATGATCTCAACGAACAGCAGGGTGGACATCAGCTCGCCGTGGCTGACCAGCTCGTCGGTCAGCGCGGTTGAGGTGGCCAGCGACGCGGCTTCTGCCAGGGTGGTGATATTTTCCAGCAGGCGTTCCACTTCCTCACGAATGACGTTCGGGTTTTGCAGACGCTCAAGGATGTCGAACTGAATTTTGCGTAGCGCATCCAGCTTCACGAAACGCTCGGTCGCCTCCAGTCCTTCAGACAGCGAAACCAGCAGGTTCGTCACGCCGGCTGAGGCGGACAGCACCACCAGGCGGGTATTCGGATCGGCCAGCACCACATCGGCGCTGCGGTTCATGGCAGCGTAGTCTGCCACACTGGTGCCGCCAAACTTGGCGACCACAAAACTCGTCATAACAACCTCGTGTCAGGGAATGAATAGAGCGACCTTGGCACAAGAGTGAAGCGAGGACAGGTGCAGGCGCAAAATACGGCCCTATAAATAAAATGCGGGGGAGGTCCTGTCAATGCTGGGATTATGCGGATTTTTCATGGGGGGGTACCCCTCAGAAACAGGACTTATAACAGGCCCATATTTTATGCTCCTTTTTACCCCCTTTTGACCGACATTTCGCCACGCCGGAAGGGCGCGACAGCAGCTATACTTTTCGGGTCTTTTCACCTGCGTTTGATGCAGACCAGGGCAATGGCATAAAAACCATCACAATTTTTATTTGCAGGCGCTACAATCGACCGCAGTCACAATTCTCAAATCAGAAGAGTATTGCTATGAAAAACATCAACCCAACGCAGACCGCTGCATGGCAGGCACTACAGAAACATTTTGATGAAATGAAAGACGTCACTATCGCGGATCTGTTCGCGAAAGATGCCGATCGTTTCAGCAAGTTCTCCGCCACCTTCGATGACCTGATGCTGGTGGATTTCTCCAAGAACCGTATCACCGAAGAGACGCTGGCGAAGCTGCAAGATCTGGCGAAAGAGACCGAGCTGGCTGATGCCATCAAATCCATGTTCTCTGGTGAGAAGATCAACCGCACCGAAGATCGTGCCGTGCTGCACGTGGCGCTGCGCAACCGTAGCAATACTCCAATCATCGTTGACGGCAAAGATGTGATGCCGGAAGTGAACGCGGTGCTGGAAAAGATGAAAACCTTCTCTGAAGCGATCATCTCCGGCAGCTGGAAAGGCTACACCGGCAAAGCAATCACCGACGTGGTGAACATCGGTATCGGCGGCTCTGACCTCGGCCCGTTCATGGTGACCGAGGCGCTGCGCCCTTACAAAAACCACCTCAACATGCACTTCGTCTCTAACGTCGATGGGACTCACATCGCCGAAGTGCTGAAAAAAGTGAACCCGGAAACCACCCTGTTCCTGGTGGCGTCCAAAACCTTCACTACCCAGGAAACCATGACCAACGCCCACAGCGCGCGCGACTGGTTCCTGAAAACCGCGGGTGATGAAAAGCATGTAGCGAAACACTTTGCGGCGCTCTCCACCAACGGTAAAGCGGTAGGCGAGTTCGGCATTGATACGGCGAACATGTTCGAGTTCTGGGACTGGGTTGGCGGCCGCTACTCTCTGTGGTCAGCAATCGGCCTGTCCATCATTCTGTCCGTCGGCTTCGACAATTTCGTTGAGCTGCTCTCCGGTGCGCACGCGATGGACAAACACTTCTCCACCACCGCGCCTGAGAAAAACCTGCCGGTGCTGCTGGCGCTGATCGGTATCTGGTACAACAACTTCTTCGGCGCTGAAACCGAAGCGATCCTGCCGTACGACCAGTACATGCACCGCTTTGCGGCCTATTTCCAGCAGGGCAACATGGAATCCAATGGTAAGTACGTTGACCGTAACGGCAACGCGGTGGATTACCAGACTGGCCCAATCATCTGGGGCGAGCCGGGCACCAACGGCCAGCATGCGTTCTACCAGCTGATCCACCAGGGTACCAAAATGGTACCGTGCGATTTCATCGCCCCGGCGATTACGCACAACCCGCTGTCCGACCACCATCAGAAGCTGCTGTCTAACTTCTTCGCCCAGACCGAAGCGCTGGCGTTCGGCAAATCCCGCGAGGTAGTTGAGCAGGAGTATCGTGACCAGGGTAAAGATCCGGCCACGCTGGACCACGTTGTGCCGTTCAAGGTGTTCGAAGGCAACCGCCCAACTAACTCCATCCTGCTGCGCGAAATCACCCCGTTCAGCCTGGGTGCGCTGATTGCGCTGTACGAGCACAAGATCTTCACCCAGGGCGCTATCCTCAATATCTTCACCTTTGACCAGTGGGGCGTTGAGCTGGGTAAACAGCTGGCAAACCGCATTCTGCCGGAGCTGGGCGACGATAAGGCAATCGACAGCCACGACAGCTCCACCAACGGTTTGATTAACCGCTATAAAGCATGGCGTGGGTAATAAATATGTCATGAAAAATGCCGGCGATATGCCGGCATTTTTTTATCGGATAATTCCTGATGTCTGTTAGTTAACTCAAATTTCGGGTCTGAGTTTAATCCGAAAAACGCGTCTAACCCGTTAATTGCTGCGGTTTATTTTAAGAAAATACGCAGAAATACTTTAGCTTATTTATATTATAACTATCTGATTTATATTGGTTATATATTTCATCTATTCTTCTTTCGTTTCATTTTTATCCATTAGTCCGAAAACCCTTTCCCTATTTCCCCGTACGGTAAACCCTCAGCGTTAGTTGTGTATACTCGAATCCGCCTGAATTTCTTTCGGGCAAATCTCCATTCATTCATTGAAGGGAAATTGTTATGAAGAAAGTACTGTATGGCATTTTTGCCATATCTGCACTTGCGGCGACGTCTGTCTATGCAGCTCCGGTCCAGGTCGGGGAAGCAGCAGGGTCGGCAGCGACGTCTGCGTCTGCGGGAAGTTCTACCGCAGCCAGCACCAGCGCCGTAAGTTCAGCCGTGGGTGTCGCGCTGGCGGCAACCGGTGGCGGTGATGGCTCCAATACCGGAACCACGACCACTACGACGACCAGCACCCAGTAATACCGGGTGTTTTAATCATAACCACACTTCGGTGTGGTTATTTCGCCCCTTCGGAGAAGAGTCGTGAAGCGACCTGCAATCATCCTGATTTGCCTGCTGTTGCAGGCGTGCTCAGCTACCACTAAAGGGCTGGGCAACTCACTGTGGGACAGCATGTTCGGCACGCCGGGCGTGCATCTGACCGATGACGAACTTCAGAACATGCCGTATGCCAGCCAGTACATGCAGCTAAACGATGGTCCGCAACTGTTTGTGGTGCTCGCTTTCGATGAAAACGGGCAGCAGAAATGGGTGACGCAGGATCAGGCCACCATCGTCACGCAGCATGCCCGAATCGTGAAAACGTTGCTCGGCGGCGACAACCTGATCGAGGTGAACAACCTGGCTGAAGATCCGCTCATTAAGCCGAATCAGATTGTCGATGGCGCAAGCTGGACGCGCACGATGGGCTGGACCGAACACAAACAGGTGCGTTATGCCACGGCCCGCTCCACTTTCCGCTGGGACGGTACGGACAGCGTAAAGGTGGGCAGCGACGAAACGCAGGTTCGCGTGCTGGATGAAGAGGTGACAACCGACCAGGCCACCTGGCATAACCGCTTCTGGGTGGACGAAGAGGGGCAAATCCGCCAGTCCTTGCAGTATCTCGGTGCCGGTTTCTTCCCGGTGAAGACCACCCTGATCAAGGCGGCGAAATCATGAAAACGCTCATCCACGTTGCGCTTCTCGCCAGCCTTGCCTCGCCGCTGGCGTGGTCTGCGGGAACGGTACAGGTCTACACCCCGGACAGCGAAAAACCCAAAACTTTAACCAATGCCGGGCATCTGCTCGATCTGGTGGGTCAGCCGAGACTGGCGAAAAGCTGGTGGACCGGGGGCGTTATCAGCGAGCGTCAGGCGACGATTGTCGCGGAACAAAGACATCATGCGCTGCTCGCCAGATTATCCGGGCTGGCACAGCAGGAAGACGCCGACGATGCCGCGGCCATCAACAGCCTGCGCCAGCAGCTTCAGGCTCTGAAGGTGACGGGCCGGCAGAAGGTGAATCTCGACCCGGATGAGGTGCGCGTCGCGGAAAAAGGCAATCCGTCGCTGGAGGGGGACTATACCCTGTGGCTACCGGCTCAGCCTTCCACCGTCACCGTGATGGGGCTCATCAGCAGCCCTGGCAATAAGCCGTTTACGCCGGGCCGGGACGTCGCGAGCTATCTTGACGAACAAAGCCTGCTCAGCGGTGCCGATAACAGCTATGCCTGGGTGGTCTATCCGGACGGGCATACGCAGAAAGCGCCGGTGGCTTACTGGAATAAACGCCATATCGAACCCATGCCGGGCAGCATCATTTTTGTCGGTTTTGCCGACCATTTCTGGACGAAAGCGTATGACGGGCTTAATGCCGATATCCTTCGCTCCCTGATACAGCGGATACCGGAATAATGAAAAAAACCTATCTCTACAGCATGCTTGCACTGTGCGTGAGTGCCGCCTGTCATGCAGAAACGTATCCGGCACCGATTGGCCCGTCGCAGTCCGATTTTGGCGGCGTGGGCTTACTGCAAACCCCGACCGCGCGGATGGCACGCGAGGGGGAAATCAGCCTTAACTATCGCGATAACGATCAGTACCGCTACTATTCTGCGTCCGTGCAGCTGTTCCCCTGGCTGGAGACCACGCTGCGCTACACCGACGTGCGAACGAAACAGTACAGCAGCGTCGACGCCTTCTCCGGCGATCAGACCTATAAAGACAAAGCCTTCGACGTGAAGCTGCGCCTGTGGGAAGAGAGCTACTGGATGCCGCAGGTCTCCGTCGGGGCAAAAGATATCGGCGGTACCGGCCTGTTTGATGCGGAATACATCGTTGCCAGTAAAGCCTGGGGGCCGTTTGATTTCTCACTGGGTCTCGGCTGGGGCTATCTTGGTACCAGCGGCAACGTAACCAATCCGTTCTGCTCCTACAGCGACAAATACTGCTACCGCGATAACAGCTACAAAAAAGCGGGCTCCATCAACGGCGACCAGATGTTCCACGGCCCGGCCTCGCTGTTTGGCGGCGTAGAGTATCAAACGCCCTGGCAGCCGCTGCGCCTGAAGCTGGAGTATGAAGGCAATAACTACAGCGAAGATTTTGCCGGCAAGATTGAGCAGAAGAGCAAGTTTAACGTCGGCGCCATTTACCGCGTGACCGACTGGGCCGACGTTAACCTCAGCTACGAGCGCGGCAATACCCTGATGTTTGGCTTCACGCTGCGCACCAACTTTAACGACATGCGTCCGCGCTACAATGACAACCCGCGGCCTAAATACCAGCCGGAGCCGCAGGATGCGATCATTCAGCACTCCGTGGTGGCGAATCAGCTGACGCTGCTGAAATATAACGCGGGGCTGGCGGATCCGAAGATCCAGACCAAAGGTGATACGCTGTACGTCACCGGCGAGCAGGTGAAATACCGTGATTCCCGCGAAGGGATCGAGCGCGCCAACCGGATCGTTATGAACGATCTGCCGGAGGGGATCCGCACGATCCGCGTGACGGAGAACCGTCTTAACATGCCGCAGGTCACAACCGAAACCGACGTTGCCAGCCTTAAGCGTCATCTTGAAGGCGAGCCGCTGGGACATGAAACCGAGCTGGTGCAAAAACGCGTTGAGCCGGTGGTGCCGGAGAGTACCGAGCAGGGCTGGTATATCGATAAGCCCCGCTTCGATTTCCATATCGATCCGGTGCTGAACCAGTCCGTCGGCGGGCCGGAAAACTTCTATATGTATCAGCTGGGCGCGATGGCGACGGCCGATCTGTGGGTGACCGACCACCTGTTGACCACCGGTAGCCTGTTCGGCAACCTTGCCAACAACTACGACAAATTTAACTACACCAACCCGCCGAACGATTCAAAACTGCCGCGCGTGCGTACCCGCGTGCGTGAATACGTGCAGAACGATATCTACGTGAATAACCTTCAGGCCAACTACTTCCAGTACTTCGGCAACGGTTTCTACGGCCAGGTTTACGGTGGCTATCTGGAAACCATGTTTGGCGGCGCGGGGGCGGAAGTGTTGTATCGTCCTGTCGACAGCAACTGGGCCTTCGGGATTGACGCCAACTACGTGAAACAGCGTGACTGGCGCAGCGCGCAGGACATGATGAAGTTCACCGACTACAGCGTCAAAACCGGTCACCTGACCGCCTACTGGACGCCGTCGTTCGCGCAGGACGTACTGGTGAAAGCCAGCGTCGGACAGTATCTGGCGGGCGATAAGGGCGGCACGCTGGATATCTCCAAACACTTCGACAGCGGCATCGTGGTGGGCGGCTATGCCACCATTACCAACGTTTCGCCGGACGAGTACGGGGAAGGGGACTTCACCAAAGGGGTGTACGTGTCAATTCCGCTGGATCTGTTCTCATCCGGTCCGACCCGCAGCCGTGCGGCAGTGGGCTGGACGCCACTGACGCGTGACGGTGGTCAGCAGCTTGGACGTAAGTTCCAGCTGTATGACATGACCAGCGATAAGAACATTAACTTCCGCTGATGCTTGTTTGCCCGGCCTACGGTTTTTGTAGGCCCGGTAAGCGCAGCGCCACCGGGTGAATGCGCCAAACATAAACAAAAAATATAGATCCCCGTCACATTTTTGCGTTATACAGGAACCTCGCCCTGGAGAATGAGGTGCTGTATGACATCCCTGACTCGCCCGCGCGTTGAGTTCATCTCAACGATACTCCAGACCGTGCTGAACCTCGGTCTGCTGAGCCTTGGCCTGATCCTGGTCGTCTTTCTCGGCAAAGAGACGGTGCATCTGGCTGATGTGCTATTTGCCCCTGAGCAAACCAGCAAATATGCGCTGGTGGAAGGGCTGGTGGTCTACTTTCTCTACTTCGAGTTTATTGCCCTGATTGTGAAGTACTTCCAGTCCGGCTTTCACTTCCCGCTGCGCTATTTCATCTACATCGGCATCACCGCGATTGTGCGGCTGATCATCGTCGATCATAAATCCCCGCTCGACGTGCTGATCTACTCGGCGGCGATCCTGCTGCTGGTGATCACCCTCTGGCTGTGCAACTCGAAGCGGCTGAAACGCGAATAAAAAAAGGGCGCTCCGAAGAGCGCCTAACAACAGTCACAAGTTGGTTCAATACAATACGTCTAAAGTTGAGGGTTGCAGTGGCATAACAGATGAAACTTAACCTTTCACACCGCCCGCCGTCAGGCCGTTGACCAGCCAGCGCTGGGCCAGCAGGAACACTACGGTAATCGGGATGGCAGAGAGTACCGCCGCCGCGGCAAAGTCGCCCCACAGGTAGTTTTGCGGGTTGAGGTATTGCTGCATGCCAACGGCCAGGGTGTAGCTGTTCACATCGCGCAGCAACAGTGAGGCGACCGGTACTTCGGTGATCGCCGCGATAAACGACAGAATAAAGACCACCGCCAGAATCGGCACCGACAGCGGCAGCAGCACCAGACGGAACGCCTGCCACGGGGTGGCGCCATCCAGCGCGGCGGCTTCTTCCAGCGAACCGTCGATGGTTTCGAAATACCCTTTAATGGTCCACACATGCAGGGCGATACCGCCAAGATAGGCGAAGATCACGCCGCCGTGGGTGTTCAGACCGATAAACGGCACATACTGACCCAGACGGTCAAACAGGGCGTACAGCGCCACCAGCGACAGCACCGCCGGGAACATCTGGAAAATCAGCATCCCTTTCAGCAGCGTCGCTTTGCCCGGGAAACGCATGCGGGCGAAAGCGTAAGCGCAGGTGGTGGAGAGCGTGACGATGCCGATCGCGGTGATGGTCGCCACTTTCACCGAGTTCCACAGCCACAGCAGCACCGGGAACGGCGGCGGAGTAACGCGGCCATCGGCGTGCTCAACGCTGAAGCCCAGCGCGAGCTTCCAGTGCTCCCAGGAGATTTCATCCGGGATCAGGCTCCCGGTCGCAAAGTTACCCGAGCGCAGGGAGATGGCGATAACCATCAGCAGCGGGAACATGATGGCCGCGATGAACATCAGCAGGCCTAAGTGCGTCGCGAGGAGGCGCAGCTTCTGAGATTTGGGTTGTACCATAGCCATGATCGATGCCCTCCTTAGTCAAATTTCATACGTGTGGCTTTCAGGTTCACAATCGCCAGAGCGCCAACCAGCAGGAAGATCAGGGTGGCAATGGCCGCTGCCAGACCGAAGTCCTGGCCGCCGCCGCCTTCAAAGGCGATACGGTAGGTGTAGCTCACGAGCAGGTCGGTATAGCCCGCCGGCGTGGTGGTGCCGAGACGGTCCGGGCCACCGTTGGTCAACAGCTGAATCAGCACGAAGTTGTTAAAGTTAAAGGCGAAGCTGGCAATCATCAGCGGCGTCAGCGGCTTAATGAGCAGTGGCAGCGTGATCTTGAAGAAGTTCTGGAACGGGCCCGCGCCGTCCATTGCCGAGGCTTCGTACAGGTCGTCCGGAATCGCCTTCAGCAGCCCCATGCACAGGATCATCATGTACGGATAACCCAGCCAGGTGTTCACGATGATAATCATCGAACGGGCGGTGGTCGGGTCGCTGAACCAGGCCGGTTTGATGCCGAACAGCGCGCTCAGCATCATGTTGATTTCACCGAAGCTCTGGTTAAACAGCCCTTTGAAAATCAGAATCGAGATAAACGACGGTACGGCGTAAGGCAGAATCAGCAGCACGCGGTAAATCGCTTTCCCTTTCAAGGACTCCCACTGCACGAGGCAGGCCAGCACCATACCCACGGCAACGGTCAGGATCACGGTCAGGATGGAGAAGACTACCGTCCAGACGAAGATGGCGAAGAACGGCTTCTGGATGCCTTCGTCGGTAAACACGCGGGTAAAGTTATCCCAGCCGATGGTGACGGTATAGCCCGGGCTGAGCTTGTCGTCTCCCCAGCTGCCGTCGACATTCACAGACTGATAAAAACCGATATCGTTGTTCGGACGATATTTCACGCCGCTCTGGTTGTTGGTCAGCGTGCCGTCATCCGCCAGGGTGTAAAGCGGCTGCGTACCGGAGAACTGGCGCAGCGAGCTCATGGTTACTTTGCTGTCATCGGGCAGCACGGCGGTGAGCTGGGTCAGCGCCTGGCGATTCTGGGTAATGATACGCAGGTTCGCGCGTTCGCCTTCCGGCAGGGATTCGGCCTCTTTTAAGACCAGCTTTTGCTCGCCGCCAAATTTGAACGCGTCGGAAAGATAGTTTTTGCCGCTCTCACCGTCAGTGAGCGCTAACTTCCACTCGTCTCCCTCAGGATACAGACCGAAGTTAAAGGTCTTACCGGCCTGATAAGAACGGTCCAGAAGCACCTGGGTGGCGCGCTCTTGCGCGAGCTGGTTGGTGCTGCTGTAGTTGGTAAAGGCAATGGCAATGGTGCAGATCAGCGGAAAGAGGACAAACAGCCCCATCCCGGCCACGCCAGGGTAAACATAGCGCCAGGCGTACGCTTTACGGTTGGCGAAAATATACAGGCCAACCGAGCTTAAAATCAGCGTCATGATGGCAAAAAGGTATTCCCCTTGCACGTACATTAAAACAACAAGGTAACCCACCAGCAGACACAGCAGACCTATCGCTGACCACTTCAGCGCGTCGCTTTGCCACCAGAGTTTCTTTTTAATGACATCCATGGGGTTCTTCCTCTACAACGGTGGAAACTTTTCGTCAGGTGGCGCTGCGCTTACCTGACCTACGGATCGTGCCGTAGTTGTAGGGCGGGCAGCGTACGCGCCACCCGCCGTTCTTCTGCTTACTTGGTAATACGACCTTGAGCATCTTTCAGCGCGGCATCAACAGTCTGGCGACCGCTGGCAGCATTGATGACGGCGGTACGGGTGGCGTACCAGAACGCGGCCATCTGTGGGATGTTCGGCATGATTTCGCCTTTCTGGGCGTTATCCATGGTGGCCGCAATGCGCGGATCTTTCGCTAACTGATCCTGGAAGGATTTCAGCGCCACGGCGCCCAGCGGTTTGTCCTTGTTCACATCACCCAGACCTTCATCGGTCAGCAGGTAGTTTTCCAGGAACTCTTTCGCCAGCTCTTTGTTCGGGCTGGCGGCGTTGATACCCGCGCTCAGCACGCCAACGAACGGTTTAGACGGCTTGCCGTTGAAGGTTGGCAGCAGGGTCACGCCGTAGTTGATTTTGCTCTTGTCGATGTTGGTCCAGGCCCACGGACCGTTGATGGTCATCGCGGTTTCGCCTTTGTTGAACGCCGCTTCCGCGATGGAGTAGTCGGTATCCGCGTTCATGTGTTTGTTCTTGATAAGGTCAACCAGGAAGGTCAGGCCTGCTTTCGCGCCCGCGTTGTCTACGCCCACGTCCTTCACGTCATATTTGCCGTTTTCAAACTTGAACGCGTAGCCGCCGTCGGCAGCAATCAGCGGCCAGGTGAAGTACGGCTCTTGCAGGTTGAACATCAGGGCAGATTTACCTTTCGCCTTCAGCTCTTTATCCAGGGCAGGGATCTCTTCCCAGGTTTTCGGTGGGTTTGGCACCAGGTCTTTGTTGTAAATCAGTGACAGGGCTTCAACCGCGATTGGGTAAGCGATCAGCTTGCCGTTATAGCGAACGGCGTCCCAGGTGAACGGGAACAGTTTGTCCTGGAAGGCTTTATCTGGCGTGACTTCAGCCAGCAGGCCAGACTGCGCGTAGCCCCCGAAACGGTCATGCGCCCAGAAGATAATGTCCGGACCGTCGCCCGTGGCCGCAACCTGCGGGAACTTCTCTTCCAGCTTGTCCGGGTGCTCTACGGTCACTTTGATACCGGTGTCTTTCTCGAATTTTTTGCCCACTTCGGCCAGGCCGTTATAGCCCTTGTCGCCGTTAATCCAGATAACCAGCTTACCCTCTTCAATTTTGGCGAGAGCCGGTGCGGAAATCATCATTGCTGCGAGGGCGGACAATGCGAAAACGCGTGCGCCAGTCTTGATCTTCATATCTGCCATCCTTTATTGGTGATGTGCTCGTGGATACATAAGGTGGTTCAACGTGACTCAGTCTCCTTATTTGACATCCTCTTTCCATCCTCCCAGTCCCTACGCCCCACCCCCCGTTTGTGTGATCCCTGTAACATAAATTTAAGTTATGAGTGCTGGCGCACATAAAAACCCACTGAATTTTGCAGGCCGCTTCACGATTTTCGCCTCAGCCCCTCCGCTGCGGTCGCAGAGCCTGCTCTCTCATCCTCCCGCCTCCTCCCCCACAAAAAAGCCGGGGGGTGGAGGATTCACGAAAGTAATGGAACACGCATAGTGAACTTATCTTGAATGTTTCTGTCGGTGACAGGTTGTAACGAAGGGAGAAGGGCATGGCGAGCGTACAGCTGCGTAATGTAACGAAAGCCTGGGGCGACGTAGTGGTGTCAAAAGACATCAATCTGGACATCCACGAAGGTGAGTTTGTGGTGTTCGTGGGTCCATCAGGCTGTGGTAAATCGACTCTGCTGCGTATGATTGCCGGTCTTGAAACCATCACCAGTGGCGATCTGTTTATTGGTGATACCCGAATGAACGACATCCCGCCTGCCGAACGTGGCGTAGGCATGGTGTTCCAGTCTTATGCGCTTTATCCGCATCTTTCCGTTGCCGAGAACATGTCCTTTGGCCTGAAGCTGGCCGGCGCGAAAAAAGAGATTATTAACCAGCGCGTCACTCAGGTGGCGGAAGTGCTCCAGCTGGCCCATCTGCTGGAGCGTAAGCCGAAAGCGCTTTCCGGCGGTCAGCGTCAGCGCGTGGCGATTGGCCGTACGCTGGTGGCCGAGCCGCGCGTCTTCCTGCTCGATGAACCTCTCTCTAACCTGGATGCTGCCCTGCGCGTCCAGATGCGTATCGAAATCTCCCGTCTGCACAAGCGCCTTGGCCGCACGATGATTTACGTCACCCACGATCAGGTCGAAGCGATGACGCTGGCCGACAAAATCGTGGTGCTGGACGCCGGTCGCGTGGCGCAGGTGGGTAAACCGCTGGAGCTGTATCACTACCCGGCAGACCGCTTTGTAGCGGGCTTCATTGGCTCGCCAAAGATGAACTTCCTGCCCGTCAAAGTGACCGCGACGGCGATTGAACAGGTACAGGTGGAGCTGCCAAACCGTCAGCAGGTCTGGCTGCCGGTCGACAGCGCCAACGTACAGGTGGGGGCCAATATGTCCCTCGGTATCCGTCCTGAGCATCTACTGCCAAGCCACATTGCGGATGTGACGCTGGAAGGTGAAGTTCAGGTCGTCGAACAGCTTGGTCACGAAACACAGATTCATATCCAGATCCCCGCCATCCGTCAGAACCTGGTCTACCGCCAGAATGACGTGGTGTTGGTAGAAGAGGGTGCCACATTCGCTATCGGTTTGCCGCCAGAGCGTTGCCATCTGTTCCGTGAGGATGGCACAGCATGTCGTCGGCTGCACAAAGAGCCAGGCGTTTAAGCATTCCAATTACAAAGAAAAGCAATGATCTCAGGAGATAGAATAATGATTACTCTGCGCAAAGTCCCTCTGGCTGTCGCCATTGCGGCAGGCATCCTGTCTGCCCAGGCGGGCGCCGTAGACTTTAAAGGTTATGCTCGTTCCGGCATCGGCTGGACCGGAAGTGGCGGTGAACAACAATGTTTCCAGGCAACAGGTGCACAAAGTAAATACCGTCTCGGTAACGAATGTGAAACCTACGCCGAGCTGAAGCTGGGCCAGGAAGTGTGGAAAGAAGGCGACAAGAGCTTCTATTTCGACACCAACGTAGCGTACTCCGTTTCTCAGCAGAACGACTGGGAATCCACCAGCCCGGCCTTCCGTGAAGCTAACGTGCAGGGTAAAAACCTGATTGAATGGCTGCCAGGCTCTACCATCTGGGCCGGTAAGCGTTTCTATCAGCGTCATGACGTACACATGATCGACTTCTACTACTGGGATATCTCTGGTCCTGGTGCCGGTATTGAAAACATCGATCTGGGCTTTGGTAAGCTCTCTCTGGCCGCCACCCGTTCTTCTGAGTCCGGCGGTTCTGCAACCTTCGCCGATCGTAATGCGGACGGCGACCGTGTTTATGACAATATTGTACCAAACGACGTCTTCGACGTTCGCTTAGCCGGTCTGGAGACCAACCCGGGCGGCACGCTGGAGCTGGGCGTTGACTACGGTCATACCAACATTCCTGACGACTACTATCTGCAACCTGGTGCCTCTAAAGATGGCTGGCTGTTCACCGCTGAACACACCCAGAGCATGATGAAAGGCTTCAACAAGTTCGTGCTGCAATATGGTACGGACTCCATGACCTCTAACGGTAAAGGTATTCCGCAGGGCGGCAGCATCGATAACGACGGCTCCATGTGGCGCGTGCTGGACCACGGTGCAATCACCCTGGCAGACCGTTGGGACCTGATGTACGTCGGTATGTACCAGAACATCGATCGTGATAACAACAACGGTACCGAGTGGTGGACCGTGGGCGTTCGTCCAATGTTCAAATGGACGCCGATCATGAGCACCCTGCTTGAAGTGGGCTACGACAACGTTAAGTCTCAGAAAACTGACGACAAAAACAGCCAGTACAAAATCACCCTGGCCCAGCAGTGGCAGGCAGGCGACAGCATCTGGTCTCGTCCGGCTATCCGCGTCTTCGCAACCTACGCGAAGTGGGATGAGAAATGGGGCTACGCGAACAACGACTCAGGTGCAGGTTACACCTCTGGCGTAGCGTATAGCGACACGTCCGCGAAAACCTTCAGCCGTGGCGACAACGATGAGTGGACCTTCGGCGCCCAGATGGAAATCTGGTGGTAATTCGTCAAACCTGACGTAATGACCTGAAAAGAGGGGCGTAAGCCCCTCTCTCCTTAGGCGCTGCGCGCTATTGCCTGGCCACCGCAGCGCTCACGCTATCAGAGGTAATAACAATGAAAATGAAGAAAAGTCTCGTCGCGCTGTGCCTCTCTGCGGGGCTGCTGGCCTGCGCGCCTGCGGTCACCTTTGCAGATGTGAATTTTGTTCCTCAAAATACCAGCGCTGCGCCAGCGATTCCGGCGGCGGCGCTTCAGCAGCTGGTGTGGACACCAGTCGATCAATCAAAAACGCAAACCACTCAGCTTGCTGCGGGCGGCCAGTCGCTGAACGTTCCCGGCATCAGCGGCCCGGTTGCGGCGTTCAGCGTGCCCGCGAATATCGGCGAGCTGACCCTGACGTTGACCAGTGAAGTCAATAAACAGACCAGCGTCTTCGCGCCTAACGTGCTGATCCTCGATCAGAACATGACGCCATCCGCATTCTTCCCAAGCTCCTATTTTAGCTATCAGGAGCCTGGCGTGATGAGTGCAGACCGTCTGGAAGGCGTTATGCGCCTGACGCCGGCCCTGGGTCAGCAGAAGATTTATGTTCTGGTGTTCACCACAGAGAAAGATCTGCAACAGACAACGAAGCTTGTCGATCCGGCAAAAGCCTACGCGAAAGGCACCGGTAACGCTGTCCCGGACATCCCGGACCCGCATGCTCGCCATACTACCGACGGCCTGATTAAGCTGAAAGTCTCTACCAACAGCGCCTCCAGCGTACTCGTAGGGCCGCTGTTTGGCTCATCTGGCCCGGTCCCGGTCACGGTGGGCAATACTGCCGCGCCTGTTTATGCCGCACCAGCCGCAGCGCCTGCCGCAGCCCCGGCTCCGACGAAAAAAGCCGAGCCGGTGCTTAACGATACTGAAACGTACTTTAACAACGCCATCAAGCAGGCGGTCAAAAACGGCGATGTCGATAAAGCGCTGAAGCTGCTTGATGAAGCCGAGCGTTTAGGTTCAACCACTGCCCGTTCCACCTTTATCAGCAGTGTAAAAGGCAAGGGGTAACCGTCTCCCCACAGTGCTGATTTTGTCAGTAGTTTAGTGCGCCTTAACGGGCGCACTTTTTTTGGCTTAGTTGCATCATTGTTGCGATAGTGATCGCTAAATTTGGTTTGCTCGTCCTCATTTCGCCAATCTGCGATACAATGCCTTTACGTTATGTATCGGAGAGTCTGGCATGTCACACCCCGCGCTAACGCAGCTGCGTGCGCTACGCTATTTCGACCAAATACCCGCGCTTGACCCGGAGCAGCTTGACTGGCTGCTGCTGGAAGATTCCATGACAAAACGTTTTGAGCAACAGGGTAAAACGGTCACGGTGACGATGATCCAGGAAGGATTTGTCTCGCCTGAGGAGATTGCCAGCGAGTTGCCGCTCCTGCCGCAAGAAGAACGCTACTGGCTGCGTGAAATTTTACTGTGTGCGGATGGCGAGCCGTGGCTTGCCGGGCGAACGGTGGTTCCCGAGTCTACACTTTCCGGGCCGGAGCTGGCACTACAACGCCTCGGCAAAACGCCGCTTGGGCGTTATCTGTTCACCTCGTCTGAACTGACCCGTGATTTTATTGAAATTGGTTGCGATGCCGATTTATGGGGGCGCCGTTCCCGCCTTCGTTTGAGTGGTAAGCCGTTAATACTGACGGAACTCTTTTTGCCTGCATCGCCGTTGTACTAAGAGGGAGAGAAAATGGAGTGGAGTCTGACGCAGAATAAGCTGCTGGCCTATCACCGCTTAATGCGTACCGATAAACCGATTGGCGCGCTGCTGCTGCTGTGGCCGACCTTATGGGCGCTATGGGTTGCCACGCCGGGCATACCGCCGCTGTGGATCCTGGCGGTGTTTGTGGCGGGCGTCTGGCTGATGCGCGCTGCGGGCTGCGTGGTAAACGACTATGCTGACCGAAAATTTGATGGGCATGTTAAGCGCACCGCGAACCGTCCTCTGCCGAGCGGTCAGGTGACCGGGAAAGAGGCGCGCATCCTGTTTGTCGTGCTGGTGCTTCTCTCTTTCATGCTGGTGTTAACGCTTAACACCATGACTATTCTGCTGTCCGTTGCGGCTCTGGCGTTGGCCTGGGTCTACCCGTTTATGAAGCGATACACCCATCTGCCGCAGGTGGTATTGGGTGCGGCATTTGGCTGGTCGATCCCCATGGCATTTGCTGCGGTCAGCGAGTCTGTTCCGCTCAGCTGCTGGCTGATGTTCCTGGCAAATATTCTGTGGGCCGTTGCGTACGACACCCAGTACGCGATGGTCGATCGCGATGACGATCTCAAGATCGGCGTTAAATCGACGGCGATCCTGTTTGGCCGTCACGACAAACTGATCATCGGCATATTGCAGGTGGCGGTGCTGGCGCTGATGGTGGCGATTGGTCGCCTGAACGGGCTGAACTGGGAGTTTTACTGGTCCGTGCTGGTGGCGGGGCTGCTGTTTGCGTATCAGCAGAAGCTGATCGTGAAGCGCGAGCGTGAAGCCTGCTTTAAAGCGTTTCTGAATAACAACTACGTCGGGCTGGTGCTGTTTATGGGGCTGGCGATGAGTTACTGGTCATAAAAAAGCCGGGTGGCGGCTTCGCCTTACCCGGCCTACGATTTAGCAGAACATGTAGGCCGGGTAAGCGTTAGCGCCACCCGGCTTTAACATCATTCGCCCTGCGTCGAACTCTCAATCGTCAGACGCACATCCGAGGTAATCAGCTCTGCCAGCATCTGGTAAACCTTTATCGTCTCTTCCGGCTCGGCATCGCCCGTATCGCTAATATACCCTTCGTCGCGCAGCGTCAGCACCAGGGAGCTGAATACCGCTTTGTCGAAGAATTCCGGAGCGTTAATGCCGTGCAGAACGGAGAGGCGCTGAGCCAGCGTCCGGCTCTCTTTTTCCAGCGTACCGCGGTTGATTGACGGATTTGCACTCAACAACCAGAAGGTGATGGCGTAGCGCTGCAACGTCTCACGCGCGCCGGATGCCAGTAGCTGCAAAGTACGAGAACGTGACGGATTGATATGCAGTTCATCATCACTGATGGTAATCAGCCCCTGACGATGCATTTCTGCGGTCATTTTATCGAGCTCTGCCGCCAGCTCATCTTCACTCCAGCGCAGGAACAGCTCCGCTTTCAGCATCGGATAGATGGTCTGAATATGGCGCAGCAGCTCCTGACGCGAGATACGGCGGTGCTGGGTAATGATGGCGGCCATCAGCGACGGCAACATCAGCATATGCGTGATGTTGTTACGGTAGTAGGTCATCAGCACGGCCTGCTCGCGCGGCAGAATGATGATGTCACCGATGGTATCTTTCTCCACTTCGAACTTGTTCATCTGCAACGCGTGATCGATAAGCTCACTGGCGGTAGCAGACGGCACGGTCGAATCCACGGAGTACGGCACGTTACGCATGATGTCGAGGTAGCAATCAATCTGCTCGGTCAGCTGCTCGCGGGTCAGTGAACGCTGGCGAGAAGCCAGAAGCGCGGTACAGCACAGGTTCATGGCATTCGCCGCACCGGCATTGTTGATGCGTACCATCAGTTCGGATGCGATGCCGTTGACCGTCGGCGTCAGCCAGGCCGGACGCACCGCTTCGATAGGATCGATAGATTCGCGCCACTCCGGAACATGATGGTTCAGATACGTCATCAGCGGCAGGGGCTCGCCAAAGTTCACGTAGCCCTGACCGAGGTTGCGCAATTTGCTCAGCCCACGCAGCATCTGCGGCAGACTCTCTTTCTCTTTGGTCGCACCGCGCAGCTCTTTCGCATAGGTACCCACTTCCATCACGTGTTCATAGCCGATGTAGATAGGCACCAGCGTGATAGGACGCGTACCGCCGCGCAGCATCGCCTGAATGGTCATCGACAGCGTGCCAGTCTTCGGATCGAGCAGGCGGCCCGTACGGGAGCGCCCGCCCTCCACGAAGTACTCAACTGAATAGCCGCGGCTAAACAGTTCGCCAAGGTATTCACGGAATACGGTGGAGTAGAGCTTGTTGCCCTTGAAGGTACGACGAATGAAGAACGCCCCCAGACGGCGGAAAATCGGGCCTGCTGGCCAGAAGTTCAGGTTGATACCGGCGGCAATGTGTGGCGGCACCAGCCCCTGGTGATAGAGCACGTAAGAGAGCAGCAGGTAGTCCATGTGGCTGCGGTGGCAGGGCACGTAGACAATCTCGTGGCCGTCGTGCGCGAGCTGACGCACGCGCTCGGCGTTGTGAACGTTAATCCCCTGGTAGAGGCGGTTCCACGTGAAGCCGAGGATACGGTCTGAGAGACGAATCATCTCGTAGGAGAAGTTCGCGGCGATCTCTTCCATCAGCGCGATCGCGTTCTGCTGCGCTTTCTCGTGTGAAATTTTCTTGCTGCGCGCTTCGTCTTCTACGGCACGGGCAATCGCTTTGGAAGCGAGCAGCTTGTTGAACAGATCCTGACGTGCCGGGAGACGTGGCCCAACGGCCGCCAGACGCTGACGTGCAAAGTGCATACGCGCAACGCGCGCCAGCTTTTGCGCAATGATCTTATCGGTGCCGTGTTCATCCGCCATGCGGCGCAGTGAAACGGAAGGTGAGAAGCGGACAAAGCTGTCGCGTCCCAGCCAGGAGACGGCGAAGAACTTCTGAATGCCGTTAAGCATACGCAGCGGCGGGTTCTCTTCCCCTTTTTCGCGCCCCGGACGACGACCAAACATCACCGACACCGGTACCATCTGTACGTCCAGATCGGGGTTGCTGCGGTGCAGATCGAGGTAATCATGGAACAGCTTAATGGACTCTTCTTTCGGCGTGTAATAGGTGAACACGCGCGGCCCGCCATGGATGAACACGTAGCGCGGCAGCAGCGTACCGTCCACTTCCAGGGGTTCAAGCGGGTCAGGTAAATCGTGCGCCAGACATTGAGCGCGAAGCGTAAGCAGGTCTGCCTTCGAGTTATAAGGCAAAACGTACATAATAGGGCGTGACGTATCGAGCCCTAATTCCAGCGCGGGTTCTGCTGGGATAGACTTACTTTTTACCAGTACGCTTAATGGTAAATTAAGTAATTTGTAGTAAATTCGTGGCCAGCCGGACATAAACGATGTAAAGCCTCTGGTTAATAATGCAATTGCGGCGCAAGGATAACAGAAAGCGCGCAAAATTTCTGTTGTTACCCGTCATACTTCAGGTTGCAGCAAAACGCGCTGAAGCTTTAGTTACTGACGCTATTTCTCATAAAAGGTTCTTTAGATGGCCAATAATACCACTGGGTTAACCCGAATCATTAAAGCTGCCGGTTATTCATGGAAAGGCTTTCGCGCCGCATGGGTTAATGAAGCCGCCTTCCGCCAGGAAGCGGTTGCCGCGATCGTTGCAGTTATCATCGCCTGCTTCCTTGATGTTGATGCTATCACCCGGGTGCTTCTCATCGGTTCTGTCCTTCTGGTGATGATAGTGGAAATTCTTAATAGCGCTATTGAGGCCGTTGTTGACCGGATAGGGTCGGAATTCCATGAACTGTCTGGCCGGGCGAAAGACATGGGTTCCGCTGCCGTGCTGCTGTCGATTATCACCGCGGCGATCACCTGGGTCACGCTGCTTTGGTCACATTTCCGATGAGCCTCGAGGAATAATTAAGTCCCTGGTTTTTTGTGCAGTTTTTGGTTCCAAAATCGCCTTTGACTGTATATACTCACAGCATAACTGTATATACACCCAGGGGGCGGTATGAAAGCGTTAACGACCAGGCAGCAAGAGGTGTTTGATCTCATTCGGGATCATATCGGCCAGACGGGTATGCCACCCACGCGTGCAGAAATTGCACAGCGTCTGGGCTTCCGTTCTCCTAATGCTGCCGAAGAGCACCTTAAAGCGCTGGCGCGTAAGGGCGTGATTGAGATTGTTTCCGGTGCCTCACGCGGTATTCGTCTGCTGGTGGAAGAAGAGACCGGTATTCCGCTGGTGGGCCGCGTCGCCGCAGGTGAACCCCTGCTGGCACAGCAGCATATTGAAGGGCACTATCAGGTTGACCCAGGCATGTTCAAGCCGAGCGCCGATTTCCTGCTGCGCGTTAGCGGAATGTCCATGAAAGATATCGGCATTCTGGATGGCGATCTGCTTGCGGTACACAAAACGCAGGACGTGCGTAACGGGCAAGTCGTGGTAGCGCGCATTGACGACGAAGTGACGGTTAAGCGCCTGAAAAAACAAGGTAATACCGTTCAGCTTCTGCCAGAAAACAACGAATTCTCCCCAATTGTGGTGGATCTCCGCGAGCAGAGCTTCTCCATTGAAGGCCTGGCGGTAGGCGTTATCCGCAACGGTGAATGGCTGTAATCTCTTCCTGACAGGCTGTAGCTCCTCTACAGCCTGGCCTATTTTCTGATTCCGGTAATTTCCATGGCATTGCTAACTTCTGCCGATAAGGCGTTGTGGCGTCTTGCGCTACCGATGATTTTTTCCAATATTACCGTTCCCCTGCTGGGGCTGGTGGACACGGCGGTAATCGGGCATCTGGACTCGCCGATCTATCTGGGCGGCGTCGCGATCGGCGCAACGGCGACCAGCTTCCTCTTTATGCTGCTGCTCTTTTTGCGCATGAGTACAACAGGCCTGACGGCCCAGGCGTATGGTGCAAAAGATCCCCTGCGTCTGGCGCGTGCGCTGGTTCAGCCGCTCATGCTGGCGTTCGGTGCCGGCGCGTTAATCGTCCTGTTGCGTACGCCGCTCATTGATCTGGCGCTCCATATTGTGGGCGGCAGTGATGCCGTGCTGGAGCAGGCCCGGCGCTTCCTCGAAATTCGCTGGCTCAGCGCGCCCGCTTCCCTGGCAAACCTGGTCCTCCTGGGCTGGTTACTGGGCGTGCAGTACGCCCGCGCGCCGGTGATCCTGCTGGTGGTGGGCAACCTGCTTAACATTGTGCTCGATCTCTGGCTGGTAATGGGACTGCACATGAACGTTCGCGGCGCGGCGCTGGCCACGGCGATTGCTGAGTACGGTACGCTGCTGATCGGTTTGTGGATGGTCTGGCGCGTGCTGACGATGCGCGGCATCACCCTCGATCTTCTGAAAACGGCCTGGCGCGGCAATATGCGTAAGCTGCTGGCGCTTAATCGCGACATCATGCTGCGCTCGCTCCTGCTGCAACTCTGCTTTGGTGCATTAACCGTTTTTGGTGCGCGGCTTGGGCCAGAAATCGTCGCGGTCAACGCAGTGCTCATGACCTTACTGACCTTTACCGCTTACGCGCTGGATGGTTTTGCTTACGCCGTGGAGGCGCATTCCGGGCAGGCATACGGCGCGCGTGAAAGCGGCCAGCTACGCGAGGTGTGGCGGGCTGCCTGCCGTCAGGCGGGTCTGGTGGCGCTGATCTTTGCCCTGGTTTACGCCTGTTTTGGTGGGCATATTGTCGCGCTACTTACCTCGCTGCCCGCGCTTCAGGCGCTTGCCGATCGCTACATCCTCTGGCAGGTGGTATTACCGGTGGTGGGCGTGTGGTGCTATCTGCTGGACGGCATGTTTATTGGTGCCACGCGAGGGGCGGAGATGCGCAACAGCATGGCCGTCGCGGCGGCGGGCTTCGGCCTTACGCTGCTGACCGTGCCGTATCTTGGCAATCATGGCCTGTGGCTGGCGCTGGCGGTTTTTCTCTCATTGCGTGGCCTTTCGCTGGCCGTTATCTGGCATCGTCACTGGCGAAACAATACCTGGTTTCCTGCCCGACCTGATATGTCGTAGCGGTTAAAGATTCCGAATATAAAAATAACTTCCGAATCCTAAACTACAATAATAATCACGTCCAGCAGAAAAGAACGAAGCGGACGATACTCATAGACGCTTAACACGAGGACACGATTATGAATAAAGACGAAATCGGCGGCAACTGGAAGCAATTCAAAGGTAAAGCGAAAGAACAGTGGGGTAAGCTGACGGATGACGATATGACCGTCATTGAAGGTAAGCGCGATCAGCTGGTAGGTAAAATCCAGGAGCGCTACGGTTACGAAAAAGATCAGGCGGAAAACGAAGTCAAAGACTGGGAAACCCGTAACGACTACCGCTGGTAACCGGCACTATCCCCAAGGGCGGCCATGAGCCGCCTTTTCTTTGGCCTTAACGCGGCTTTTTCTTCACCAGAATCGAGTGATCGTGCTGACAGGCATCCTGATGGCGGCATGACTCCACCTCTACGCAGGCAGAACATAAACCGTGTGCTTCGATTACGTTATGGCGCAGGGCAAAGCCCATTCTGGCCGCCAGCGTATGCATAATATCTTCCACCCCTTCCGCACACTCCTCCTTCACCACGCCACAGCGATCGCAGATAAACATGGCGGACGTGTGGGTCGGCTGGTCAAAAAGATGGCACAGCACATAGCTGTTTGTTGACTCCACCTTATGCACAAACCCTTGTTCCAGCAGAAAATCCAGCGCCCGATAGACGGTTGGCGGTTTTGCCTGCGGCTCGCTTTCACGTAACAGGTCGAGCAGATCGTAGGCGCTGATGGCACCCTGTTGCAGGCTCATCAGACGCAGGACCTCAAGGCGCTGTGGGGTCAGGCGCACATTGCGTTGCGCGCACAGCTTTTCAGCTTGCGCTAACAGCTCTTTTGTGGACTTGTCCATCGGGCACCTCGGATGTGATAAGGGTTCAAACCCTCACTTTATCATGTTCTGGTAAAAACACCGAGATCCGCCAGGCTGTGCTATACCTGACGCATCGCAAACCGGGAGATCGCGCAATGAAAAGACCTGACTGTATTCGGCACTGGCGGGACGTGGAAGGTGCCGATGACGCCACTTATCCTGACAGCAACGAACGTTTCTCAATTGGCGCGCCGCTGGCCCGCAAGCTGGGTCTCGGCCGCATTGGTATTCACCATGAACGGCTGCCGCCCGGACGCCGCACGTCTTATCCGCATGCGGAAAGTGATGAAGAAGAGTTTGTATACGTTCTGGAGGGTTATCCTGAGGCCTGGATCAATGGCTATCTGTGGAAGCTCGAACCTGGCGACAGCGTCGGGTTTCCTGCCGGCACGGGTGTGTGCCATACCTTTATCAACAATACCGAGGAAGAGGTGCGCTTACTGGTGGTGGGCGAGGCCAATAAAAAGCACAACCGCATCTACTATCCGCTTAATCCGGTTTATGCCGCAACGCGCGAAGACCGCTGGGTAGACCATCCGCCTCAGTTTTTTGGGCCGCACGATGGAAAACCTGGGCGAAAATAATTTCCTCTTCTATAAATATTGATGGTCGTCACACATTAGAACAGGCCGGGATGGAATTTAACTTAGGGAAATAGCGGGTCTTTTTGTACTTATTCACAGCAATAGTTCGTTCCTGTTTGGGTGATAACAGACAGGGTTAACTAATAACAAACTATTTACGAGCACACTGTGAAAAAACATTTTAAATTTTCGATGGTTAGCATCGCTGTCTCCTTTTTTATGGCAAATCAGGCGGGAGCAGCCAATACCTGGACGGAAGCGCGTAGCGACGCAATGGGTGGCACGGGCGTAGCGGCCGGAAGTTATGGCAGCGGCGCCTTAATCAACCCGGCGCTGCTGGCAAAGTCAAAACCTGAGGATGACGTGACGGTTATTTTGCCGTCCGTCGGCGTGCAGGTGACCGATGAGGACAATCTTCAGGACGAGATTGATACCATCAATGACAAAATCAATCGCTATCAGGACGTGGTGGATAGCCTGACGCCGATTGAAATCATCACCAACCCGTTAGGCTCAATCAACCAGTTCCAGGGCGCAGCGAAAGATCTCGCGGATGAGCTGGACTACCTGAAAGGCAAAACCGCGCACGCCACCGCAGGGGCGGGGATTGCCGTCAGCATTCCTAACGACGTGCTTTCCGTGGCCTTTATGGCGAAAGGCTATGCCCACGGGCGCGTGAGCACTTCTATCGACCAGCAGGACATTGATTATCTGCGTGGCATCCAGCGAAGCGACGCGGTGGCGGCTGGTGTGGCGCTGGACGCTGCGCTAAACGGAACCGATCAAATCACCAAAAACCTCAACTCGACGGCCTCTGGCCGGGCGGCGATTGTGTCCGACTACGGTATTGCGGTGGCCCGCCAGTTCGATCTTGGCGGCGTTCCGGTTTCCGTTGGCGTTACGCCAAAGCTGCAAAAAACCTGGCTCTATAACTACACCACCTCAATCTACGATTACGACAGTAATAAGTGGAACGACAGCCGCTACCGTACCGACGACACCGGCTTCAACGTCGATGCCGGTATTGCCGCTGATTTCGGTGAAAACTGGACGGTCGGCGTGAGCGGGCAAAACCTGATGTCCCGCGATATCGATACCAAAGATATCCGCATCCGCAACGGGCGCACGGGAGAGGTTGTGAGTTACAAAGATACCTACCAGATCCGTCCGCTGGTGACCGCCGGAGCGGCCTGGCATAACGATCTGGTGACCCTGACCGCAGACGGCGACCTGACCGAGACCAAAGGCTTCAAAAGCGAAGATACGTCCCAGTACGCTGGCATTGGTGCAGAAGTCACACCGCTGAGCTGGCTGGCGGTGCGCGCCGGTTATCGTGCGGACATGAAAGGTAACGACAGCAACGTCTTTACCGGCGGCCTCGGTTTTGCGCCGTTCAGCTCCGTTCATGTTGACCTGATGGGGCTTTATGGCGAAGACGAGACCTGGGGTGCAGGGGCACAGTTGAGTATGACGTTCTAAAGTACACCGGAGGCGCTGCGCCTCCGGCTTTTCTTTGTGCTATAGTAGCGCCCCTTTTCCACCAGATGCTTAAAAGTTCGCCATGTCGTCAGAATTCCAGACCGCTTTCCCTGCACACCGTTTCTCCATCGCGCCGATGCTCGACTGGACGGACAGACACTGCCGCTATTTCCTGCGTCAGCTCTCCCGCCATACGCTGCTCTACACCGAAATGGTCACTACCGGCGCAATTATTCACGGCAAGGGTGACTATCTGGCGTACAGCGAAGAAGAGCATCCGGTTGCGCTGCAACTCGGTGGCAGCGATCCGGCTGCGCTGGCGCAGTGTGCGAAGCTGGCTGAAGCGCGCGGCTATGACGAGATTAATCTCAACGTCGGCTGCCCGTCCGACCGTGTGCAAAACGGTATGTTCGGCGCGTGCCTGATGGGTAATGCAAACCTGGTGGCGGACTGCATCAAAGCGATGCGCGACGTCGTCTCTATTCCGGTCACGGTCAAAACCCGTATCGGCATCGACGACCAGGACAGCTACGAATTTCTGTGTGATTTCATCAACACGGTGTCCGGGAAGGGCGAGTGCGAGATGTTTATCATCCACGCCCGTAAAGCCTGGCTCTCTGGCCTTAGCCCGAAAGAGAACCGCGAGATCCCGCCGCTGGACTACCCGCGCGTGTATCAGCTGAAGCGCGACTTCCCGCACCTGACTATGTCGATCAACGGCGGCATTACCTCGCTGGACGAGGCCAAAGCGCATCTTGAACATATGGATGGCGTGATGGTCGGACGCGAGGCGTATCAGAATCCGGGCATTCTGGCGACGGTCGACCGGGAAATTTTCGGCATTGAAGGTGCCGATACCGATCCGGTGGCCGTGGTGCGCGCTATGTATCCGTACATTGAGCGCGAGCTGAGTAAGGGGACGTACCTGGGCCATATTACCCGCCATATGCTTGGCCTGTTCCAGGGCATTCCTGGCGCGCGCCAGTGGCGTCGTTACCTCAGCGAGAACGCGCATAAAGCCGGTGCGGACATTGAGGTTCTGGAACACGCGCTGCGTCTGGTTGCGGATAAACGTTAAATTTCGCTAAAAGATGGTCAATTACACCACGCCCTGCAAGAGATTGCGGGGCGTTTTGCTTTCAGAACAAAGACTTATTTTTGGCACGTTTCTTGTAATGATCGCAGCATCATTCGGGAACTCGTGGGAGAGCACCATGCTGGAACTACTTTTTGTGATTGGCTTTTTTATGATGCTGATGGTCACGGGCGTGTCGCTGCTCGGTATTCTGGCCGCGCTCGTTGTGGCCACGGTGGTAATGTTTGTCGGAGGCTTATTTGCCCTGACGATTAAGCTCCTGCCGTGGTTACTTCTGGCGATTGCGGTGGTATGGGTGATACGGGCGATTAAATCACCAAAACTGCCCACTTATCAGCGTAATAACCGCTTCCGTTACTAAGGTATTGAGGGGTTCGTCACATACCTGCAACTTTTCCGGCAGCAATCCTTAGAACAGAATAGGATTTACTTATCGAATCTGTCACTATGGCTGCCGCTAAAGAATTCATCGAGCTGTACCCTACATACAGCCGAACTAAAAAAAGAAAGGGCTTCCCACGGGAAGCCCAATTTCTTTTTATGGCTTAGGGAATTAACAGGCTTGATCCCTGCGTTGCCCGACTCTCCAGCACTTCATGCGCGCGTTGTGCATCGGTTAGCGCGAATTTCTGCGCGTCCGCCACGTCTACTTTGATGACGCCGCTGGCAATCAGCGAGAACAACTCATTGCTGGCTTCCTCAAGTTCTTCCCGGTTGGTGATATAACCTTGCAAGGAAGGGCGCGTGACGTACAGCGACCCTTTCTGATTCAGAATGCCGAGATTGACGCCGGTGACAGCGCCAGAGGCGTTACCGAAGCTCACCATCAGCCCGCGACGTTGCAGGCAGTCCAGCGAAGACTCCCACGTATCTTTCCCCACCGAGTCATACACGACGCGCACCTTTTTGCCGCCGGTGATCTCTTTTAGCCGCTCAACGATGCTCTCTTCCCGGTAGTTGATCACCTGCCAGGCGCCCGCGTCCAGCGCACGCTGTGCTTTTTGCGCGCTGCCCACGGTGCCGATCAGCTTCGCGCCCAGTGCTTTCGCCCACTGGCAGGCAATCAAGCCCACGCCACCAGCGGCAGCATGGAACAGAAACTGCTCATCGGGCTTAATTTCGTAGGTTTTGCGAAGCAGATAATAGACCGTCAGCCCTTTCAGGAATGAGGCGGCGGCCTGCTCGAAGCCGATCGCATTCGGCAGAAGCGCCGCTTTCTCGGCCGGAACGTTGTGGACGGAGCTGTAAGCGCCCAGCGCAGACTGCGCGTACACCACGCGATCGCCTTCTTTTATGTGCTTGACCCCGCTACCCACTTTGCTGACGATACCGGCCGCCTCGGTGCCCAGCCCGCTCGGCATCGACGGAGGCGGATAGAGGCCGCCGCGAATATAGGTATCGATGTAGTTAATGCCAATCGCTTTGTTTTCAACCTGGATTTCATTTTCACCAGGCGCGGCGGGGGTGAACTCCACCGCGTTGAGTACGTCAGGGCCACCATGCTTGTGAAATTCAATACGTGTTGCCATGCTTCCTCCAGAATGTGGTAATCTTTCGACCCACTCTTTATCTCGGTAACTCCATTCACTATGGCAGGAAACAAACCCTTCAACAAACAGACTGAACCCCGTGAACGTGATTATCAGGTCGCCGGGTTAAAAGTCCCGCCGCACTCGATTGAAGCGGAACAGTCGGTGTTGGGCGGTTTAATGCTGGATAACGAACGCTGGGACGACGTTGCCGAGCGCGTCGTTGCAGAAGATTTCTATACCCGTCCGCACCGTCATATCTTCACGGAAATGGCGCGTTTGCAGGAGTCGGGCAGCCCGATTGACCTGATTACGCTCGCAGAATCGCTGGAGCGCCTGGGGCAGCTGGACAGCGTCGGCGGCTTTGCCTATCTGGCAGAACTGTCAAAAAACACGCCAAGCGCCGCGAACATTAGCGCTTATGCTGACATCGTCCGCGAACGCGCCGTTGTCCGCGAGATGATTTCGGTGGCGAACGAGATCGCCGAGGCCGGTTTCGACCCGCAGGGCCGCACCAGCGAAGATCTACTCGACCTGGCGGAATCCCGCGTCTTTAAAATCGCCGAAAGCCGTGCCAACAAAGACGAAGGCCCGAAAAACATTGCCGACGTGCTCGACGCCACCGTTGCGCGTATAGAGCAGCTTTTCCAGCAGCCGCACGATGGCGTGACGGGGGTAAACACCGGCTATGACGATCTCAACAAAAAAACGGCGGGTCTTCAGCCGTCGGATTTGATTATCGTCGCGGCGCGTCCATCAATGGGTAAAACGACATTTGCGATGAACCTCGTCGAAAACGCGGCGATGTTGCAGGATAAGCCGGTGCTTATCTTCAGTCTTGAGATGCCCTCAGAACAGATTATGATGCGTTCTCTGGCATCCCTGTCGCGCGTGGATCAGACCCGCATCCGTACCGGCCAGCTGGACGACGAGGACTGGGCGCGTATCTCCGGCACCATGGGCATTTTGCTGGAAAAACGGAACATCTACATCGATGACTCCTCCGGCCTGACGCCGACGGAAGTGCGCTCCCGCGCGCGCCGCATCGCCCGTGAACACGGCGGCATCGGCCTTATCATGATCGACTACCTTCAGCTGATGCGCGTCCCGTCGCTCTCCGACAACCGTACGCTGGAGATCGCCGAGATTTCCCGCTCGCTCAAGGCGTTAGCTAAAGAGCTGCACGTTCCGGTGGTGGCGCTGTCGCAGCTTAACCGCTCCCTGGAACAGCGTGCAGACAAACGCCCGGTCAACTCCGACCTGCGTGAATCCGGCTCCATTGAGCAGGATGCTGACTTAATCATGTTCATCTACCGTGATGAGGTCTATCACGAGAACAGCGACCTGAAAGGGATCGCCGAAATTATTATTGGTAAGCAACGTAACGGCCCCATCGGTACGGTGCGTCTCACCTTTAACGGCCAGTGGTCGCGTTTCGACAACTATGCCGGTCCTCAATATGATGATGAGTAATTTCTAAGGAATTCAAATGCAAGCGGCAACTGTTGTGATTAACCGCCGCGCTCTGCGACACAACCTGCAACATCTGCGAGAACTGGCGCCCGCCAGCAAGCTCGTTGCAGTCGTGAAAGCGAACGCTTACGGACACGGTCTTCTTGAGACCGCGCGAACGCTCCCCGATGCCGACGCCTTTGGTGTCGCCCGTCTCGAAGAAGCCCTTCGCCTGCGCGAAGGCGGCATTACGCAACCGATTCTGCTTCTAGAAGGCTTTTTTGAAGCCAGCGATCTGCCGACCATTGCAGACCAGCAGCTGCACACGGCGGTCCATAACGAAGAACAGCTGGCCGCGCTGGAAACGGCTGAACTGAGCGAGCCGGTCACCGTCTGGATGAAGCTCGATACGGGCATGCACCGTCTGGGCGTGCGCCCGGAAAACGCGGAGGCGTTTTATCAGCGTTTGTGCCAGTGCAAAAATGTGCGCCAGCCGGTGAACATCGTCAGCCATTTTGCCCGTGCCGACGAACCTGAATGCGGCGCCACCGAGCAGCAGCTTGATATCTTCAACACCTTCTGCGAAGGCAAGCCGGGAATGCGCTCCATTGCGGCGTCCGGCGGCATTCTGCTGTGGCCGCAGTCCCACTTCGACTGGGCGCGTCCGGGCATTATCCTGTATGGCGTTTCCCCGCTTGAGAACAAACCCTGGGGACCGGACTTCGGCTTTAAGCCGGTGATGTCGCTGGTTTCAAAGCTGATTGCCGTGCGTGAGCACAAAGCAGGCGAGCCGGTAGGTTACGGCGGCACCTGGACCAGCGAGCGCGACACGCGGCTTGGCGTGGTGGCGATGGGCTACGGCGACGGCTATCCCCGCGCCGCACCAACCGGCACGCCGGTGCTGATTAATGGCCGCGAAGTGAAGATTGTCGGCCGCGTAGCGATGGACATGATTTGTGTCGATCTGGGTCCCGACGCGCAGGATAAAGCGGGCGACGATGCGGTGATGTGGGGTGAAGGGCTGCCCGTCGAGCGCATTGCTGAGATTACAAAAGTGAGTGCTTACGAACTTATTACGCGTTTGACGTCGCGGGTGGCGATGAAATACATCGACTGAGCTTTAACGGGATGCGATGCATCCCGCTTCTGTTAACATCCCCTCGATCTTCTCCTGCTTCCGGTTTATTGTTGAAAACCCTGCCTCATAATAATCCGGAGAACATCGCGTGTTTCAGAAAGTAGACGCCTACGCCGGCGACCCTATTCTCTCCTTGATGGAGCGTTTCAAAGAAGATCCTCGCAGCGATAAAGTGAACCTCAGCATTGGTCTTTATTACAACGAGGACGGCATCATTCCTCAACTGAAAGCCGTTGCCGAAGCCGAAGCGCGTCTTAACGCAACCCCGCACGGGGCTTCGCTTTATTTGCCGATGGAAGGGTTAAATACCTACCGTAATACCATTGCGCCGCTGCTGTTTGGTGCGGACCACGCGGTGCTCGCGCAAAAGCGCGTGGCGACTATCCAGACGCTGGGTGGCTCGGGTGCGCTGAAGGTAGGCGCAGATTTCCTGAAAAAATATTTCCCGGACTCCGGCGTGTGGGTCAGCGACCCGACGTGGGAAAACCACGTGGCCATCTTTGAAGGCGCGGGCTTTAAGGTTGCGACCTATCCGTGGTTTGACAGCGAAACTAACGGCGTGCGCGTTGACGCGCTGCTGGAAAAACTGAACACCCTGCCGGCGCGCAGCATCGTGCTGCTGCACCCGTGCTGCCATAACCCGACCGGAGCCGATCTCACCAATCCACAGTGGGATGCCGTAATTGAGGTACTGAAGTCGCGTGACCTGATCCCGTTCCTCGACATCGCCTATCAGGGCTTTGGCGCGGGCATGGAGGAGGACGCCTACGCCATTCGCGCGATTGCCAGCGCGGGTCTGCCTGCGCTGGTCAGCAACTCTTTCTCAAAAATCTTCTCCCTTTACGGCGAGCGCGTCGGCGGTCTGTCCGTAGTGTGTGAAGACGCTGAAGCCGCAGGGCGCGTACTCGGCCAACTGAAAGCGACGGTCCGCCGTATCTACTCCAGCCCGCCGAACTTTGGTGCGCAGGTGGTGGCGACCGTTCTGGGCGATGACCAGCTGAAAGCCACCTGGCTTGCGGAAGTGGAAGCGATGCGCAAGCGCATTCTGTCGATGCGTCAGGAGCTGGTTAACGTGCTGAAAAAGGCGGTGCCGGGGCAGAACTTCGACTATCTGCTTAAGCAGCGCGGGATGTTTAGCTACACCGGACTGAGCGCCGCACAGGTCGATCGCCTGCGTGACGAGTTCGGCGTCTACCTGATCGCCAGCGGCCGTATGTGTGTGGCGGGGCTAAATGCCGGCAACGTCCAGCGCGTGGCGCAGGCCTTTGCATCCGTAATGTAAGTATTCACTTACTTGCATGCATATGTAGGCCGGGTAAGGCGCAGCCGCCACCCGGCTTTTTTGTTCGCGCCAGTGCCAGTCATGTCCCGTCCACGCTTTGTGATCGTCTTCTTTTTATTCAGCTTCATAACTAAAAACTCCTTTCCTTCCCCTCCCGCTGGGGTTATGGTCGGATAGTTTTTTGACCATCCGCTCAAAATAAAACGATAACAAACTGAATATTCAGGGGAAAATATGCGCAAGATCACACTGGCGCTCAGCGCCGCCTGCTTATTGTTCTCGCTTAATAGTACCGTTGTTGCGCGGGCTTCTGCCCCGACGCCGCTTTACACCGGAACCACCGCCGCCATTCTTGCCGAACAGGCGCCCATTCACTGGGTTTCCGTGGCACAAATCGAAAACAGCCTGACGGGCCGCCCGCCCATGGCGGTGGGCTTCGACATTGACGATACCGTGCTCTTCTCCAGCCCCGGTTTCTGGCGCGGCAAAAAAACCTACTCGCCGGACAGCGAAGCCTATCTGAAAAACCCGGAATTCTGGGAAAAGATGAACAATGGCTGGGATGAGTTCAGTATCCCGAAAGAAGTTGCCCGTGCGCTGATCGCCATGCACGTAAAGCGCGGCGACAGCATTTACTTCGTGACCGGACGTAGCCAGACCAAAACGGAAACCGTCTCGAAAACGCTCCAGGATGATTTCCTGATCCCGGCGTCCAGCATGAACCCGGTCATTTTTGCCGGCGATCGTGAAGGGCAAAACACCAAAACCCAGTGGCTGGAAAAGAAAAACATCAAAGTGTTCTACGGGGATTCCGATAATGACATCACGGCGGCGCACGACGTGGGGGCCAGAGGCATCAGGGTGTTACGCGCCTCGAACTCTACCTACCGACCGCTGCCGATGGCCGGAAAATTTGGCGAAGAGGTGATCGTTAACTCCGAATACTGATGCATTAACGGCGGGATGGGTGCTTTTTTAAGCAAATCTCGCCGCGCGGGTTTTACCTTTCGCTTTCTTGCTGCACACTTAGAAAGATTCACCTTTCATAAAGGAGCAGCACATGTGGTATCAACAGACCCTGACCTTAAGCGCAAAATCACGCGGTTTTCACCTGGTGACGGACGAAGTCATCGGGCAAATCCGCGACCTGTCGCGCGTCAAAACGGGTTTGCTGCATCTGCTGCTCCAGCACACATCTGCTTCTCTCACGCTCAATGAAAATTGCGATCCCACCGTCCGGTCTGACATGGAGCGGCATTTTCTGAAAGCCGTCCCGGATAACGCCCCGTATGAGCATGATTACGAAGGGGCGGATGATATGCCTTCGCATATCAAATCCTCTTTGCTGGGCGTCTCGCTGACGCTGCCGGTTCACAACGGGCGGTTACTGCTGGGCACGTGGCAAGGGATCTGGCTGGGAGAACATCGCATTCACGGTGGTTCGCGTAAAATTATCGCAACGCTACAAGGGGAATAAAGATGACAATTTCGGAGATACTTCAGTACTGCATGAGCAAGCCGGGCGCGGAACAAAGCGTTCACAGCGACTGGAAAGCCACGCAGATCAAAGTGGGTGATGTTCTGTTTGCGATGGTGAAAGAGGTGGAGGCGCGGCCTGCGGCATCACTGAAAACCAGTCCGGAACTGGCCGATTTACTGCGCCAGCAGCACAATGATGTCAGGCCAAGTAAGCATCTTAACAAAGCGCACTGGAGTACGGTGTTTCTCGACGGCTCGCTGCCAGATTCGCAAATTTACTACCTGGTGGATGCGTCGTATCAACAGGCGGTGGAACTGCTGCCGGAAACGATCCGACAGCAGCTCTCCGTGTGACGATTACAGCAACGGTTTAAGGAAGCGCGCGGTGTGCGAGGCTTCGCACTCTGCAACGGTCTCTGGCGTACCGGAGACGAGGATTTCACCGCCGCCGCTGCCGCCTTCCGGGCCGAGATCGACAATCCAGTCCGCGGTTTTAATCACGTCCAGATTGTGCTCAATCACCACGATGGTGTTGCCCTGATCCCGCAGCTGGTGCAGCACGTCCAGCAACTGCTGGATATCCGCAAAGTGCAGGCCGGTAGTCGGTTCATCCAGAATGTACAGCGTCTGGCCGGTACCGCGTTTGGACAGCTCACGCGCCAGCTTCACGCGTTGCGCCTCACCGCCGGACAGGGTTGTTGCTGACTGACCCAGGCGAATGTAGGTCAGGCCCACGTCCATCAGGGTTTGCAGCTTACGCGCCAGCGCAGGGACGGCGTCAAAGAACTCGCGCGCCTCTTCGATGGTCATATCCAGCACTTCGTGGATGGTCTTGCCTTTGTACTTAATTTCCAGCGTTTCGCGGTTATAGCGCTTGCCTTTGCACTGGTCGCACGGCACGTAGATATCCGGCAGGAAGTGCATCTCAACCTTGATCACGCCGTCGCCCTGGCACGCTTCACAGCGGCCGCCGCGCACGTTAAAGCTGAAACGACCTGGCGTATACCCGCGTGAACGTGCTTCCGGCACGCCAGCGAAGAGTTCACGTACGGGCGTAAAGACGCCGGTATAGGTCGCCGGGTTGGAACGCGGCGTACGACCAATCGGGCTCTGGTCGATGTCGATAACCTTGTCGAAATGCTCCAGCCCCTGAATGTCGCGGTACGGTGCAGGTTCAGCCAGCGTCGCGCCGTTCAGCGCCGTCTGCGCAATCGGGAACAGCGTGTCGTTAATAAGCGTCGATTTACCGGAACCGGACACGCCGGTAATGCAGGTAAACAGCCCGACAGGCAGCGTCAGGGTGACGTCCTTCAGGTTGTTGCCGCGCGCCCCGGTGAGCTTAAGCACTTTTTCCGGGTTCGCCGCAACGCGCTGTTTCGGCACTTCAATCTTGCGCTTGCCGCTCATGTACTGGCCGGTCAGCGACTCGGGCACCGCCATAATATCCTTCAGCGTCCCTTCCGCCACCACCTGACCGCCGTGCACGCCCGCGCCCGGGCCGATGTCGATCACGTGGTCTGCGGCGCGAATGGCGTCTTCGTCGTGCTCCACCACGATCACCGTGTTGCCGAGGTTGCGCAGGTGAACCAGCGTGCCGAGCAGACGCTCGTTGTCGCGCTGGTGCAGGCCGATGGAGGGCTCATCGAGCACGTACATCACGCCGACTAAGCCCGCGCCAATCTGGCTCGCCAGACGGATACGCTGGGCTTCACCGCCGGAGAGCGTTTCCGCCGAGCGGGAAAGCGTCAGGTAGTTCAGGCCGACGTTCACGAGGAACTTGAGGCGGTCGCCGATCTCTTTCAGCACTTTTTCGGCAATTTTCGCGCGCTGGCCGGAAAGCTTCAGGTTGTTGAAGAAGTCCATCGCGTGACCGATGCTCATGTCTGAGATGGTCGGCAGCGCCGTGTTTTCCACAAACACGTGGCGCGCTTCGCGACGCAGACGCGTGCCCTCGCAGGTGGCGCAGGAGCGGTTGCTAATGAACTTCGCCAGCTCCTCGCGCACCGCGCTGGATTCGGTCTCTTTGTAGCGGCGCTCCATGTTGTGCAGCACCCCTTCGAACGGGTGGCGACGCACGGAGGTATCGCCGCGATCGTTCATGTATTTGAACTCAATGTTCTCTTTGCCGGAACCGAACAGGATCACTTTGTGCACGTTCGCGCTCAGGCTGGCCCACGGGGCTTCAACGTCGAACTTATAGTGCTCTGCCAGCGATTTCAGCATCTGGAAGTAGTAAAAGTTACGCTTATCCCAGCCGCGAATCGCACCGCCCGCCAGCGACAGCTCCGGGTTCTGGATCACGCGGTCCGGATCGAAATACTGCTGAACGCCAAGGCCGTCACAGGTCGGACACGCGCCTGCCGGGTTGTTGAATGAGAACAGGCGCGGTTCCAGCTCGCGCATGCTGTAGCCGCAAATCGGGCAGGCAAAGTTGGCGGAGAAGAGCAGCTCTTCCGCTTTGGCGTCGTCCATATCGGAGACCACCGCCGTGCCGCCGGAGAGCTCCAGCGCCGTTTCAAAGGATTCCGCCAGACGCGTCGCCAGATCTTCACGAACCTTAAAGCGGTCAATCACCACTTCAATGGTGTGCTTCTTTTGCAGCTCCAGCTTTGGCGGATCCGACAGGTCACACACTTCACCGTCGATACGGGCGCGGATATAGCCCTGGCTTGCCAGGTTTTCCAGCGTTTTGGTGTGCTCACCCTTACGCTCTTTAATGATTGGCGCCAGCAGCATCAGGCGCTTGCCTTCCGGCTGCGACAGCACGTTATCCACCATCTGGCTGACGGTCTGAGCCGCCAGCGGGACGTCGTGGTCCGGGCAGCGCGGCTCGCCTACGCGCGCATACAGCAGGCGCAGGTAGTCGTGAATTTCGGTAATGGTACCGACCGTGGAACGCGGGTTATGCGACGTGGATTTCTGCTCAATGGAGATAGCAGGGGATAACCCTTCAATGTGGTCGACATCCGGTTTTTCCATCAGCGACAGGAACTGACGCGCGTACGCCGAGAGCGATTCAACGTAACGACGCTGTCCTTCGGCATACAAGGTGTCGAAAGCCAGTGAGGATTTGCCAGACCCCGAAAGCCCGGTCACGACGATAAGTTTGTCGCGAGGGATTATGAGGTTGATATTCTTGAGATTGTGGGTGCGGGCGCCCCGAACTTCGATCTTATCCATTCACCTTTCCCGGTTGGAACACGGATTGCCTGATTTGTTTGAAGGACAAACGGCTGTCAGAAACGGCTAATTATGACACAAAATGACCTGTTTGAATATACAGTATTGGAATGCATTTTCTGATTCACTGTGTAACAATGTCGAGTCCGCGAGAGAACTCTGGAACATGCTACGCAACTATCAAAGTGTCGCATGGAAATGGTACACTCGCGCGTTTACACTATTAAGAAACGTATTCAGGAGACACGAACATGGCCAGCAGAGGCGTAAACAAGGTGATTCTCGTCGGTAATCTGGGCCAGGACCCGGAAGTACGCTACATGCCGAGTGGTGGCGCAGTTGCCAACATTACGCTGGCTACTTCCGAATCCTGGCGTGATAAAGCGACCGGTGAAATGAAAGAGCAGACCGAATGGCACCGCGTTGTGCTGTTTGGCAAACTGGCTGAAGTGGCCGGTGAGTATCTGCGTAAAGGCTCTCAGGTTTACATTGAAGGCCAGCTGCGTACCCGCAAATGGACTGACCAATCCGGTCAGGAAAAATACACCACGGAAGTGGTGGTGAACGTGGGCGGCACCATGCAGATGCTGGGTGGCCGTCAGGGCGGTGGCGCACCGGCAGGTGGCGGTCAGAACCAGCAGCAGGGCGGTTGGGGCCAGCCTCAGCAGCCTCAGGGTGGCAACCAGTTCAGCGGCGGCGCGCAGTCTCGTCCGCAGCAGCAGTCTGCTCCTGCTCCGTCTAACGAACCGCCAATGGACTTCGACGACGATATCCCGTTCTGATCGACGGACGCTAAAACAAAAAACCCAGACATCGTCTGGGTTTTTTTATGCTGAAGGGATCAGGTAATCACCATCGGCCAGTCTGGTGGCGTGTGGCTCATCGCCTCAACCATCACCACTTTGATGTTTTCCCAGACGGCGGCCATATCCACCAGCGTAATGCCGAGCAGACCTGTCGCGAACCAGCATGCGGCGCCCAATCCCAACAGGGTGCTAATCACAGCAAGACCTGCGTAGTCGGACTTTCGGAACTGAATGTTTAACGTGCTGGCCAGGAACATCAAAACCGCGCTCAACAACGGCCAGCGCAGGAGCACCATGCTGGTGGTAATGGTTGCCATATAACCCATCCTCGACAAAACAGACGAACTGAAATGAAACAATGTTTCTCGTTACATAAGATGTGTGAACTATATCACATTTGCTGTTTTATTCGCCAGTGTCTGCGTGAGGTAAAAGCGGTTTTATAACTCAGGAAAATATATCTTCGACGCTCACTTCAGCGTCTGCGGTGAATTTTTATATTTAATTCATTCAGATAGCAAAACCTTTGCAATACACGATCGGCTGTAAAGGGTTTACAGCAGTCAGTCTATCGATTAATGACCTGTGAAAGATAAAGGCGCGAGATGACTAACGACAGCATGCACGCCCTGGTGAAGCTGACGTCGCAACGCAACGTGCACTGGGGGCAAGCCCCTCCTGAGTCAGCGTTGAGTCCGCTGACGAGCCGCGCATGGCTGAAGTGTGTCAGGGGCAACGGGATACTTCAGCCATACTGATGCGTGCCGATAAACCATTATATGACGCCAGGCGTACGGGAAGAGGAAAATCGATTCTGGCATCTGATTATTTATAAATCAGCAGAAGAAAAAATAGTAGGCTATTTCAGTTAGGGAACTTTAACGCCCATCGCGAAGAATTATTCTTCTTATCAAAAACGAAACCAATACTTTTAGTTTGGCTTACGGGAGAATATTATCGGCATCACGAATTTTAGGATTTTTAATAGCAAAAGTCAGTTGCTAACTTCCTGTGATTCATGCAACGTAATCGCCTGTTTATCAAAGCAGCCGGCCTTCATTGCTACAGGCGTACATCATGCAGGGATACAGAGCGGGAAATGAATCGTAGCGCGCAGCGCAAGATGCTCAAAGTGGCAGGGATTATCATGGTAGTTATGCTGCCGGTGATGCTTGCGCTATGGTTTGCCCAGCTAAGAGCCGAGTCGGAAATCAGCTCCCAGCTGCGCACGTTCGCTGAACTGGCTTTAAACAAAACTGAACGGGTTATTCAACAGGTTGATCTGGCCCGGGAAGACGCGGAAAAATATCAGGGCAAAGTTTGTACGCCAGCGCATCGTCAATATATGTTGAACGTTTCCCGCGGTCGTCTTTTTGTTGCTGATTTAATATATGCTGAAGGCCAGAATTTTCTCTGTTCAACCATTTATACACCGGACCACCCTTACACCATCCCCGCGGCCAATTACACACGGAAACCTGACGTTTCCATCTATTATTTTCGCGATACGCCATTTTTTAATGGCTATAAAATGATATATGTGCAGCGCGGAAATTATGTCGTCGTGGTTAACCCGCTATCGTACAGTGAGGTGATGTCAGACGATCGTTCCCTGTCGTGGGGAGTATATGACACCGTCAGCAATGCATTCTTTTCCGTTAGCCAGAAAGCCAATATCCCTTTATTGCATTCGATGATTCGGCATGAGGAAACGACTTTTCAGCAGGATGACCGTTTTTATACGATCGTGAAATCCGGGCAGCGGCCCATTGCGGCCATCATTTCAACGTCCAGTGCCCGTTTTTATGAAACGCTTTATCACCAGGCTACCCTGACGCTACCGTTGGGGATGATTTGCAGCATAATTATTCTGCTGGTGTGGTCGCGTACACACCGCGAATTCAATTCGCCTGGCCGTCTTCTTCATCGGGCGCTGAATAATCGCCAGCTGTGCGTACATTATCAGCCCATTATTGATATTAAAAATAATCAGTGCGTGGGGGCGGAGGCGCTATTGCGCTGGCCTGGATTTAACGGGCAGGTCATGAGCCCGGCCGAATTTATTCCGCTGGCAGAAAAAGAGGGCATGATCGCGCGCATTACCGATTACGTTGTGGAGGAGGTGTTCAGCGATCTTGGGTATTTTCTTGCCGCTCATCCCGAGCTGTATGTCTCGATTAACCTGTCGGCTTCGGATTTCCACTCTTCGCGTCTTATCGCCCTGATCTCAGATAAAGCCCGCTTTTACTCGGTTCGCGCGCAGCAGATCAAAATAGAGGTGACGGAGCGGGGGTTTATCGACGTGCCAAAAACCACGCCGGTTATCCAGGCGTTTCGCCAGGCGGGCTATGAGGTGGCAATCGATGACTTCGGAACCGGCTACTCAAACCTGCATAATCTCTATTCCCTGAACGTCGATATTCTGAAAATCGATAAATCTTTTATCGATACCTTAGCCACTAACAGCACCAGCCACCTTATTGCTGAGCACATCATTGAGATGGCGCAAAGCCTGCGGTTGAAAACCATTGCGGAAGGGGTGGAGACCGCCGAGCAGGTCAGCTGGCTGTTGAAGCGAGGCGTGCAGTATTGTCAGGGATGGCACTTCGCGAAAGCGATGCCGCCCCAGGCATTTATGGCCTGGCAGCAGCAATCCTCGCGTTAACGCGCATTAATTAAGCTGGTGGCGGTAGTCGCTCGGCGTCCGGTCAAACTCGCGGCGGAAGACGCGGGAAAAGGTCTGCTGCGACACATAGCCCAGATCCATCGCGATATCAAAAATGGGCCGCTGCGTTGAGCGTAACGCCTGCGCCGCCAGCAGCAGCCTGCGCTGGCGAATGTAGTCGCCCAGCGTTTGATGCATCACGGTGCGGAACATTCTCTGTAAATACCATTTCGAATAGCCCGACTTCTTAGCGACCACATCAATGTTCAACGGCTGGTCGATATGTTCATCAATCCATTCAATAAGCGTCTGAATAATTTGCTGATGCGACATAAGGTTGCCCCTCTGTAGATACAACTTTCTCGGTTGATTCGTCGTTTTCTCTGCGGGGGAGTATAATTCCTCAAGTTAACTTGAGGTAAAGAGGTTTTATGGAAAAGAGATTACCGCGCATCAAAGCGCTGTTAACCCCCGGTGAAGTGGCGAAGCGAAGCGGCGTGGCGGTGTCGGCGCTCCACTTCTATGAAAGCAAAGGGTTAATAAAAAGTATCCGTAACGCCGGAAACCAGCGGCGCTACACCCGCGACGTGCTCCGCTACGTGGCGATTATCAAAATTGCGCAACGTATCGGTATCCCCCTGGCCACCATCGGCGACGCGTTCGGCGTATTGCCTGAAGGACACTCGCTGAGCGCGAAAGAGTGGAAGCAGCTCTCGTCCCAGTGGCGTGAAGAGCTTGATCGTCGTATTCACACGCTGGTGGCCCTGCGCGATGAACTGGACGGCTGCATTGGCTGCGGATGTTTATCACGTAGCGACTGCCCGCTGCGTAACCCGGGCGACAGGCTGGGCGAGCAGGGAACGGGGGCGCGTCTGCTGGAGGAGGATTGAGATTCTGCGGCCCCTTCGCCGGGTGGCGGTTTGCTTACCCGGCCTACAAGACCGGGAATGTCGGCCGGGTAAGCAAACCGCTACCCGGCAACAAGCATAAAGAACTAAAGCGCCACTAAGGGCGCTTTAGTTTTTTCCGGTCTTTGTCTTTCTCTCTATCCCGCTGGTTCACGGGAGGGTTTCCCCCGACATCAGTACCCCTCGTGTCGAGCTTGTGGAGGAGGTTCCGCTTTGTACTGACACTTTAATTTTATGCCTGGCTGCCGTTTTTGCCACCGAAGACGATCGGATTTTAGCCGAATTTTTTTCGTGAAGTTGTTCAGTTTTCTATAGTTAAAAAGTAGCAATCACCGGAGAACATCATGCTAACGGTCCATCACCTTAACCAGTCTCGTTCCCATCGCGTCCTCTGGGCGCTGGAGGAGCTGGGTCTGACGTACGACATCGTGCGCTACCAGCGCGAAAAAACCATGCTCGCGCCAGACTCGCTCAAAAAAGTGCATCCGCTGGGAAAATCCCCGGTACTCGAAGATAACGGACTGGTTCTGGCCGAATCAGGGGCGATTCTGGAATATCTTCAGGAAACGTACGATCCGGAGTCACGATTCAAACCGTTAGATCCCGCCAGCAAGGTGCAGTACCGTTTCTGGCTGCATTACGCCGAAGGATCACTGATGCCGCTGCTGTTAATGAAGCTGGTGTTTAACAGCCTCGGCAAGCCTCCGGTACCGTTTGGCCTGCGCACGCTGGGCAAAGCGCTGGGGCAGGGAGTGCAGAAAGCATATCTCAACCGCCAGCTGGAAACGCACGCGCGCTTTATTGACGCGCATCTTGCCGAAAACCCCTGGTTTGCCGGCGACGCGCTGTCCATGGCGGATATCCAGATGAGTTTTCCGATCTTCGCCCTGCTGGCGCGGGGCGGTATCGACAATCTCAGCCACATAGCGGCATGGAAACAGAACGTGGAGGCGCGCCCGGGCTGGCAGACCACGCTGGAGAAAGGCGGCCCGCTTACCATCCCCGGCGAGGCGTGAAATGTAACGAAATTGCGCATGGACGATAACGTTTGCGCATCCTCTGCTTAATTCTTCATCGCCATGAGGTCATTTTAGCGAAAAACGAGAAAGTTCAGTTGAAAAGGGCGGGTATTAGGCTAGATAATCGTTTGCCTACATTTGACCACCCGTTTTGTAAGCGCGGAGCTAAACGTTTGCTTTTTTTGTGACGCCCCTTTCGTCACAAACGCAGCACAAGGATTTGACGTTTCGCTGGCAGTGGAGTCTCCACCACGCTTACGGACTTTCAATAAAAATTTTCAGGGGATGTTTTCTATGTCTACGCCATCTGCGCGTACCGGCGGTTCACTTGACGCCATGTTTAAAATTTCTGCTCGCGGCAGTACCGTGCGCCAGGAAGTTGTTGCCGGTCTGACCACGTTTCTGGCGATGGTGTACTCCGTCATCGTGGTGCCGGGCATGCTCGGCAAAGCTGGCTTCCCGCCCGCGGCGGTCTTCGTTGCCACCTGTCTGGTCGCGGGCGTTGGCTCCATCGTGATGGGGCTGTGGGCGAACCTGCCGCTGGCGATCGGCTGCGCCATCTCCCTGACCGCGTTTACCGCTTTCAGCCTGGTGCTGGGCCAGCAGATCAGCGTCCCCGTAGCGCTCGGCGCGGTGTTCCTGATGGGCGTGCTGTTCACCGTGATTTCTGCCACCGGCATCCGCAGCTGGATTTTGCGCAACCTGCCGCAGGGCGTGGCGCATGGCACCGGTATCGGTATTGGCCTGTTCCTGCTGCTGATTGCCGCCAACGGCGTGGGTCTGGTCATCAAGAATCCGCTGGACGGCCTGCCGGTTGCGCTGGGTAACTTTGCGAGCTTCCCGGTGATCATGTCGCTGGTGGGGCTGGCGGTGATTATCGGCCTGGAAAAACTGAAGGTGCCGGGCGGCATTCTGCTGACCATTATCGGCGTGTCCATCGTCGGTCTGATCTTCGACCCGACCGTTCACTTTTCCGGTATTTTCGCCATGCCGTCGCTGAGCGACGACAACGGCAACTCCCTGATCGGCAGCCTGGATATCGTGGGCGCGCTGAACCCGGTGATCCTGCCAAGCGTGCTGGCGCTGGTGATGACGGCGGTGTTTGACGCCACCGGCACCATCCGCGCGGTGGCGGGGCAGGCTAACCTGCTGGATAAAGACGGCCAGATTATCGACGGCGGCAAAGCGCTGACCACCGACTCCCTGAGCAGCGTCTTCTCTGGTCTGGTGGGCGCGGCGCCTGCGGCGGTGTACATCGAATCCGCAGCGGGTACGGCGGCAGGCGGTAAAACCGGCCTGACGGCCATCACCGTTGGCGTGCTGTTCCTGCTGATCCTGTTCCTCTCTCCGCTCTCCTACCTGGTGCCTGCGTATGCAACCGCGCCAGCGCTGATGTACGTCGGCCTGCTGATGCTGAGCAACGTGGCGAAAATCGACTTCGCGGATTTTGTCGACGCCATGTCCGGCCTGATCACCGCAGTATTCATCGTGCTGACCTGTAACATCGTGACCGGCATTATGATCGGCTTCGCCTCGCTGGTGATTGGCCGCCTGGTCTCCGGTGAGTGGCGCAAGCTGAACATCGGCACCGTGGTGATCGCCGTTGCGCTGGTCGCGTTCTACGCGGGCGGCTGGGCAATCTAAATTATCCATTGATGCGAAAACGGGTGGCTCAGGCCGCCCGTTTTTATTTTCAGGACTCATCCCGTTGCCTTTTGCGTTACTCTGGAGAGGATAGAATAAGAGGCACGACGCCTCAGGTTTGGCTTAAAAAGAAACACAGCAAACAGGGAACGCATGGAAATTTTCTTCACAATACTCATCATGACCCTTGTGGTCTCATTATCCGGGGTGGTTACACGCGTACTGCCCTTCCAGGTCCCCCTGCCTTTAATGCAAATAGCCATCGGCGCGCTGCTGGCGTGGCCGACGTTCGGCCTGCACGTGGAGTTCGATCCGGAACTGTTCCTCGTGCTGTTTATCCCGCCGCTGCTGTTTGCCGATGGGTGGAAAACGCCGACGCGCGAATTTCTTGAGCACGGTCGAGAGATCTTCGGCCTGGCGCTGGCGCTGGTGGTCGTTACCGTGGTCGGGATAGGTTTCCTGATCTACTGGGCTGTACCGGGTATCCCGTTAATTCCCGCCTTTGCGCTGGCCGCCGTGCTGTCGCCGACCGACGCCGTGGCGCTGTCCGGCATCGTAGGCGAAGGGCGCATTCCAAAGAAAATCATGGGCATTTTGCAGGGTGAAGCGTTGATGAACGACGCTTCCGGCCTGGTGGCCCTGAAGTTTGCCGTGGCGGTAGCCATGGGCACCATGGTCTTTACCATTGGTGGCGCGACCCTGGAATTCTTCAAGGTGGCGATTGGCGGGATCCTCGCAGGCTTTGTGGTGAGCTGGCTGTACGGTCGTTCGCTGCGCTTCCTCAGCCGCTGGGGCGGCGATGAACCGGCGACGCAAATCGTTCTGCTGTTCCTGCTGCCGTTTGCCTCTTATCTGATTGCCGAACATATCGGCGTGTCGGGCATTCTGGCAGCGGTAGCCGCGGGGATGACCATCACCCGCTCCGGCGTGATGCGCCGCGCGCCGCTGGCGATGCGCCTGCGTGCAAACAGTACCTGGGCGATGCTGGAATTCGTGTTCAACGGCATGGTCTTCCTGCTGTTGGGTCTACAGTTGCCGGGCATTATGGAATCTTCGCTGATCGCGGCAGAAGCCGATCCGAACGTTGAAGTCTGGATGCTGTTTACCGATATCGTGCTCATCTACCTTGCGCTGATGCTGGTGCGTTTCGGCTGGCTGTGGACGATGAAAAAGTTCAGCGTTCGCTTCCTGACGAAAAAGCCGATGGAGTTCGGCTCCTGGACCACGCGCGAGCTGCTGATTGCCTCTTTCGCCGGCGTGCGCGGGGCGATTACCCTTGCCGGTGTGCTCTCTATTCCGCTGCTCCTGCCTACGGGCGATGTCTTCCCGGCGCGCTATGAGCTGGTGTTCCTGGCGGCGGGCGTGATCCTCTTCTCGCTGTTTGTCGGCGTGATTATGCTGCCGATTCTGCTGCAACACATTGATGCGGGTGACTCTTCGCAGCAGCATAAAGAAGAGCGGATTGCCCGCGCGGCGACGGCGGAAGTCGCGATTGTCGCCATTGAGAAGATGGAGGAGCGTCTTGCAGCCGATGCCGAAGAGAACATTGATAACCAGCTGCTGAAGGAAGTCAGTTCACGCGTGATTGGTAATTTGCGCCGTCGTGCTGACGGGCGTAACGACGTGGAAAGTTCGTTGCAGGAAGAGAACCTCGAGCGTCGTTTCCGCCTGGCGGCGCTGCGCTCCGAGCGTGCCGAGCTGTATCACCTGCGCGCGACGCGTCAGATCAGCAACGAGACGCTGCAAAAGCTGCTGCACGATCTGGATCTGCTGGAAGCGCTGTTGATAGAGAATCAGTAGCGCGTTGTTGCCCGGTGGCGCTGCGCTTACCGGGCCTACATTTGAACCGTAGACCGGGTAAGGCGAAGCCGCCACCCGGCACTATTCAGACCGCACCCAAAACCCCTCACAACATTGCAGCCACGCCTGTGCGCTGTGCGACAGATACACCCCTTCACGCCAGATCATCCCTAACTGCCAGTGCAGGTCGCTCTCCAGCGGGATCCAGCGCAGCGTGTTTTTATCCAGCCGTTCGCAAATCGGCTGCGGCAGAATGGCAATCCCCACGCCCGCCTGGACCATTGCCGCGAGGAAATCCCACTGGCCGCTGCGCACCGCAATACGGGGCTTCACGTTATGGTGATTAAACAGCGCCATCAGCTGGCGGCTTAAGGCGAAATCTTCGTTGTAAATCAGCAGCGGGTGCTCGCCGAGCCGCTCGGGGTTCACCGACTCAACCTTCAGCCAGTCGCCGGAGCGAGGCACCAGCACACACAGCGGATGGCTGAACAGCGGCAGCGTTGCCAGCCCGCTCTCTTCCTCCACGGGAAGGGCCGTCATGGCCACGTCCAGCTCGCCGTTGATCACCGCCTGCTGCACGGTCAGGCCGCCAAACTCAGAAATTTTAAGCTCAACGCCGGGGTAGCGCTGGCGGAAGAGGCTTATCGGCCCGGCCATCATCATGCCGACCATCGGCGGAATGCCGAGCCGCAGCAGCCCTTTTGTCAGGTGATTAATGTCGCCAAGCTCGGCCTCCAGCTGGCGGAACTCTGCCAGGATCGCCAGCCCGCGCTCGAACACCACGCGCCCGGTATCGGTCAGCAGCAGCTTGCGTCCGTCACGAATAAGCAGGGTACAGTTCAGCTCGTCTTCGAGGTTTTTCAGCATCTTGCTGATGGTCGGCTGGGTAACGAACAACTTCTCCGCTGCGCGGGTAAAACTTTGCTGGCGAACCACCTCGACAAAATAGCGCAGCGTTCTTATGTCCATGATTATTCCTCGAAACTATACCTTCGATGATTTTAATTCATTTCAGTCGATGACGTACGCTCACTATACTGGCGCCTCGTCTCAATTCTGAGGAAAAAACCCATGGCCGTGGCGTTAAGCCGTGTTACGCCTGCCGTTGTGCAACGACTCCAGGTCCCGGTTCAGGTACTGCTCTACGCGGGACTGTTTGTTTTTGCGGAATATCTTGTCGACTGGCTGCACCTGCCTTTACCCGCCAACCTGGTGGGGATGGTGCTGATGCTGGCGCTAATCCTCTGCCGCGCGTTGCCCCTCAGCTGGGTGCGCGCCGGCGCGCGCTGGCTGCTGGCGGAGATGCTGCTGTTTTTCGTTCCGGCCGTGGTGGCGGTGGTGAACTATGCGCAGCTGCTGATGGTCGACGGCTGGCGCATCTTCGCGGTTATTGCCCTGAGCACGCTGATGGTGCTGGGGGCCACCGCCTGGGTGGTGGATAAGGTGTACCGGTTCGAAATCAGCAGGCAAAAGCATGACTAACTTTCAGATAAGCGTGCTGTGCCTGATCGTGACGGTCGCCATCTACTTTGCCAACAAGCGCCTGTATCGCCGCTTTCGCACGCTGCCGCTGATGCCGCTGGTCTTCACGCCCATCCTGCTGGTGCTGATGCTGGTCTTCGGCCATATCTCCTGGCAGAACTACATTGGTGAATCCCACTGGCTGCTGTGGCTGCTCGGCCCGGCGACTATCGCCTTTGCGGTGCCGGTGTATGACAACCTGGCGATTATCAAACGCCACTGGATGTCGCTCAGCGCGGGGGTCGTCACCGCGACGGTGGTGGCGGTCTGTAGCTCCGTCTGGCTGGCGCGGCTGTTTACCCTCTCCGATGAAATTCAGCGCAGCCTGGCCGTGCGCTCGGTGACCACGCCGTTTGCGCTGGCGGCCGCCAAACCGCTCGGCGGACAGCCGGACCTGGTGGCGCTGTTTGTGGTCGTCACCGGCGTATTCGGCATGGCGGTGGGCGATATGCTGTTTCTGCGGCTGTCTATTCGGGAAGGGATGGCGAAAGGGGCGGGCTTTGGCGCGGCGTCGCACGGTGCGGGAACGGCGCGTTCGTATGAACTCGGTCAGCAGGAGGGCGTGGTGGCAAGCCTGGTGATGATGCTGTCGGGCGTGACGATGGTGTTAATCGCGCCGCTGGTGGCGTGGGTGATGTTTTAAGCTCCCCGGCCAGCATGACCGGGGAGAAAGGCTTAGTGCGCGCGGCCCTGCTCAACGCCCAGGCCGGTCTGCGAGCGGATAAACTGGGCGCGGAATTTCTCACGCTCCAGGTTACCCTCCGGCGAGTTGTCGGTGGCCGAGAAGAACCAGATCCCGATAAACGCCACGGCAATGGAGAACAGCGCCGGGTATTCATACGGGAAGATAGCGCTTTCGTGACCAAGGATCTGCACCCAAATCGTCGGGCCGAGGATCATCAGAACCACTGCCGTCAGCAGCCCCAGCCAGCCGCCAATCATCGCCCCACGGGTGGTCAGTTTTGACCAGTACATGGAGAGCAGAATGATCGGGAAGTTACAGCTCGCCGCAATCGAGAAGGCCAGCCCTACCATGAAGGCGATGTTCTGCTTCTCGAAGAGAATGCCCAGCAGAATGGCGACCACGCCCAGTACCAGCACGGTGATTTTGGAAACCTTCAGCTCGTCGCGCTCGCTCGCGCCTTTACGGAAGACGTTGGCGTAGAGGTCGTGCGATACCGCAGACGCGCCCGCCAGCGTCAGCCCGGCGACCACCGCAAGGATGGTGGCGAAGGCCACGGCGGAGATAAAGCCGAGGAACAGGTTACCGCCCACCGCGTCGGCCAGATGCACCGCCGCCATGTTGTTACCGCCAATCAGCGCGCCCGCCGCGTCTTTAAACGCCGGGTTCGCCCCTACCAGCATGATCGCGCCGAAGCCGATAATGAAGGTCAGAATGTAGAAGTAGCCCATGAAACCGGTGGCGTAGAACACGCTCTTGCGCGCTTCACGCGCGTCTGACACGGTGAAGAAACGCATCAGAATGTGCGGCAGCCCCGCAGTACCAAACATCAGGCCGAGACCGAGCGAGAGCGCGGATATCGGATCTTTCACCAGCCCGCCCGGGCTCATGATCGCTTCTCCTTTCGGGTGTACCGACATCGCTTCGGTAAACAGGTTATTGAAGCTGAAGCCGACGTGTTTCATCACCATAAAGGCCATAAAGCTTGCGCCGAACAGCAGCAGCACGGCTTTAATGATCTGCACCCAGGTGGTGGCCAGCATGCCGCCGAACAGAACGTACATCACCATCAGCACGCCCACCAGCACTACCGCGACGTGGTAGTTCAGGCCGAACAGCAGCTCGATCAGCTTGCCTGCGCCCACCATCTGGGCAATCAGGTACAGCGCCACGACCACCAGCGAACCGCAGGCGGAGAGCATGCGGATAGGGCCTTGCTTCAGACGGTAGGAGGCCACGTCGGCAAAGGTGTAGCGACCAAGGTTACGCAGGCGCTCGGCAATCAGGAACAGAATGATCGGCCAGCCGACGAGGAAGCCGAGGGAGTAAATCAGGCCGTCGTAGCCGGAGGTGTAAACCAGCGCGGAGATCCCGAGGAACGAGGCGGCAGACATAAAGTCACCCGCAATCGCCAGCCCGTTCTGGAAGCCGGTTATGTTGCCGCCCGCGGTGTAGTAATCGTTACGGGAGCGCACGCGTTTCGATGCCCAGTACGTAATGTACAGCGTCAGCACCACGAAAATCAGGAACATGACGATAGCCTGCCAGTTGGTGGGCTGGCGCTGAACCTCGCCGGTAAGGGCATCCGCCGCATGGGCAGCAAAGGGAAGTGTGGCGGCAAGCGCCGTCAGGACTCGCTTCATGATGCTTTTACCTCTTGCAGTACTGCTTTATTAAGACGATCGAATTCACCGTTCGCACGCCAGACGTACACACCCGTCAGCACAAACGAAATAACGATAACGCCAATGCCAATCGGGATACCGCGCGTAACGCTGGTTCCGGCGTGCAGCGGCGTCCCAAGCCACTGCGGCGCAAAGGCGATCAGCAGAATAAAGCCGACGTAGATAATCAGCATGATGATGGAAAGGATGAAGGCAAACCGTTGCCGTTTTTCGACGAGCTCCCTGTAGTGCGCACTATTCTCTATCTGCTGACAAATATCATGATTCATCACAGAAATCTCCAGAGGTAAGGTTGGTTTGTTTTATCCCCTCTCCCCTATGGGGAGAGGGTTAGGGTGAGGGGAGAGGGAGAAAAGATTATGATGGCATCGCGATGGCCTGCTTCTCTTCGAGCAGTTTGTCCACCACGCCAGGATCGGCAAGCGTTGAGGTATCGCCGAGGTTGCTGGTATCGCCTGCCGCGATTTTGCGCAGGATACGGCGCATAATCTTGCCGGAACGGGTTTTCGGCAGCGAGTCTGTCCAGTGCAGTACGTCCGGCGTGGCAAGCGGGCCAATCTCTTTACGTACCCAGTTGCGCACCTCGGTATACAGCTCCGGCGACGGCTCTTCGCCGTGGTTCAGCGTGACGTAGGCGTAAATCGCCTGGCCCTTGATGTTGTGCGGAATGCCGACCACCGCCGCTTCGGCAATCTTCGGATGCGACACCAGCGCGGACTCAATCTCTGCCGTACCCAGACGGTGGCCGGAAACGTTCAGCACGTCGTCCACGCGTCCGGTGATCCAGTAATAACCGTCTTCATCCCGGCGCGCACCGTCGCCGCTGAAGTACATGTTTTTGAAGGTCGAGAAGTAGGTCTGCTCGAAGCGCTCATGGTCGCCGAACAGGGTGCGTGCCTGGCCTGGCCAGGAATCGACGATCACCAGGTTGCCTTCGGTGGCGCCTTCCTGCGGATTGCCTTCGTTGTCCACCAGCGCAGGCTGCACGCCGAAGAATGGGCGGGTGGCCGAACCGGCTTTCAGCTGCGTGGCGCCCGGCATTGGCGTGATCATGAAGCCGCCGGTTTCGGTCTGCCACCAGGTGTCCATCACCGGGCACTTCTCGTTGCCGATTTTCTTCCAGTACCACTCCCAGGCTTCCGGGTTGATCGGCTCGCCTACTGAGCCGAGGATGCGCAGGGAAGAGCGGTCAGTTCCCTCGATGGCTTTATCCCCTTCCGCCATCAGCGCACGGATTGCGGTTGGCGCGGTGTAGAGAATGTTAACCTGATGCTTATCAACCACCTGACACATGCGCGCCGGGGTCGGCCAGTTTGGTACGCCTTCAAACATCAGCGTCGTTGCGCCGCAGGCCAGCGGGCCGTACAGCAGGTAGCTGTGACCGGTGACCCAGCCCACGTCGGCGGTGCACCAGTAGATGTCGCCCGGATGGTAGTCGAAAACGTATTTAAAGGTCGTCGCGGCGTACACCAGATAGCCGCCGGTGGTGTGCAGTACGCCCTTCGGCTTACCGGTGGAGCCGGAGGTATAAAGGATAAACAGCGGATCTTCCGCGTTCATCTCTTCCGGCTGATGCTGGTCACTCGCGTTTTCAATCAGATCGCTCCACCACAGGTCGCGCCCCTCGTGCCAGTCGATGTTGCCGCCCGTACGTTTGAAGACAATGACGTTATTGATGGACTTCACGTTCGGGTTTTTCAGCGCTTCATCGACGTTTTTCTTCAGCGGAATACCGCGACCGGCGCGCACGCCCTCGTCAGCGGTGATCACCAGCTTCGAATTAGAGTCAACGATGCGTCCGGCAACCGCTTCCGGCGAGAAACCGCCGAAGATCACGGAGTGGATCGCACCGATGCGCGCGCAGGCCAGCATAGCCACCGCGGCTTCCGGCACCATGGGCATATAGATAGCCACCACGTCGCCTTTTTTAATGCCCTGGGCCAGCAGCACGTTGGCGAAGCGGCAGACGTCGCGGTGCAGTTCTTTATAGGAGATGTGTTTGCTCTGAGAGGCGTCGTCGCCTTCCCAGATAATGGCTGTTTCGTTGCCGCGTTCGGCAAGATGGCGGTCCAGGCAGTTCGCCGCCAGGTTCAGCGTGCCGTCTTCATACCATTTAATGGAGACGTTACCCGGCGCGAAAGAGGTGTTCTTTACCTTCTGATAAGGTTTGATCCAGTCGAGGATGTGGCCCTGCTCGCCCCAGAACGCGTCAGGGCTGGAAATAGACTGCTGATATTTCTCCTGGTACTGCTCCGGGCTTATCAGGCAACGGTCCGCAATGTTTGCGGGAATGTCGTGTTTGTGTATTTGGCTCATGGCTTTTTTTCTCCTTGTAAGATGTTAATAATATGTCGCAAAAACGTTAATAGTAGGGGCTTTACAAGCTTTGTTTAGTATTTGGGCGACAGATCACGCATTGTCTGAAGCGTATGAAAATTGAGCGAATGAAACTTTGAAGGGAAATAATTCATCTAAAGAATTATTCACTTTTTTGCAGTGAAAATATTTTGTATAACAAACGGTTATTTATGCGAATTGCTATAAATTACCGCCAGTGACCCTTTTTGCAGTGAAATGCCTTGTTCTTTAAGGCTTGCGCAGCATGCCGTGCAAATGATACTCATACGGCGCGTTAAAAAATCCCATAAACCAACGCAACACAATTCATACCCTTTCAGTATGTCTCCATATTCATGCAGTTTTGCTGGTGCGGAGATTTCATTGAGGAAGTCAGTTTCTATGAAAAATTTGAAAGTCAGCCTGGCCTGGCAGATCCTGCTGGCCCTTGTGCTGGGCATCTTGCTGGGCAGTTACCTCCATTATCATAGCGACAGCCGCGAGTGGCTGATTGCGAACCTTCTCTCCCCTGCGGGCGATATCTTTATTCATCTGATCAAGATGATTGTGGTGCCCATTGTGATCTCGACGCTGGTGGTCGGTATTGCCGGGGTAGGTGATGCGAAGCAGTTAGGCCGCATCGGTGCAAAAACCATTATCTATTTCGAAGTGATCACCACGGTTGCCATCATTCTTGGCATCACCCTGGCGAACGTATTCCAGCCAGGTTCCGGGATCGATATGTCGCAGCTGGCGACGGTGGATATTTCGAAATATCAAAGCACGACCGCTGACGTGCAGAGCCACGCTCACGGCCTGATGGGCACGATCCTGTCGCTGGTGCCGACCAACATTATCGCGTCGATGGCGAAAGGCGAGATGCTGCCAATCATCTTCTTCTCGGTCCTCTTTGGTCTGGGGCTCTCCTCCCTGCCGGCAACGCACCGTGAGCCGCTGGTGACCGTGTTCCGCTCTATCTCCGAAACCATGTTCAAAGTCACCCACATGGTCATGCGCTATGCACCGGTTGGGGTCTTTGCGCTGATCGCCGTGACCGTGGCGAACTTCGGTTTTGCCTCCCTGTGGCCGCTGGCGAAGCTGGTGATCCTGGTGCACTTCGCCATTCTGTTCTTCGCGCTGGTGGTGCTGGGGATTGTGGCGCGCCTGTGCGGGCTGAGTATCTGGATCCTGATCCGCATCCTGAAGGATGAGCTGATTCTGGCGTACTCCACCGCAAGCTCCGAGAGCGTGCTGCCGCGCATTATCGAGAAGATGGAGGCGTACGGTGCGCCAGCGTCGATAACGAGCTTCGTGGTGCCGACCGGCTACTCCTTTAACCTGGATGGCTCGACGCTGTACCAGAGTATTGCGGCGATCTTTATCGCGCAGCTGTACGGCATTGACCTGTCGCTGTGGCAGGAGATCGTACTGGTTCTGACGCTGATGGTGACCTCAAAGGGCATCGCAGGCGTGCCGGGCGTCTCCTTCGTGGTGCTGCTGGCGACGCTGGGCAGCGTGGGTATTCCGCTGGAAGGCCTGGCGTTCATCGCCGGTGTGGACCGTATCCTCGACATGGCGCGTACCGCGCTGAACGTGGTGGGTAACGCGCTGGCGGTGCTGGTTATCTCCAAGTGGGAACACAAATTCGACCGTAAAAAAGCGCTGGCGTATGAACGCGAGGTGCTGGGTCGTTTTGATAAGACGGCTGACCAGTAACATCCTAAGCCCGGTGGCGTTGCGCTTACCGGGCCTACGGGTTTTGTAGGCCGGGTAAGGCGAAGCCGCCACCCGGCACATTATTCTCCGCTCAACGCATCAAACTCCTCACACCCCGTATCAAACCCTTCGGTACAGCTCAGGTTTAGCCAGTAGAGCGCTTTCTGCTTATTCGGCGTGATAAACCCTTTCTCCCCCTGCTGGAACAGCATTCCTGCCCAATATTCCGCATAGCCGGTACGTGACAGTGACGAGCTGCGTTTAAACCACGACGCGGCCTGCGCGTCATCCTGAGGGACGTCAACACCGTTGGCATAAATCAGCCCCAGCAGCAGCTGCGCGTCCACCGCCGCGTCGCTATCGATATCTTTAGTCGCCGATTGCAGGAGCTTGATGGCCTGGGGATAGTCGGTTTTACCCGCCTGCGTGTTCACCAGAATGCGCGCCAGCATAATTGTGCCGCGCTTGCTGCCTGCGATGGTGGCCTGCTGCGCCAGCGTTTTGGACTGAGCATAATCCCCCTGCGTAAAGAGGATCTGCGAGAGTAACCCCATGGCGTCGACATCACCGCCTTTCGCGGCTTTCTCGGCCCATAGCGCTGCCTGCATTTTGTCACCGGAGCTGAAGTACGTATCGGCGAGATAATACTGCGCGCGCGCATTGCCCGCTTCAGCCTGCTTTTTATACTGGCCGCCAATCTCATCGGCATGGGCAAATGCGGTTAAAAAGAACAACATCAGAAAAAGGGTTTTCATGGATTCTTATCATCTGGGTACACGCCGCGCAGTATAATCGCGGCGACAGAAGAAAAAAACGGGTGCGTAAGACCTCAGCATCCCACAAGCCGGGCGGACACGCGTTCCGCCCGAAGAGGTTAGCCCGCGGTGCAGGCTAATTTTGCCGCCACCTCCTGATGTTCACTCTTTATTGAAAACTCACATAACTTATCGCGAGTAATAAAGGTAAAGATCACTATCGTCAGGCAAATAATAAAGACGATGCCTAACGCAGTTTTTAATGGCGTCATGCCTTTTACTCCTTGCTTACAAAAGAATAAGAGGCTACTCTCAACCTGTTGGTAGTTGAGGGGTAGCCTCGGGTAAATGCACATTTCCCGGGGCTTTCCACTTTCGGTCCCTCAACAATGCTCAAGACAGAAAGTCTTAAGCACCCGCCGCATATCTTATCCCTCTGAATTAAAATGCAAAGATGTAATTTATTTCCGCGCAAATTACATTTTTCTGCGAGACGCCTTCAGAAATATATATAGATGTAATTAATATTGGCGCAAGAAATAATAATGGGGTGAATATCTCACCCCATTTAGTCAGCGATTATTTAACAGCATTAACCCATTGCGCTTTCACGCAGTCGGGCCTTCAGCTTGTTATATTCGTCGATCACATACTGTTCCGCCGCGTGCTGATCCGCAATCGGCTCCACGTTGACGGCGCAGTATTTATACTCCGGCGTTTTGGTTATCGGACTGAGGTTCTCCGTCACCAGTTCGTTACAGGCGCCAATCCACCACTGGTAGGTCATGTAAACAGCCCCTTTGTTCGGACGGTCGCTGACCTGTGCGCGGGTAATGATGCGGCCCTTACGCGAGTTCACCCATACCAGCGCTTCATCTTCAATACCGAGCCGTTCGGCGTCGGCGGTGTTGATCTGCGCGTAGCCCGGCTCGTCCGCCAGCGCCGCCAGCGCGGCACAGTTGCCGGTCATTGAACGGCAGGAGTAGTGGCCCACTTCGCGCACGGTGGAGAGCACCATCGGAAACTCGTCAGTGAGTTTATCGATCGGCGCGACCCAGTCGCAGGTGAAGAACTGCGCCAGCCCGTTCGGGGTATCGAATTTCTCCTTAAAGAGATAAGACGTCCCCTGGTCGGCCTCCGACTCGTCCCGGCACGGCCACTGGATATAACCCAGCTCGCCCATTTTTTCATAGGTGGCACCGTAGAAGTCCGGGCACAGATGACGCAGCTCGTCCCAGATCTCCTGGGTGTTGTTGTAGTGCATCGGGTAGCCCATGCGAGTGGCGATTTCGCTGATGATCTGCCAGTCGGTTTTCAAATCCCACTTCGGCTCGACCGCCTTAAAGAAGCGCTGGAAGCCGCGGTCCGCCGCCGTGTAGACGCCTTCATGCTCGCCCCAGGAGGTCGACGGGAGAATCACATCCGCTGCCGCCGCGGTTTTGGTCATAAAGATATCCTGGACAATCACCAGCTCCAGATCCTCAAAGCCTTTGCGCACCGCTGACAGCTCGGCGTCGGTCTGGAGCGGATCTTCACCCATGATGTAGGCCGCCCGCACTTCGCCGTGCGCCGCGCGGTGCGGCAGCTCGCTGATGCGGTATCCGGTGTGTTCCGGCAGGCTCTCCACGCCCCAGGCCTTCGCAAACTTCTCGCGATTTTCCGGGTACTTCACGTACTGATAGCCTGGATACGTGTCCGGCAGCGCGCCCATGTCGCACGCACCCTGCACGTTATTCTGACCGCGCACCGGGTTCACGCCGACATGCGCTTTACCCAGATTTCCGGTCAGCATCGCGAGGCTGGTCAGGGAACGCACGGTTTCCACGCCCTGATAGAACTGGGTGACGCCCATGCCCCACAGAATGGCGGCGGTTTTGGCCCCGGCGTACATGCGTGCGGCCTGGCGGATCGCCTGCGCGCTCACGCCGGTTATCGACTCTACCGACTCCGGCGTGTAGCCTTCGACAATTTTCCGGTACTCTTCAAACCCTTCCGTACGCGTGGCGACAAACGCCTGGTCGTACAGATTTTCCTCAATAATAACGTGCCCCATCGCGTTCAAGAGCGCGATGTTCGAGCCGTTTTTCAGTGCGATGTGCATATCGGCAATACGCGCGGTTTCGATTTTGCGCGGATCGCAGACGATGATTTTCGCCCCGTTCTGTTTGGCGCGAATCACGTGGTTCGCGACGATAGGGTGAGAATCCGCCGGGTTATAACCGAAGATAAACACCAGATCGGTGTTATCTATCTCATTGATGGCATTGCTCATTGCGCCATTACCGACCGACTGGTGCAGACCTGCAACCGATGGGCCGTGTCAGACGCGAGCGCAGCAGTCGACGTTATTGGTACCAATAACGGCGCGCGCGAATTTTTGCATCACGTAGTTGGTTTCGTTCCCCGTCCCGCGCGAGGAGCCGGTGGTCTGAATCGCATCCGGGCCATACTTGGCCTTGATGGCGCTGAGGCGCGTGGCGACATAATCCAGCGCTTCATTCCAGGAGACGGCTTCCAGCTTGCCACCGCGCTCGCGGCGGATCATGGGGGTTTTCAGGCGCGGCGTGAGGATTTGGGTATCGTTAATAAAATCCCAGCCGTAATACCCTTTCAGGCACAGCGTGCCCTGATTGGTTTTACCCTGCGCCGCTTCCGCCCGGACGATTTTGCCGTTATCGACCACCAGGTGGATCTTGCAACCTGAGGCACAATAAGGGCAAACCGTGACGACCTTTTTCATCACTTTGCTCCCGTTAAACAGTTCTTACCTGCCCTTTATGCAGCATCTATGCCATTTTTTTAATAGGGGTATTTCCTGACGTTACGACCGTTTGCGGAGCAAAACCCTGACGAAAAACAGCCAATCGTCAAAATTGACGTGTCGAAAGGGCAGGGATGTGACGTGGATTGAATTTCCGTCACGTCAAAAAGATGTCGGCAAGCCTGAGCGGCGCGGCGCAGGTGAGGGCAATTTGAGATTCCTCCGCTACTCCCGCCAATAGCCAGTCATTACCTTAAGGCCAGTTCACCTGCGAGTCTGGCCTTATGAAACGTTACTCTACCGCCCTGTTATTTGGCTTGCTGACTTTAACCAGCCAGCTGGCGCACGCCGATGTGATTGATGATGCCATTGGCAATATTCAGCAGGCGATCAACGACGCCTATAACCCCGGCAGCAGCCGTAATGACGATGACGACGATCGTTACGATCGCAGCCGTCAAACCGACAGCCGGCAGTACGACGATCGTCGCCGGCAGTTAGAGGATCGACGCCAGCGTTTAGACGAGCGTCAGCGCCAGCTGGATGACGACAGGCGTCGGTTAGAAGAAGATGAGCGTCGGTTAGAGGATGATTACGATCGAGGCTAAAGCCTGGTGGCGCTTCGCTTACGCAGGCCTACAAAACCTGGAGCGTAGGCCGGGTAAGGCACAGCCGCCACCCGGCAGAACTCAGTCGAGAACCAAAACCATCCCGTCATATCCCGCTTCAATGCCGTCCGGCAGCGGGTTATCCATCATCCACGCGTCAAACTGATGGCTGATATGCGTCAGGATCACCTGCGGACAGCCAATTACCTCGTTCAGGGCCGTCACCGTATTTAAATCACAGTGGTTGCGCGGCGTCTCCGGACGCGGTTCATGGCTACAGTCGATGATTATCGCCTGCGGCTGGTTGTTAAGCAGAAACGTCACCGTTTTATCCGGCAGTCCGGCGGTATCAGACAGCCACGCCACGCGGCTGTGGGCGGACTCCAGCAGATAGCCAAACGTGAGTTTAGAATGGTTGAGCGGCAGCGGCGTCACCCGCAGGCCCTGTAGCTCAAACATCACGAACGGCTCGACCGTGTGGCTGAAATCCAGGATGCCCGGATGTTTGAACAGATCGTCACAGCCTGCCTCGTCTGGCGGACCGTAGACGGGAATGGTGGCGCCTACGCCCCAGCGCAGAGGGAAAAGCCCCTGAACGTGATCCATATGATAATGGGTAAGCAAAAACTGCTGGAAGCTGCCCGCAGGCCAGTTGTCCATCAGGTGCGGAATACCCGCGTCCAGCAAGGTGACCGCATCGTTGAATTTAACCGCCGCGCTACAGGGGCGACGGCGATAATTTTCCTGCAAGCGCGCCCTTCGGCACGCGGCACAGTCGCAGCCAAACACCGGCACCAGCTGCGCGCTTCCGGTTCCCGTTAACGTGATGGTCAGACTCATAACGCACCTCTACAGCGGTTTGGTGAAGCGGAAATGGCTTTGCGTATACCCTTCACGAACATAAAAACGGTGCGCATCCGCGCGCTTTACGCTGGTGGAAAGCTCAGTCAGCTCGGCACCTGCCTGCCTCGCGATGTCCTCTGCCCAGGCCAGCAGCTGGCTGCCCACCTTTAGCCCGCGCGCCTGCGGCATCACCACCAGTTCCTGGATCTCGCCGATCCAGCGGGCATGGTGCAGGTGAAACTGCATGTGCAGGCCGATCATGCCGATGACCTGCCCGTCCAGCTCGGCAAGCTGGTAGCGCATATTGTGATCCTGAAGGTTGGCCAGAAAACCAGCGTGAAACGCCTGGTGATCGAACTCTGCCTGCTTCAGTTCACAGATCAGGGCGTAAACAATTTGTGCATCGTCGGCGGTGGCGGGGCGAAGCTGGCAGTCAGGCATGCTGTCTCTCCTTCTGGCGAATAAGCGATAAAAAGGTCTCGACTGACTGTAGCAAACTTCCGTCGTTATTGAGGACGTGACAGCCCGATGGGGTGTAGCGCGCCGCACGTTCCAGCCGCTGGTCGATCTCACGCGCATTTTCGCGCCCCCGGCTTTGCAGGCGGCTGCGCAGAATATCCGGAGAAACCTGCAAACAGACCGGCAGCAGCGCCGCTTCGTACCGGGCTATGGCCTGCGGCAGATGCGCGCGTGAACCGTTGACCAGCACGTCGAAGCCCGCGTGCAGCCAGAGGTCGATCTCGATGCCGACGCCGTAATAAAAGCCGTTCGCGTGCCAGCTCAGCGCCAGCAAGTTTTGCCCGGCGCGGGTAAAAAACTCCTGCTCGCTCAGGGCGATATGGTTTTCACTCCCGGCGTTCGCCGCGCGGGTAATGTAGCGGTGCGCCACCAGCAGCTGTGAATGTTCCCGCTGCCGTAACGCCGACAGCAGGCTGTCCTTCCCGGAGCCGGACGGGCCCATTAACCAGATGAGTCTTCCCATCAGAACACCCTTTTTCCCTGACGCCAGACGTGGTCGATATGAATGTGCTCGCCCTTACGGTGCGCCAGCACCAGGTCTGCCCGTTTTCCTTCGGCAATCTCACCGCGATCGTGAAGGTTGAGCGCGCTGGCCGGGTTTTTCGTCACCAGACGGATCGCCTGCGGCAGCGTAAAGCGGTTATCTTCATCGTCCGCGACGCGGAAGGCCGCGTCCAGCAGGCTGGCGGGGTAATAGTCAGATGAGAGGATATCCAGCAGGCCGAGCGAGGCCAGCGAGCTTGCCGCCACGTTGCCGGAGTGCGAGCCGCCGCGCACGATGTTCGGCGCACCCATCAGCACGTTCATACCGTGCTTGCGGGAGGCTTCAGCCGCCTCGAACGTGGTGGGGAATTCGGCGATCACGCTGCCAAGCTGGTGAGATTCGCATACGTGATCGTGCGTGGCGTCGTCATGGCTGGCCAGCGCGATATTCCGGTCGCGGCACATCGCGGCAATGGAGAGGCGGTTCGGCTGCGACCACCGGGCTGCCAGCGCCAGTTGCTCTTCTTCATAGCGCGCCATCTCCGCATCGCTGAGAGAATATTTGCCCTGATAGTATTCGCGATATTTTTCAATGTTGGCGAACTGGCGCTGCCCCGGGGAGTGATCCATCAGCGAAACCAGCGACACCGGCTCGCGCCCGACCAGCTTTTCAAACAGCGGTAGCGTGGTGTGGTGCGGCAGCTCGCAGCGCAGGTGCAGGCGGTGCTCGGCGCGGTTGAGGCCGCGCTTTTGCGTCTCTTCCACGGCGTTGATCATCTTTTCCAGATTCTCCAGACGATCGCCGCCGTCGCGCACGTCGCCGATCGCCACCGCGTCCAGCACCGTGGTGATACCGCTGGCGACCATCAGCGCGTCGTGGCTGCTCATCGCCGAATGGGCGGGCCAGTCCACCTTCGGGCGGGGAGTGAAGAATTTGTCCAGATTATCGGTGTGCAGCTCAATCAGCCCCGGCAGCAGCCAGCCGCCTTCGCCGTCCATCGCCTCCGGGGAGCGGCTCTGGGTTTCGGCAAACGCGCGGATGACGCCGTCCCGGACCTCAACCGAGCCGTTCACGACCTCATTTTCCAGCACCAGCCTGACGTTATTGATAATCATACGTTTGTCCCCATTGGATGCAGCCTGTCCGCCACGCGATTGCGGACGGCGTCGTCGTGGAAGATCCCGACGATCGCCGCCCCGCGCGCTTTGGCCTGTTCGATCAGATCCATCACCGCTGCGCTGTTTTTAGCGTCGAGCGAGGCGGTGGGTTCATCGAGGAGTAAAATCGGGTAATCGACGATAAAGCCGCGTGCGATGTTCACGCGCTGCTGCTCGCCACCGGAAAAGGTCGACGGGGCGAGGTGCCACAGACGCTCCGGCACGTTGAGGCGCGTCAGCAGGCTGGCGGCTTTAGCAGCGCAGGTTTCGCGCGGGACGCCAAGATCCAGCAGGGGCTGCATCACCACGTCCAGGGCGGAGATCCGCGGGATCACCCGCAGGAACTGGCTGACCCAGCCGATCGTTGTACGGCGCACTTCCAGTACTTTGCGCGCAGGGGCCTGGACCAGATCGATCCATTCATTGTTATGGTAAATATGGATATGGCCTTCGTCCGGCAAATAGTTGGCGTACAGGGAACGCAGCAGAGTGGATTTCCCGCTGCCGGAATGGCCATGCAGCACCACGCATTCGCCGCCGCTGACCTCTAACGAGGCATTTTGCAGTACCGGCAGGCGGACGCCGTTTTGCTGGTGGAGCACAAAGGTCTTACTGACATTTTCAACGTGGATCATTTTGGCCTCGCGATTCGTTTTGCCGGGTGGCGGCTTCGCCTTACCCGGCCTACAGGTGCGCTGTTAGTAGGCCGGGTAAGCGCAGCGCCACCCGGCAACAGCGCCCTCAGTTCTGCAACACCGACGACACCAGCAGCTGGGTGTACGGATGATGTGGATCGTCGAGCACGCGGTCGGTCAGCCCACTTTCCACCACCTGGCCCTGCTTCATCACCAGCAGACGGTCCGCCAGCAGGCGCGCAACGCCCAGATCGTGGGTGACAATCACCACCGCCAGGTTCAGCTCCACCACCAGGCCGCGCAGCAGGTCGAGCAGGCGCGCCTGCACGGAGACGTCCAGCCCGCCGGTCGGTTCATCCATAAACACCAGCTTCGGATGGGTGACCAGATTGCGGGCAATCTGCAAGCGCTGCTGCATGCCGCCGGAGAAGGTCGTTGGCAGGTCGTCGATGCGCGAGGCGGGGATTTCCACCTCCTCCAGCCAGCGCTGCGCGGTGGCGCGGATGTTGCCGTAGTGGCGCGCGCCGGTGGCCATCAGCCGTTCGCCGATATTGCCTCCCGCCGACACCTGACGGCGCAGGCCGTCCATCGGATGCTGATGCACCACGCCCCACTCGGTGCGCAGCAGGCGGCGGCGCTCGGCCTCGCTCATGGCGTACAGGGATTTGCCTTCATACAGAATGTCGCCGTTCTGCGGCGTCAGGCGCGCGGAGATAGACTTCAGCAGGGTGGTTTTACCGGAGCCGGACTCGCCGACAATGCCCAGCACTTCGCCCGGCCACAGCTCAAACGACACGTCGCTGAAGCCTTTGCCCGGCGCATAAAGGTGAGTCAGGTTATTAACCGAAAGCAGCGGTTTCATTGGCCGTTCGCCTCGCTCTGTTGGCGGCAGTAATCGGTGTCGGAGCAGACAAACATTCGTTTGCCCGTGTCGTCCAGCACCACTTCATCCAGATAACTGTGCTTTGAACCGCAGATGGCGCACGGCTCGTCCCACTCCTGCACCGTAAACGGGTGATCGTCAAAATCCAGACTTTCGACGCGGGTGTAGGGCGGTACGGCATAGATGCGTTTTTCACGTCCGGCACCAAAGAGTTGCAGGGCAGGCATCATGTCCATCTTCGGGTTATCGAATTTCGGGATCGGCGACGGGTCCATCACATAGCGGCCGTTCACCTTCACCGGGTAGGCGTAGGTGGTGGCGATATGGCCGAAGCGGGCGATGTCTTCATACAGTTTGACCTGCATGATCCCGTACTCTTCCAGGGCATGCATGGTGCGGGTTTCGGTTTCCCGCGGCTCGATAAAGCGCAGCGGCTCCGGGATCGGCACCTGGAAAATCAAAATCTGATCTTCGGTCAGCGGAGTTTCCGGGATGCGGTGGCGGGTCTGGATCAGCGTCGCATCCTCGGTTTTCTCTGTGGTGTTGACGCCCGTTACGCGCTTAAAGAAGTGGCGGATCGACACGGCGTTGGTGGTGTCGTCTGCCCCCTGATCGATGACCTTCAGCACGTCCGCTTCGCCGATCACGCTGGCGGTGATCTGAATGCCGCCGGTGCCCCAGCCGTACGGCATCGGCATTTCACGGCCACCAAACGGCACCTGATAGCCGGGGATCGCCACTGCTTTAAGAATGGCGCGGCGGATCATGCGTTTCGTTTGCTCATCCAGATAGGCAAAGTTGTAGCCGCTTAAGTTAGCCATTGGCGCGCTCCCGTTGCAGGCGTTTCAGCAGTTCCAGTTCGGCCTGGAAATCGACGTAGTGCGGCAGCTTGAGGTGCGAGACAAAGCCTGCGGCCTCAACGTTATCCGCGTGGGCCAGCACGAACTCTTCGTCCTGCGCCGGGCCGGAGACTGGCTCGCCGTAGTCCGGCGCCTGGAGCGCACGGTCAACCAGCGCCATCGCCATCGCCTTGCGCTCGCTCAGGCCGTACACCAGCCCATAGCCGCGGGTAAAGTGCGGATCTTCATTGTCTGGCGCGACAAAACCGTTGACCATTTCACATTCGGTCATCAGCAGTTCGCCGATGTTCACCGCAAAACCCAGCTCTTCGGGCACAATGTCGATGTCGAGATAGCCGCTGCGGATCTCTGCCGCGAACGGGTGGTTGCGCCCGTACCCACGCTGTGTGGAGTAGGCCAGCGCCAGCAGATACCCTTCGTCGCCGCGCATCAGCTGTTGCAGGCGGGACGAGCGTGAACACGGGTAGACCGGCGGCGTGCGGGTGATGTCATCCGGTGTGCTGCCGGTGTCCTCCTCCGCCTTCGCCAGCCCCTGGTTTGCCAGCAGGCTAAAAACGTGCGGAGAGGCGTCTTGTTCAGCGTCAGAGGCGCTGAGCTGAGGGGCTTCACCATTCGCCAGCAGCGTGAAGTCCAGCAGACGATGGGTGTAGTCGTAGGTCGGGCCAAGCAGCTGGCCGCCGGGAATGTCTTTGTACACCGCTGAAATGCGGCGCTCTAAACGCATTTCCGCCGTGTTCACCGGCTCGCTCACCGCCAGCTTCGCCAGCGTAGTGCGGTAGGCGCGCAGCAGGAAGATAGCTTCCACGTTATCGCCGCTGGCCTGTTTCAGCGCCAGCGCCGCCAGCTCGCGGTCCGCGATGCCGCCTTCGGTCATTACGCGGTCGACGGCCAAATTTAACTGCTGTTCAATCTGGGCGACGCTCAGCTCGGGAAGCGCGTCATCCCCCCGGCGTCTGTGCTCCTGTAAGGCATGGGCGGCGGCGATCGCCTTTTCCCCCCCTTTGACGGCAACGTACATCAGCACACCTCCACGTGAGTGGTCCGCGGGATCGCCAGCAGGCGTTCGCCGCAGGTTAGGATCAGGTCAATGCCGAGCGGGAACGGGTGCGGACGCTCGGTCAGCTCATGGATGATGCACTCCGGCAGCTGGGGCGCGACCATCCGCTCGTCGGCGATGCCTGCGCCCGTCAGGCGAAGCATGCGGCCACCGCTCAGGCTGGAGACTTGCAGGATCAGCGTGGCGCTGGTTTCCGGTGCGACGGCGCTGCCTTCGCTCAGGGCATTAAGCTGTTCATGGCTGATCTGTTCGTCGGCCACGGCAAAGACCGCCTGCTGGGGCTGATCGACCAGCGGCGCGCTGGTGTGAAAGCGCAGGTTCTGGCTGGCGATATCGTTCAGCAATGCGCCTGACAGCCATACCGGGGTGTCGTTGTCCGCCAGCGTCAGCAGCACGCTGGTAGAGGCGAGGTTGAGCGGCAGCCAGCCCTGCGAAAGCTGGTGCAGCGAGACGATCACGCCGGGCTCGCTCATGGCCTTCAGCAGGCGACGGAAACTTTGTTGGGCATCCTGGACGGCCAGGGTAAAGGCAGGTTGAAGCGTCATGCGTTGTCTCCGCGAACGAGCGTAAAGAAGTCGACCCGGCTGGTGTTCACTTCGGCCTGACGCGCGGCAAGACGTGCGGCGCGGTCAGCTTCCAGCGGGGCAATAAGGGTTTCCATTAACGTCTGGAAATGCGGGTGTTCCTGTAAAAGCGCGTCGATCACCGCGCAGCGCTCGGCGTGCGTTTTGTCGCGCCCAAGTACGTAGCTGTAACCCAGCGTGCCGCTGTTAAGGCGGATCACCGCGCGGGTGAGAGTGGCATCGCCAGCGAAGAAGCGCTCGCCGGTGCCGCCCATGCGTGCCTGGATCTGCACCAGGCCGATCTCCGGCGCGCGGATCGTGTCGTAGTCCGGCGTCAGGCCGAGAGCGTTCATGCGGGCGGCCAGCGCAGCAGGCTGGCTGTGGGCCAGCACGCGCATCCAGCGCTGACGAGTGGAGGTGTCGAAGTGCATTCAGTGCTCCATGGTGAATTCAATCATGTCGGCGCGGGTCAGGCTGACGGAGTATTCCGTTGCGTTGACCTCGCCGTCACGGTGGTTGAGGGTGCGCACGCAGAGCAGCGGGGCCATATTGGGGATCTCCAGCACCTTGCTCTCTTTCGCCTGTGCCCGGCGGGCGCTGATGCGCGTCTGGGTGCGCTTGAGCGCAATGCCGGTCGCGTCCTGAAGAAAATCATGCAGGGAACCGCTGGCGAAATGTTGCAGCACGGGCCAGAGGGTGAGGTCCGCGAAGTAATGGTCAATCTGGCAGACCGCCACGCCGTTGACCCGGCGCAACGTGCGCAGGTGTACGACGTTGTCACCCTCCTGGATCCCGAGCGCGTCCGCCACGTGGCGGGAGGCCGGGCGCAGGACCGAAAGCAGTTTTTCGCTGGTGGGATGGCTGCCCTGATCGAGCAGGTTCTGGCTAAAGCGCGCCTGGGCGTTGAGCGGGTAGTCAAACGGGCGCATCAGCACCAGCACGCCGACGCCCTGACGGCGCTGGACCCAGCCGCGCTCGACCAGCTGGTCAATGGCGCGGCGCAGGGTGTGGCGGTTCACTTCGTAGCGGTCGGCAAGCTGCTGCTCGGCGGGCAGGTAGTCACCGCAGCGGTAATGCGTGCGCAGCTCCACTTCGAGCCTGGCCGCAATCTCTTGCCAGCGGGTAGGGTAACTGGTCGGATGTCTGGATAAGTGCATACCAATCAAAGCCTCGCTTATCAGATGAAGTGCTTACGCAAGCGTTGAGAGAGGAAATCCAGCAGGCTGACGGTGACGATGATAAGCACCATCAGGGCGCAGGTTTGCTGGAACTGGAAACCGCGAATCGCTTCCCACAGCGTGACGCCAATCCCGCCTGCGCCCACCATGCCGACCACGGTGGCGGAGCGAACGTTGGACTCGAAGCGGTACAGCGAATAGGAGATGAGCAGCGGCATCACCTGCGGCAGGACGCCGTAGAGGATCTCTTCGATTTTGTTGGCGCCGGTTGCGCGGATGCCTTCCACCGGGCCGGGCTCGATGGCTTCAACCGCTTCCGAGAGCAGCTTGGAGAGCACGCCGGTGGTGTGGATGAACAGCGCCATCACGCCCGCGAACGGCCCCAGACCGACGGCCACCACGAACAGCATCGCAAAGACCATTTCGTTGATGGCGCGACAGGCGTCCATCAGGCGGCGCATCGGCTGGTATACCCACCATGGCACGATATTCTCGGCGCTCATCAGGCCGAAGGGAATGGAGAGAATGACGGCGAGGGCGGTGCCCCAGACGGCGATTTGCAGGGTGATTGCCATTTCACCGAGGTAGTCCTGCCACTGGCTGAAGTCCGGCGGGAAGAAGTCGGCGGCGAAGGTCGCCATATTGCCGGAATCTTTGAAGAGCAGCAGCGGATCCATCTCTGCGCCTTTCCAGGAGATAACCAGCACTGCCAGCAGAATGGCCCAGCTTATGAGCGAGAACCAGCTGCGCTTCGGCGGCGGGAGGGTGATGGTTTGCATGTTTGACTCCGTGGTTCTTTGTGTGCCGGATGGCGCGACGCTTATCCGACCTACGATCCAAAATGAAGGCCCGGTAAGCGCAGCGCCACCGGGCGAAAAGCGTTACTGCACCGCTTTATTCACGCTGGTCATTGCGCCGAGCGCGGCGGTCAGGCGGTCGAGATCGTCCAGCTGCGCCTGAAGCTCAGAGACCTTGCTGGTTTTCTCTTCTTCCTTGAGCCCTTTGTTGTCCTTCACGCCCTGCATCTGTTTGAACAGCGCCAGCTGGCGAATCGGCACCAGCTGCAAATCGCTGGACGCGCGGAACGGTGCCCAGCCCAGGCGCGCCAGCACCGCTTTCTCTTCCGGCGTTTTGCCGTAGTTCATAAAGAAGTCGTAGACCTTGTCCTTGGTGCTTTCGGAGAGGTTTTTACGCCACACGATCGGGTCGCCCGGGATCAGCGGTGATTTCCAGATCACCTTCAGCGCTTTCAGCTTGTCCGGCGCGGAGGTCTTCAGCTTGTCGAGGTTTTCGGTATTGTTGGTGGCAACGTCTACCTGCTTGTTCGCTACGGCCAGGGCGTTGGTTTCGTGGCCGGCGTTCACCGTGCGCTTGAAGTCGCTGGCGGAGATGTTGTTTTTCGCGAAGACGTAGTAACCCGGCACAAGGAAGCCAGACGTGGAATTCGGATCGCCGTTACCCAAGGTCAGCTCTTTGCGTTTGGCGATCATGTCGTTGAGGGTGTTGATCGGGCTGTCTTTGTTCACGATCAGCACGCTCCAGTAGCCTGGGGAGCCATCTGCCGCAACGGTCTGGGCAAAGACCTGGCCGTTGGCGCGGTCCACAGCTTCCATGGCAGAGAGGTTGCCGTACCACGCGATGTCCACTTTGTTGAAGCGCATTCCCTGGATGATGCCCGCATAGTCCGGGGCGAAGAAGGCGTTCACTTTGATCCCCAGTTTGGTTTCCATATCCTTCAGGAACGGTTCCCACTGCGGCTTCAGGTTTTGCTGTGATTCCGTTGAAATGATGCCAAAGTTCAACGCTTTTTCCTGCTCTTCGGCGTAGGCCGGGCTTAACAGGGTGCTGATGCTGAACATGCTGATGAAGGCCAGCGCGGCAACGGCTTTGTAGTTCATTTCCATTCCTCGTTATCGGGGCGTTAAGCAGCCTGCGCGCGTTCTTCGACGCGGTTTACGCTGCGGTAGAGATGATCAAAACGTTCGTTATCAAACTGGTGGCTGGCGCCATCGAAGAACACGTGGCCCTGACGCAGGGCGACGATGCGCTCGCAGTAGCGCAGGGCGTAATCCACCTGATGCAGCGTCACCACCACGGTGATGCCGTCGTTCTGGTTGATGTCGCGCAGGGTTTCCATCACGATGCGGGCCGACTCCGGATCCAGCGAGGCGATGGGCTCATCGGCCAGAATGATTTTGGCTTTCTGCATCAGGGCGCGGGCAATGGCGACGCGCTGCTGCTGCCCGCCGGACAGCGTGGACACGCGCTGGTGGGCGAAATGCGCCATGCCGACGCGAGTCAGCGCCTGTAAGGCTTCTTGTTTCTGGGAAGGGGAGAACCAGCGCAGGCAGGTACGCCAGAACGGGGTGCTGCCGAGCGCGCCAATCAGCACGTTCTCGAGCACCGTCAGGCGGTTCACCAGGTTGAACTGCTGAAAGATGTAGCCCGTCTGGGCGCGGCTTTTGCGAATATCGCTCGCCAGACGGCCCGCATGCTGCACGGTGTTACCCAGCAGCTCGACGCGGCATTCCGGCGTTTTGTCGCAGGTGATAAGGCCGCTTAAGTGACGCAGAAGGGTAGATTTTCCTGAACCGGACGGCCCCAGCAGCGCTACCATTTCGCCCTGCTGGACGGTCAGATCAACGGCATGCAGCGCCTTGTTGTGATTGAAGGTTTTGCTCAGTTTCTCGACGCGGATGACAGTGTGCATGTGCTGGGCCTCACGATAAATGTGGCCTCATGCTGGCGCATCAATATGACATTTGGGTTAAGTCTCGGTTGCGGAAAGTTGAAGAGTTGAGGGGGATTTGATGACAATCACCGTAGGCCCGGTCAGCGCAGCGCCACCGGGCGCTGTTGCCGGATGCGCTGCGCTTATCTGGCCTACGATTTAACGACGTTAATCATCCACGGCACGCCGTATTTATCGGTCACAGTACCGAAACCGTGCGCCCAGAAGGTTTCCTGCCAGGCCATTTCGATATTCCCGCCGTCGGCAAGGTTGTCGAACCAGCGCTTGCCTTCCGACACATCCTGGGTGTCGAGCACCAGCGTGAAACCCGCGTATTGCGCGTTGCTGCCAGGCGGTATCCCGTCGCTCATCATAATATCGCTGCCCGCGATGCGAACGTTAGAGTGGGCGATGGCGGAATCCGGGAACTGCATGCCTGACGGACAGCCTTCTTCGCTGTTTTCGTCTTTAGGCATTTCGCCGAAGGTGATTTTGTAGAGGAGTTCTGCGCCGACGGCCTGCTGATAGAAGGCGGTGGCCTCCGCACAGTTGCCGGCGAAAGAGATGTAGGGACTTAACGGCATAATCTTTACCTCACGTAGGAAAAGCCCGTTAAGTGTAGTTCCCAAACGCCCGGTAAGCGAAGCGTCACCGGGCGGGTAAATCAGTTCTTTTTCACGAACTCAGATTTCAGTTTCATCGGACCGAAGCCGTCAATTTTGCAGTCAATATTATGATCGCCTTCAACCAGACGGATATTTTTGACTTTAGTGCCGATCTTCAGCATGGAGGAGCTGCCTTTTACCTTCAGATCTTTCACAACGGTAACGCTGTCGCCGTCCGCCAGCAGGTTGCCGTTCGCGTCTTTTACGATCGGCGTATCGCTGTCCTGCTCTGGCTCCGCATCGTTCCATTCATGAGCGCATTCCGGGCAAACGAACATGCCGTTGTCTTCATAGGTATATTCAGAATTGCATTTCGGGCAGTGGGGAAGTTGCATGTTGGTATCCTCAAAAGTGTTAACACGCTGGAAAATGCCAGCTAAATGACGGCAGTGTGCCGAAAAAGGCAGCGAGTATAACGCAAATCCCCACTTTTGTCGGTGATATTGTTTAAGGAAAATAGTGCGCCAGCGCGCCAGAGATGACGCGTACCGTCAGTGAATAAAAAGAAGCGTATGCCCTGAACGGCAGAGAGCGAAGGGATGTTAAATATATCGAATATTTTATTACAGCAAATTGCTACGCTGGGCCATTTCGGATAAGGTGAAGGAACAAGCCGTTATTTATCTCCCTCTCTGAGGCCATACATCTTTTGGCGTCAGGGAATACCTCTCTTTTTTGGTGGGTAAATAACGATGATATATCCTGATGTTTCCTGAAAATGCGTTTTGTCTATTCACTTTTGGCTTTCTGGCCAGAGGGACGTTTTACACGTATTACAAGTCAGGATTTAAATTCTCATTACCTTCAGTTAGTTGTATTAAATGAACATGTTTTCCATACGTGATCATATAAGCCTGAAAAGTATAATTAAAACAATGTGGCTTAATAAAAGTAATAAATTTGCGTTAAGGAAAGGCTTTTATCATGCACACACAGACCATATTTGAATTAAGCCAGGAAGCTGAACGTTTGTTACAGCTCGCGCTGAACAATCTTGATTCATTAAAATCAATGCCGATCGCAAAGCTGGATAGCACAGCCGCTGCCATGAGCGGCGTTAATAACAACGTTTTGCCATTACATTTTAGCGCCCGGGGCGTCGACGCGCAGCAGGCGATGCTGAATAACGAATTACGCAAAATAACCCGCCTCGAAATGGTGCTGGCGATTGTGGGTACCATGAAGGCGGGAAAATCGACCACCATTAATGCGATTGTGGGCACTGAAGTACTGCCGAACCGCAATCGTCCGATGACGGCACTTCCCACGCTGATCCGCCACACGCCGGGCCAGAAGGAGCCGGTGCTGCATTTTTTGCACGTTTCGCCTATTGATACCCTGATCTCCCAGCTACAGAAGAAGTTGTGCGATAACGACCGCGGCAAGCTGGCGCGGCGGCTGGAGATCGACAAGGACATGAATACGCTGCTGGAGCGCATCGAAAAAGGGGAGGCGTTTGAAAAACACCACCTCGGCGCGGAGCCCATCTTTCATTGTCTGAAAAGCCTGAACGATCTGGTGCGGCTTTCCCAGGCGCTGGGCGTGGAGTTTCCTTTTTCTGAGTATGCCGCGATTGAACATATACCGGTGATTGAGGTGGAGTTTATGCATCTCGCCGGTCTGGATGCGCACCTGGGGCAACTGACGCTGCTCGACACGCCGGGGCCGAACGAGGCCGGTCAGCCGCACCTGCAAAAAATGCTCAGCGAACAGCTGGCGCGCGCCTCCGCCGTGCTGGCGGTGATGGACTATACCCAGCTAAAATCCATTTCTGATGCAGAGGTTCGTCAGGCAATTTCGGCGGCGGGGAAATCCGTGCCGCTTTATGCCCTGGTCAATAAATTCGACCAGAAAGATCGTAACAGCGACGATGAAGAGCAGGTGCGGGCGATGATTTCCGGCACGTTGATGAAAGGAAATATCTCTCCAGGGAAAATTTATCCGGTCTCGTCCATGTGGGCCTATCTGGCGAACCGCGCCCGCTATGAGATGAACTTCCACGGGCGGCTGCCCGATCATCAGGATCAGCCCTGGGTGCAGGATTTTGCCGAGGCTGCGCTGGGTCGTCGCTGGCGAACGGCCGATCTGGACGATATTGACCATATTCGCCATGCGGCGGATCTGCTGTGGGAGGATTCGCTGTTCGAACAACCGATCCGTAAATTGATTTACGCGGCTTACGCCAACGCCTCGCTGTTCGCGCTGCGGTCGGCCTCGCATAAGCTGCTCAATTATGCGCAAAACGCCAGAGAATACCTGGATTTTCGCCATCAGGGACTGACGGTCGCCTTTGATGAACTGGAGCGGAATATTACACGCCTGGAAGAGGATATGGCGATGCTGCATCAGCGGCAGAGCGTGGTGGGCGATGAAGTCCAGCATGAAGTAGAAGAAGCGCTCAACGCAACGGACGCATTCCTGCTTCGTCAGAAAGGTGAGCTTCACCAGGCGCTGGCCGACATCTTTAGCCGCCCGTCTGTTCTTGATTTAGCGGGAGGCGACCCAGCCCGTTTGCGTGCAGACGACGCGGATGCGATCCAACAGCTGGTGCTTGACGATGAAGGGCAGGCGCAGATTGTGCTGAGTAAGATCCGATCGTCATGCGAGCGGATTATGCTGGATGCGCAGAGCAAAATTGGCCGGGAGCTGGCGTTACGCTTCGATCAGCTGGAATCCACGCTGGCCCGATCGCTGAATGAGGCGATGCGCCCCATCGAGACGCGAATTAAAGAACATCTCAGTCATGCCGGCTTTCGGGCGCGGATTAGCTTTCCGGCGTTTCAGGCAAACCAGCTTAATTTCAATACGCGCGGCCTGTTTAATAATGCCATTGTGCAGGACATCCCTCCCGCCACTCCGCCAACAGGGGCGGGCAGCGTGCGCGATACCGTCGCGCGCTGGCTCAATCATCCCGGCTGGGGCTGGGAAGAGTACGTGGTGACGCGCACCCGATATGTTATCGACATCGCTCAGCTCCGTGGCAAATTTACGCAGCATACCGATCAGTTTTGCGATCAAATCCGTAAAGCTTTGGCTGCGCAGGTCGATGTCTCTGTTACGGCGGGTATGGCAACGTTCTTTGCGGAGTTTTCGTTATGCCTGACCGGGTTACAGGAAAGCTTGCGTGATAGCCTTGCCGTGCGGCAGCAGAATGAGCACTCAACCCGAGCGCTTAGCCAGTTGTTGAAGCAAAGTATGACCACTGCGGCGTGGATTCAGGAAGATACCCGACTGTTACGCGATGATATTCAAACCCTTTTCGCGGCAGAGCAACCATGACAACACGGCTACTGGACGGTCCCGGGCGGACGCTGGAGTGTATTCATCCAAAATTTATGGTCGATTTGGTCCAGGGGGCGGATGCTGCACGTCACTCTCTTCTGGGGCCACAGCAGCTGCAATTTCGTGAGCGTTTGACGCAGGAGATTGTTACGCAGACCCGGCTGCGGCCGTGGGCAATGGCGGGAATGCTCAACGAAAATGCAGCACTGCGGCTGGGGCTGGCGGAGAAACTGGTCGGTATGCTCGACCCCGGACACCTGGCGCTGACCCGTATGGCAGACAGGCTGGTAGCCCTGCGCCAGCAGGTTAATCCACGCATCTCTCAGTCTCCCGGATTGTTGCAACAGTACGAGGCGCTTTCCGCCCATTTCAACCAGCGTGCCGCCTATAAAGAGAAAGCGCTCGCGCAGCGCGGCCTCATAGTTCAGGCGGGTGAGCACAGCGAACAAATTTTTACCCGCTGGCGAGCCGGGCAGTATGACGGCTGGTCGCTGGCTGGCCGCTGCTTTATCGCGCTGGAAGAGTTGCGCTGGGGCGCTTTTGGCGATGCCTGTCGTCTGGCGAATGGCGATGTGGCGGCCATGCTAAAAGATAACCTGCGCAGCATGGCCGCAAACTATCTGGCACAGGGGATTGATGCCTCTCCCACGACCCGGCATTTTTACCATCAGTGGCTGTCCACGCCCGCCTCTCCTGGCCTGCTGGAATATAAAGGTATGCTGGGCTGGCTGGGGGACTGGTGTCAGGCGGATAAACATCCGGTAAGCTGGTCAGTGACGCAGAGCTGGCAAACGGTGGCGCTGGGCATGCCGAGACTCTGTTCGGCAAAACGGCTGGTGGATGGCATGGTGGAAGAGATGTTTGGTGCGTGATTGCCCCCTCTTTTAAGGAGGGGGCGAACGGCTTAGTGGTGCATTTCTACCGCTTTAGGTTCTGCCTGGGTCTCAGGCACATGGCCAAAGCGTCTGGCGTACAGCGCCGTGATGATCGGGACCAGAATCGCCGTCACAATCACGCTGGCGGCAACCAGGGCCGTGGCGGACGCGGCAACCGGTTCAAAGGCCGGGTTAATCTGGGCGATAATCACCGGGTTGGCTACCGCAGCGCCTGCGGCTGAAGAAGCGGCCACGCCCGCGGTTCCGTTGCCGCCCCCGATGACGCGGTCTGCGATAATCAGCGGAATACCCGTGATGACGATGACGGCAACACCCAGCACAATCCCCAGCAGTCCGGTTTCCAGAATTACGTTCAGGTTGATGGTATTGCCCAACGCGAAGCCGAAGAACGGGATCAGTACCGGGGTGGCTTTGCTGAAGAAATCGCGCAGATCGTGATCGAGGTTGCCCAGCGCAAAGCCAATCAGGAACGGCAGGATCGCCCCAACAAAGTGGTGTGGTTCAAAAGAGGCAAGGCCGGCAGAACCCAGAATCAACATGGTCATCAGCGGACCCGATTCCAGGGACATCAGCACGAACGCACCCGATTCTTCTTTGGTACCATATTGATTCATCAGGCTGGCATAGAGTCCGCCGTTGGTCATATCCATTGCGGAGACAATGGCCAGAACGGATAATCCGGCGAAGAAGCCGGTCTGAATGCCATTCTCCGGAATGAACATCGCACAGATCATGGCAACGACCCAGGCGACCGCAATTTTGGTAATGACCAGCGTCCCTGATTTACGTAATACCGTACCTGTTGCACGCAAGTTAATAGACGCGCCGATACAAAAGAACCAGACTGCCAGAATCGGAACCGTTCCGGTAATCATACCTTTTGTAAAACCACCAAAATAAGCACCGGTGTTCGGGGCCAGCGTATTTAATATCGCACCAAGTACCAGCGGGACCAGCATCATCCCACCCGGGATGCGTTCTATTGTTGCTTTAATCTTCATCATTAACCCTCACATCTCGCCCGCGTGGCTGGCGGAAATCTCAAAAAATAGATCAACAAATTCAATAAATTGCCCTTTGCGGGGAACAATCGATTCGTGACTTATGCTGTAAAGCGACATTAAGGCTTTCTGTGTTCCTTCATGTGAAAGCCGTTGAGATATCGTGTTCGGATTTATCATGCGATCTTTGGAATTGCGATTCAATGAAAATAAAACACTGTTTTAGTTATCTTCGTCACATATTGAAAGTAAACAGGAATCCACACTGTTAATAATTAAATTTTGTGTAAATTCGGTGTGAAGAAATGTGATTGTTTTTCGTTTTAAGAGGAATAATAACGGACGTTAAGATGTGTTTGATAAGGGGGATGAGAATGACCTTATTTATAGTGAATTGACAAAACCTGAAGCCAACTTACGCGCAGGAAAAATATATGTGAAGTTGATCACATATATAAACGCTGGTAGGGTAAAAAGATCTTTAACTGCCCAGACAGGCGTCAACAGGTTCGGTTGTATCGACATAAAACGTCAATGTAAGTAAACCTGCTACGCTTGAATAAGGAGATTCGCATGGAGCGGATCTCGCGTTCACAGCCTGAAATGCGCTGTGAATTGGACGGGGCTGAGTCTACGAGGAAAGCTATGCTTAGAAGGAAAAAAGTAAAACCCATCACGCTGCGCGATGTCACCATTATTGATGACGCAAAACTGCGCAAAGCGATTACAGCGGCCTCGCTCGGTAATGCGATGGAGTGGTTCGATTTTGGTGTCTACGGCTTCGTTGCCTACGCGCTTGGTAAAGTGTTCTTCCCCGGTGCCGATCCCAGCTTGCAGATGATTGCCGCGCTGGGTACGTTCTCTGTTCCCTTCCTTATTCGTCCTCTCGGTGGCCTGTTCTTCGGCATGCTGGGTGATAAATATGGTCGCCAGAAGATCCTGGCTATTACCATTGTCATCATGTCGATAAGTACATTCTGTATCGGCCTTATTCCGTCCTATGCGACCATTGGTATATGGGCGCCGATCCTGCTGTTGATCTGTAAGATGGCGCAGGGCTTCTCGGTTGGCGGCGAATATACCGGCGCATCGATTTTTGTCGCCGAGTATTCCCCGGACCGTAAACGCGGCTTTATGGGCAGCTGGCTCGACTTTGGCTCGATTGCCGGGTTCGTCATGGGCGCAGGGGTTGTGGTTCTGATCTCGACCGTCGTCGGTGAACAGAACTTCCTCGACTGGGGCTGGCGTATTCCGTTCTTCCTGGCGCTGCCGCTGGGCATCATCGGTCTTTACCTGCGTCACGCTCTGGAAGAGACGCCTGCGTTCCAGCAGCACGTTGAAAAGCTGGAGCAGGGCGACCGCGAAGGGTTGCAGGACGGTCCGAAAGTGTCGTTCAAGGAGATTGCGACCAAACACTGGCGCAGCCTGCTGACCTGTATCGGTCTGGTGATTTCCACCAACGTGACCTACTACATGCTGCTGACCTATATGCCGAGCTACCTGTCGCATAACCTGCACTACTCGGAAGATCACGGCGTGCTGATTATTATCGCCATCATGGTGGGTATGCTGTTCGTGCAGCCGATTATGGGCCTGCTGAGTGACCGCTTTGGCCGTAAGCCATTCATCATTCTCGGTAGCGTCGCGCTGTTCGCGCTGGCTATTCCGGCCTTTATCCTGATTAACAGCAACGTGCTGGGGCTGATTTTCGCCGGCCTGCTGATGTTGGCGGTGATCCTCAACTGCTTCATCGGGGTAATGGCTTCTACGCTGCCGGCAATGTTCCCGACGCATATTCGCTACAGCGCGCTGGCGGCGGCCTTTAATATCTCCGTTCTGATTGCCGGCCTGACGCCGACGCTTGCCGCTTCACTGGTGGAGAGCACGCAGAACCTGATGATGCCTGCTTACTATCTGATGGTCATCGCGGTGATCGGCCTGATTACCGGTATTACCATGAAGGAGACGGCGAACCGTCCGCTGAAAGGGGCAACGCCTGCGGCGTCTGATATTCAGGAAGCGAAGGAGATCCTGCGCGAGCACTACGATAACGTAGAGCAGAAGATTGAAGATATTGACGCAGAGATTGAAGAGCTTCAGAAAAAACGTTCTCGCCTGGTTGACCAGCATCCGAGAATTAACGAGTAATAAAAAAACCCGCCGCTGGCGGGTTTTCTTTTATTAGCATCCTGCGGCGATGTAATCCCCGTTGGCGCTAATGGGGATCACCGTCAGGAACAGGACAGTCGCGAACAGGATCAGCACAATCCCTCCGGCAATTTTGACCATCGGCACCATCCAGTTCAGCGAAGAGCCGCCGCCAAACCAGGCGACTGTTCGTTCACGCGCGTAACGTACCGCCAGCGATAGCCCCATAATCGACAGTGCCGTGCCCAGCGACATTGTCATCACAGCAGCAATCCCCCAGCTAACGATGCCGAGCGCATTCGAGAACATCAGGATCATAATTGCCCCGCTGCACGGGCGTGCGCCAATGGCCAGCACCACGCCCAGACGGGTTTTCCAGTCGCTTTTTGCCAGATCCATCCCTACGCCGTGATGGCCGCAGCCACAGCGTTCATCATGCTGGTGAAGCGGCTTGATGGCGTTAATCGCCATTTTGCGCGGACGCAGACTGCTTAGCGCCTGATAGATGATAAACGCACCGAAGGCGGCAATCAGTACGGCGCTGATTTTCTCAACATACCAACGGCTGGTGCTGATATCCCCTGACGCGAGGTTCAATCCAACCGCCAGGATAAAGACAAAGAGGATCGCGCTGACGCCCTGCATCAGGCTACCGATAAACGGTACGACGCGCGCCGCGAGCTGGCTCTCTTTATTAGTAGTGAGATACGTGGCGACGATAAATTTGCCGTGCCCCGGTCCAACTGCATGGAGTACGCCATAAAGAAATGCACCGGTTAACAACCACAGCCCACCGCTGTACTGATGGTTATTAAGTTGCAGCAGATACATCACCAGATAACGGTGCAGGGCGATCTGGGTGGCGAGGCACCACTGTATAAAAGCATTCCAGTGAGTATGAAGAACAAAACCTGCCGTAAGCAACACCAGCACGGTGAGCCCGGCGGTTGGGATACGCCAGTCTCGATAAAGTCGCTGTGTCGTCATGATGTTGACCCGTGAGAGAAATATTTGCCGCTAGTATAGTGTTCAATTGGCTGGATCACACAAGGATCGTCAATGGATTGTGGATAACTCTGTGCGTAAAAGGGTATAAGGCGGGGTTTTGCTGGGGAATACAGCAGTCAGTCATTTTTTTGCAACTTTTCTGTTGCGGTCGCTCGGGAACTCCCTATAATGCGCCTCCATCGACACGGCGGATGTGAATCACTTCACAGGCAACCCGGTCGGTTGAAGAG
>NZ_JADBQL010000059.1:0-253 GCF_014895905.1 Enterobacter cloacae complex sp. P15RS | reverse complement strand
GCTGCGGGTAAGCTGGCCGGTGGGGCTGTAACCATAGCGCTGCGTTCTGCCGTCAAAGCCCGTCTCCTGCACCAGCCTGTCCATAACGTCATACGAGAAGGTGGTGGTGGCCCCGTTCTCGTTTGTCAGGGTGGTGATGCGCCCGGCGCGGTCATACTTCAGGCTTCTGGTCAGGCCGCCCTGAGTGCTGCTGAGCACATTTCCCCGTTCGTCATACCGCGTTTCGCTGCGGGTGCCATCCGGATTAACCATG
>NZ_JADBQL010000058.1:0-235 GCF_014895905.1 Enterobacter cloacae complex sp. P15RS | reverse complement strand
GCTATGATGGTAAAGGGAGACTGGTCAGCGAGAAGCAGACGGTCCGGGCTCCGCAGACGAATGCGCTGCTGTGGGAGCATGAAACCAGACACGCGTACAGCGAGCAGGGTCTGGCATATCAGACCACCCCCGACCGGCTTCCCCGGGTGGAATGGCTGACGTACGGCAGCGGGTACCTGGCGGGAGTGAAGGTGGGTAACACCCCGCTGGCTGAATTCACCCGCGACCGGCTGCA
>NZ_JADBQL010000057.1:0-303 GCF_014895905.1 Enterobacter cloacae complex sp. P15RS | reverse complement strand
GGCGCATCCGGCGCGGTGAGATCCGGCGCCGTGACCTGACCGCCCTGGCTGGTGTTGCCGGACGGATCGGTGGCGGTGGCGGTGATCTGCTCCCCGTTGGTGAGCGGTGTACCCAGATCGATAGTGAAATTACCGTCGCTGCCCGCCTTGCCCGTGCCGATGGTGTTGCCGTCGGCATCTTTCAGGGTCACGGTGCTGCCAGGCTCAGCCGTACCGGTCACGGTTTTGCCGTCAGGTGAGACCTCCAGATTAGCAGGCGCATCCGGCGCGGTGAGATCCGGTGCGGTGACCTGGCCGCCCTGG
>NZ_JADBQL010000056.1:0-373 GCF_014895905.1 Enterobacter cloacae complex sp. P15RS | reverse complement strand
CACAGATTGTCTGATGAAAAACAGCAGTAAAAAACCTCTACAGGCTTGTAGCTCAGGTGGTTAGAGCGCACCCCTGATAAGGGTGAGGTCGGTGGTTCAAGTCCACTCAGGCCTACCAAATTTTTGCTGATGCTGCGTTGCGGCGACACTCACATACATAAGTATGCTTCGTGTCACCACGCCTTGCCTCAACAAAAATTACCGGTACAGAGGTGACTACGATGGGGCTATAGCTCAGCTGGGAGAGCGCCTGCCTTGCACGCAGGAGGTCTGCGGTTCGATCCCGCATAGCTCCACCATCTTTTACTGCGAACACAAGAAAACTTCAGAGTGAACCTGAAAAGGTGCACTGCGAAGTTTTGCTCTTTAAAAA
>NZ_JADBQL010000055.1:0-798 GCF_014895905.1 Enterobacter cloacae complex sp. P15RS | reverse complement strand
ATATAAAGTGGAGAAATCGTTTTTATTATATAAACTCTGATAGTAATAAACCTTTTGTTGAGCTTCGCTTCTTACCTCCGCATCATCCTGTATAACAGAAAGATTTATAAGCCGCCATGTAAGTGCGGCGAGCACAACAAAAAAAACGCCCACTGCAATCGAAATATATTTCTTGTTTATCATTTAATTACCCCAATAATTCGGACAGGCATCGAGAAACTTGAGAGCACGTTAACTCTCCACCAAAAACCCCTAGCCCGGGCCCCACACTAAGCGATCCTGAAAAATTCCCAGCCGAATCCTTTGTTCCTGAACCAGCAAGCTTGCCCATTAACCCTCCGGAATATATAATACCTTTCGACTTGGTTTCACCAAGGGAAGTACCGCCTCCAGAAATAGTTCCTGATACAGATAGCCCGCCAGCAAATCCTATACCGCTGTGATCACAAAGAATATAGTACGCACAAATATCACTATTTCCTAATGCCCTTTCATTTGTCCCAATTGATATTCCAGTAGCAAAACTTCCACCACTAAATGCGTCTAAAGAACCTCCAATGTCAACAGAAAGTGAGCCAGATGGGGGCAAATATGTCGGCCCATTAGCTGCGTCTATTGCTGTCGTTACATCATCATATGACATGTTACCTTCCGATGCAGCATTCGTTGCGGAACCCAACCATTTCCCAAATTCACCGCCAAACGCCATTAGCCCCAAAGGGTCTATTTTCGATACGGGATTTAATGGATACTGATACAAATTCCACCCGCCCCGCAACCCTATCGGGTCCTGCGTGA
>NZ_JADBQL010000054.1:0-1314 GCF_014895905.1 Enterobacter cloacae complex sp. P15RS | reverse complement strand
TTCAATGCCGGACGTTGTCGAAAAGAGCCCGGTGGCGCTGCTGTATGACCGGATACATAGGTGACAGATCAGACCGGGAACATAGGTAACACATTTTAGTCTATCCGGAGCACACTCTGCGTTTTCCGGTCATAGTACGCAAGCGTTATTCCGTTAAAGATGATGGCCTCAAGGCCATCATCTTGTTCTTCCAGCATGATGTACTCATCCGTCAGCGCTTCACTCAGGAACACCGTCCCCTTTTTCCCCATATAGAGTGTCCCCCTCGATTTCACTCTGTAGACCTTACCTCCTTCCGGATAAGTATATTCAGGAACACTGCCATCCCAGTGTCGGTTTGAGGGGTGCCATACCGTTCCGGGCGTTGCACCCGCCAGTGCTTCATGCGGCCTTTCGTAGTTAAATTCTTCCCGGTAGTCACTGAACCACCGCTGTTGTTCTTCCATCGTCATGAAGGTGTTGCCCTGTTTCACTGCACTTTTCAGGGAGCGGTGCATTCGCTCATGGCGGCCATTTTCTTCCGGATGACCCTTTCTGATACGCTCCGGCCTGATGCCCAGCTTGATTAGCCAGACGGCAAGGCGACTTAATCCGGCTATTCCTGTTCCCGCGAAGGGCTGACCGTTATCGGTTCTGAGCACTTCCGGCAGACCGTATTCCAGGAACGCATCTGTCAGGCACTGTCTGACGAAGGGCTCACTCTCCCGGTCCGTTCCCCGGCAGCTCAGAAGATACCGGCTGTGATTGTCGGTCAGGGTGAAGGGATGGCAGTACTCTCTGCTCAGCAGCCTGAACTTACCTTTAAAATCAGCGCTCCAGACCTGATTGTTTTCACTGATGATGGTCAGGGGCTGGCGATTGCCCGGGGTTCTGCGTTTTCGCTTTTTATCCGGAACCAGTCCTTCACGCTTGAGGATATCGCCGACAGTGCTGGCAGCAGGTACGGTAAAATCGACATGATGGTTGAGGAGCCACATCCGCAGTTTTTTGGGGCCCCAGTCAGGGTGTTTTTGACGCAGGGCAGTCAGGTGACCGACGATATAATCGGGGACCGTCCGGGAGTGGGAGCGTGGCGCACGCGACCGGTCAGAGAGAGATGACAGGTCAGAAGGGTCAAACCGTTGCAGCCATTTATAGCCTGTTTTACGGCTGATGCCAAAAAGACGGCAAAGAGCGGAGAAGGAGTCCGTACCTGCATGGCAGGCACGGATAAAATCAAGGCGTTGCATAGGTCGGGTCTCAGTCCAGGGCATAGCGAGTCTCCTCTTCTATGCCAGTTATAACTGTTACCCATGTATCCGGTCTAAAGTGTTA
>NZ_JADBQL010000053.1:0-1710 GCF_014895905.1 Enterobacter cloacae complex sp. P15RS | reverse complement strand
GCACAAACCTCGGTTTGGGAAACAGCGCTACAAGAGACGTTGATAATCAGTTTGCCCCGGTGTCGTCGTACATCAACGGAGCCGCTGTTATGGCTCAGGTTCATCGCGATTACCGGACACTCGCTTCGTACGATCTGATTACTCAATACCCGCTGGGAATGTCTTTCGGCATTCAGCTGGGAGCGAATGCATGGGGCGGTGGAAGCGGTGCAGATGTATACACCGGCATGCTAACGCTACGTGGTTGGCATGATGCAACAGGGGGCGGCTACACGTCATGGCAGTTAGCCTCTACGTCGCAGGGCCTCAAGTATCGTCAGGGAAACGGGACTGTTTCCGGGCTAACTAACGTTGGATTTTCTACTACGCATACCCTTTATTCGACACAGAACACCACGAAATCCAGCGACGGTACGCTTAAGGCTGCATCTCCAGTTGCCCGTATTGTGAAAAGCCTGGAGGAATGTCAGCGCACTGATATCGACGAAGCAGGCTTTGTCTGGTGCGGCTGTGGTACGGCGAACGCTGAGGCGGAGGGAATAACCCTTTCCCGCCTCGATGTTGGGGTTTACGTGCTCACCGGTTCGGCAGGCCTGGCGTCTGAGGGATGGCAGTTACTGCCGCCAATGGACCCTGGCGGCATGGGGGAGCTGGGTGTTGTTGAAGCCGAGCAAACTGAAAGCGGCGGACTGACTATCCGCTTGTATAAGCAGAAATACATGCTGAGCGATGGGGGGGAGATCGTCAAAACGAAAGGGGAACCGATGGACGTGCCGGTGAACAGCTGGATCGATGTTCGTCTGGATATGCCGACGGATTCAATTTTCAAACGTTCACAGCAGCGTCTGCAAAGTGATGAAGAGAGTTAGAAAACTGTCGCGCCGCGAAGGTCGGCCAGTTCTTTTTCAATGATTTTTAACCGTTCGGCCAGCTCCTTGATGGCCTCAACATACAGGGCGCTCATAGCACTGTAGTCCACGGTTTTAAGGTCGTTAATTTCCTCTCCTGCTGGCGTAGTGCCGGTCCCGCCAGAACTCACAGCAACGGGCAGAACCTGTTCCAGTTCCTGGGCGATGATGCCTGCGCTTCGTACTGACTCCGTTCCTGTGAGCTGAATGCCGAACGTGTAGCCCGTCAGGGAACATATCTTATCCAGAGCTGCGCTGACGGGCTCTTTGTCGAATTTAACCCGCTCATCTGAGGTCTGATTCATCGTAACGCAGGTGAACTTGCCATCAGCCCCAAATGCAAAAGAGTATCCGTTGGAGCCGCCGTTATCATTATTGTCAGGGCGGATCTGAATAATCCCTGTTTGGCCGGAATAAATTACTCCTCTGGACGCCCCACCTGTACCATAAAACCATACATGTGCATTTTGATTGTCAGCTGGAGCCAATACAGCGATTTTAGTTTTGCATTCCATATCAGAAGTAGTCGCAATTTTTGCAGATGCGCTGATGCTATTCTGACAGGTAATAGGGTTACGAAACTCAAAACTATCACCGATAAAAACGTATTTCCCAGCGTAAAATGTGAAGTCACCTTTCCCCATAGCACCATTAGAATTACCACCGCACAGTATGCGCGCGTCATAGTCGTTAGTGCCAAGGAAATGGAAATCCACAAAGCTTGCAGAAGAAGGTTTTTTGGCACCAATTTCGATGCTTCCAAAATTGGCTGTGTTGCTCTCTCCCAAACCGACGTTTGTGC
>NZ_JADBQL010000052.1:731-5483 GCF_014895905.1 Enterobacter cloacae complex sp. P15RS | reverse complement strand
CGCCGCGAGGCGTTGAGCTCACCGATACTACTGACCCGTGAGGCTTACCCTTCCCACGCCGAAGAGGTGTTGGCGAAGAGACAGATTTTCAGCCTGATCCAGATTTCACAGAATTTGCCTGGCGGCTTTAGCGCGGTGGTCCCACCTGACCCCATGCCGAACTCAGAAGTGAAACGCCGTAGCGCCGATGGTAGTGTGGGGTCTCCCCATGTGAGAGTAGGGAACTGCCAGGCATCAAACAAGTAGAAAGGCCATCCGCAAGGATGGCCTTTTTGCGTTATGCGTACTGTTAAATTCCTCACTTCGTTAATCCCTCTCGCGAAATTCGCACATATCGGCGTATACCTATGCGTTTAACTGGCAAAATAGTGCGTATACATAAAGTAATCGAAACGCAGCAGGAATGAGGTTACTGGCAGGGTTAACTGTGTAAAGCAGGAAGCGTAGTAGGTATTAAATAGAGTTAATAGCGGATAAAGCCAGAATGGAAAATATAAGCGCTTACATCACAACAAAATAAAAGCGCGGACATCGCCGCGCTTTTAAAAGCCTTATTTAGTCAGAGCAACAATACCCAGCGTCAGGCCCGCTATTGCCGCGGCTCCACCGGCTATTGCACCTGCTGTTTCCCAGTTATCCTGGGTGGTGCCCTTCATGCAGGTATTGGTGTGAACCAGTCGGCCCTGATCGTCGTATACCGGTACACATGGAGAGTCGTGCGCACAGCCAGCAAGCAGCGCAGCGAGGAGTGCAACGGAAAGGAATCTTTTCATGATGTTACCTCAAAATAATCGCTTATTCGCTTCAGAGCCGATGCGGCAATTAACGAATTGATGATTATTTTACCACCGTGCTAATACCATGCAGAACGGTGAATAATCTCAATTTGTGTGGATTGTAAAAATCATGGAGAAAAGGAGCGGGTGGAGATAATTAATGGAGAAAATGTGAAGGACCGATATATTTATTCTGTTGTTTTCCGTAAATAAAAAAGGCACCCGAGGTGCCTTTTAATTTTTCATTAATCCTTGTGCTTTGTAAACCGTCTTCGGACAACCACAAAGAAAACAGGAACGAAGAAAATGGCCAGCAGCGTAGCTGACAGCATCCCGCCCATCACGCCCGTACCGACAGCGTTTTGTGCCCCACTTCCTGCACCACTACTGATTACCAGAGGCATAACGCCAAGGATGAATGCCAGGGAAGTCATCAGGATAGGACGCAGACGCATACGTGAGGCTTCCAGCGTGGCTTCGATAATCCCTTTGCCTTCTTTATCCATGAGATCCTTGGCGAACTCAACAATCAGTATGGCGTTTTTGGCGGATAAACCAATTGTCGTAAGCAGTCCAACCTGGAAGTAAACGTCATTGTTCAGCCCGCGCACCGATGCAGCCAGAAGCGCGCCGATCACCCCCAGGGGCACGACCAGCATGACCGAGAATGGAATTGACCAGCTTTCATAGAGGGCAGCCAGACACAGGAACACCACTATCAGCGAAATGGCGTACAGTGCTGGAGCCTGATTACCGGAAAGACGTTCCTGGTAAGACATCCCCGTCCAGTCGTAGCCGATGCCGGAAGGCAGTTTCGACGCAAGGCTTTCCATCAACGCCATTGCCTCACCGGTACTTTTGCCTGGCGCAGACTCACCGAGGATCTCCATTGACGGCATCCCATTGTAACGTTCCAGACGGGGTGAACCGTACACCCAGTGAGAGCTGCTAAAGGCAGAGAAAGGCACCATTTCGCCGTTAGCGCTACGCACATACAGGCCGTTAATGTCTCCTGGTAACATACGGAAGCGAGCGTCAGCCTGCACGTAAACTTTTTTCACGCGTCCATGATCGATAAAGTCATTCACATAGGTGCCACCGAGTGCTGTTGAGATGGTCTGATTAACATCAGATACGCTTACACCTAACGCCTGTGCTTTCTCCTGATCGACATCCAGTTTGAACTGAGGCGTATCCTCCAGGCCGTTAGGACGTACGCGGACCAGTAAATCTGGATGTTCTCTCACCATGCCAAGCAGCTGGTTACGCGCCTGCGTTAGTTGCGTATGCCCCAGGTTTGCCTGGTCAATCAGTTCGAAGTCGAAGCCTGTCGCCGTGCCCAGCTCAATAATCGCGGGCAGGTTAAACGGAAATACAAGGCCATCTTTGATTTGGCTGAACGCTTTCGTCGCACGGCTGACAATGGCGCTAACGCCGTTTTCATCGCCCGGTCGTTCTTCCCAGGGCTTCAGGCTGACGAACGCGATACCGGCGTTTTGGCCCTGGCCGCTAAAGCTAAAGCCGTTTACGGTGAAGACCGATTCAACGTTCGCTTTCTCTTTCGTCAGATAATAATCCTGAACCTGATCGAGCACCTGCTGGGTGCGCATCTGCGTCGCCCCTGCCGGCAGCTGAACCATCGTCATAAACACCCCCTGATCCTCTTCCGGCAGGAAGGAGGAAGGCAGGCGCAGAAACAGGACTGCCATGCCGCCGACGATGATGACGTATACCAGCAGATAGCGCCCGGTCTTACGTAAAATACCGCTTACGCTGTTGCTGTAGTGCTCCACGCTCTTATCAAAAAGCGCGTTAAACCAGCCAAAGAAGCCACCTTTCTTTTCATGATGCTCGTTGGCAACGGGTTTGAGCAGGGTTGCACAAAGCGCTGGCGTTAATATCAGCGCGACCAGCACCGACAGGGCCATCGCGGAGACGATGGTTAGCGAGAACTGGCGATAGATAGCCCCGGTAGAGCCTCCAAAAAATGCCATCGGTATAAACACCGCCGAAAGCACCATGGCAATGCCCACCAGAGCGCCCTGGATTTGTTCCATCGACTTCTGCGTCGCCTCTTTTGGCGGCAGCTTGTCCTCCACCATCACGCGTTCTACGTTCTCGACCACCACGATGGCATCATCGACGAGCAAGCCTATCGCCAATACCATCCCGAACATCGTCAGGGTGTTAATGGAGAAACCGAACGCAGCCAGTACCGCAAAAGTACCCAGCAACACCACGGGCACCGCGATAGTCGGTATAAGGGTTGCCCGCAGGTTTTGCAGGAACAGGTACATCACCAGGAACACGAGAACGATCGCTTCAAACAGCGTCTTCACCACTTCATGTATTGAGATCTTCACGAAAGGTGTGGTGTCGTATGGATAGACAACTCTCAGGCCCTGCGGGAAGAAGGGCTGTAACTGCGCCAGTTTGCTCTTGATGGCGGCAGCGGTATCCAGCGCGTTTGCGCCAGTCGCCAGCTTGATCCCGAGCCCCGTCGCGGCCTGCCCGTTGATTTTGGTGACCATGTTGTAGTTTTCACCACCCAGCTCAATGCGGGCCACCTCTTTCAGGTGGACCATTGAACCGTCCTGGTTCACCTTCAGCGTCACACGGCCAAACTCCTCCGGCGATTTCAGGCGCGTTTGAGCAATAATTGAGGCGTTCAGCTGCTGACCCGGTACAGATGGCGTCCCCCCCAACTGGCCCGCCGCAATCTGGTCGTTCTGGGTTTTCAGCTGATTAATGACGTCCAGCGGCGTGAGCTGGTACTTATTCATTGCGTTGCTGTCCAGCCAGATTCGCATGGCATACTGCGCACCGAACAGCTGCACGTCACCGACGCCGGAAGTACGGCTGATCGCATCTTTTACGTTAGAAGCAACATAGTCGGAGATATCATCCTGGGTAAGGTTTTTATTATCCGACACGAAGCCCGCAACCAGCAGGAAGCTGCTGCTGGATTTTTCCACGCCGATCCCCTGTTGCTGCACTTCCTGCGGCAGCAGCGGCATGGCGAGCTGAAGCTTGTTCTGAACCTGAACCTGCGCGATATCAGGATCCGTACCCGACTCGAACGTCAGAGTGATGGTGACGTTACCGGCAGAATCACTGGTGGACGACATGTACATCAGATTGTCGATTCCGTTCATGTTCTGTTCGATAACCTGCGTCACTGTGTCCTGTACCGTCTGGGCATCCGCGCCAGGGTAGGTTGCTGTCACCGCAACCGCGGGTGGCGCAATGGTCGGATATTGCGCGACCGGCAGTTTTAAAATGGCCAGCCCGCCCGCAATCATCAGAATGATGGCGAGTACCCAGGCGAAAACAGGCCGTTGAATAAAGAAATTAGCCATGTCGATATCCCTTAACTGGCTGGAGTAGCGGCGGTATCAGGAATAGCCACGACGGTGGCGCCAGGGCGAACTTTTTGCAGGCCGCTGGTGATGACGCGGTCGCCGTTTTTCAGACCTTCCGTGACCAACCACCGATCGCCAATCGCCTGCGGTGCAACGACAGTGCGAGATTCCACCTGGTTTTTATCGTTTACCACAAGCACGGTGGCATCCCCGCGCGGTGTACGGGTTACCCCCTGCTGGGGAACAAGAATGGCATCCGGCTGCGTACCTTCATCGATGCGCGCACGGACAAACATACCCGGTAACAGCATATGCTGAGGATTAGGGAAGAGGGCGCGAAGGGTAATTGAGCCGGTACTTTCATCTACCGTGACGTCAGAGAACTGTAACGTTCCTTTCAATGGATAAGGCTGGCCGTTTTCCATCAGCAGCTCGACGCTGCTGGTGTCGCCCTTTTGCAGGCTCGTCTGCTTCAGACGCATAAAGTCGCTGCTGGACTGGGTCACGTCGACATAAATTGGATCGAGCTGCTGAACCGTCGCCAGCGCAGTTGACTGACCATTCGTGACGAGCGCCCCTTCAGTAACGCTGGATTTACCAATGCGACCGCTGAT
>NZ_JADBQL010000052.1:0-707 GCF_014895905.1 Enterobacter cloacae complex sp. P15RS | reverse complement strand
TTCGCGGCAACGACGCTCGCATCCGCCTGCTGAGCGGTTGCCACCGCCTGATCGTACTCCTGCTTGCTCACATATTGCGTACCGACCAGCGGAACGTAACGTTTCACCGTCAGATGGGCAATGTTTGCCGCCGCCTGCGCTTTTACCAGTTCACCTTTCGCATTGTCGTAGGCTGCCTGATAGGTGGCAGGATCGATCTGATAAAGGGATTCACCCGCTTTGACATCGCTGCCTTCGGTAAAATTACGGTGCAGAATGATACCACTGACCTGGGGACGAACCTCCGCAACACGATACGCATCTGTTCTGCCTGGTAATTCAGTCGTTACGGCCAGCGGCGCGCTTTTGACAATGTGAACATTCACCTGGGGGGCTTGCGCATGCTGCTGTGAATTTTCCTGCCCATCGCACCCGGCGAGCAGTGCGGCACAGACAATGAAACCGGATAAGGGTAAGCGTCTGAAATGAGTCGTCATTACTGTTCCTTAAACTACCCCTAAACCGATAATTGCCGTGAATCGGTGAGAGGGTATGAGGCAAAAATAAAAATGTAGCTGCGTATAATAATGAGGGTATTTAATGTTTTTTAATTTATACGTGCTGGAGGGGGCATTAAAAAGTAAAAATCAGAATCTGGCCCAGTACTTTCAATATGCAATTTCTGTCAGGATAACCAGCGCAAAAGTTTTGGTTTCGCTTTATTCATA
>NZ_JADBQL010000051.1:0-20332 GCF_014895905.1 Enterobacter cloacae complex sp. P15RS | reverse complement strand
GGGTTAGGGTGAGGGGTGGGGGCAGGAGGAATACATGAGCACACAACGCCCTTTGATTTCTATCTATATGCCGACATGGAATCGTCAGCAGCTGGCGATCCGCGCGATTAAATCGGTCCTGCGTCAGGATTACGATAACTGGGAACTGATTATCGTGGATGACTGTTCCTCCTCTTACGAACAGCTGCAAAAATTTGTTGAAGACCTTAACGATCCGCGCGTGGTGTACACGCACAACGCCATCAACTCCGGGGCGTGCGCGGTGCGCAATCAGGCGATTATGCAGGCGAAAGGGCAGTATCTCACCGGTATCGACGACGATGACGAATGGACGCCAAACCGCCTGTCGATCTTTCTGTCGCACAAGGCGCAGCTGGTGACCCACGCGTTTCTCTATGCCAACGACTACGTCTGTCAGGGCGAGGTGTATTCGCAGCCGGCCAGCCTGCCGCTGTATCCGAAATCACCCTATTCACGCCGCCTGTTCTACAAGCGCAATATTATCGGCAATCAGGTGTTTACCTGGGCCTGGCGCTTTAAGGAGTGCCTGTTCGATACCGAGCTGAAGGCCGCGCAGGATTACGACATCTTCCTGCGCATGGTGGTGGAGTACGGCGAGCCGTGGAAGGTGGAAGAGGCCACGCAGATCCTGCACATCAACCACGGGGAGATGCAGATCACCTCGTCACCAAAAAAATTCTCGGGCTACTTCCATTTTTACCGCAAGCACAAGGACAAGTTTGACCGTGCCAGCCGGAAGTATCAGCTCTTTACCCTCTATCAGATCCGCAATAAGCGCATGAACTGGCGCACGCTGCTGACGCTGCTGTCGGTGCGTAACGGCAAGCGTCTGGCTGACGGGCTTCGGGGGAAATAATGTTTCTGGAAGATTGCCGCGCAAACAGCTGGAGCCTGCGTCCGTGCTGCATGGTTCTGGCCTACCGTATTGCGCACTTTTGCTCGGTGTGGCGCAAGAAAAACGTACTGAACAATATCTGGGCCGCGCCGGTGCTGGTGCTGTATCGCATCATCACCGAATGCTTTTTTGGCTATGAAATTCAGGCCGCTGCCACCATCGGTCGCCGCTTTACCATTCATCACGGCTATGCGGTCGTCATCAACAAATTCGTGGTCGCGGGTGATGATTTCACCATTCGCCACGGGGTGACCATCGGCAACCGCGGGCCGGACAGCCTGGCCTGCCCGGTCATCGGCAATAACGTCGAGCTGGGGGCGAACGTGGTGATGATTGGCGATATTAGCGTAGGCAATAACGTGACGATTGGCGCAGGCAGCGTGGTGCTGGACAGCATTCCGGACAACGCGCTGGTGGTGGGTGAAAAAGCCCGCGTGAAGGTGATTAAATGAACATTCTGCAATTTAACGTGCGCCTCGCAGAGGGCGGGGCGGCAGGCGTAGCGCTGGATCTGCACCAGCGCGCGCTGCAAAAAGGACTCCAGTCGCGCTTCGTTTACGGTTACGGCAAGGGCGGCAAGAAAAGCGTCAGCCATGATAACTATCCGCAGGTGCTGAAGCAGACGCCGCGTCTGACCTCCATCGCCAATATTGCGCTGTTCCGCCTGTTTAACCGCGATCTGTTTGGCAACCTGAATAATCTTTACCGCACCGTCACCCGCACCAGCGGCCCGGTTGTGCTGCACTTCCACGTGCTGCACAGCTACTGGCTGAATCTGGATGAGGTGGTGGCGTTTTGCGGCAAGGTGAAGGCGCACAAGCCGGATACCCGGTTCGTCTGGACGCTGCACGACCACTGGAGCGTGACCGGACGCTGCGCGTTCACCGACGGATGCGAGGGCTGGAAAAACGCCTGCCAGAAATGCCCTACGCTCAGCAACTACCCGCCGGTGAAGGTGGATCGCGCGCATCAGCTGGTTGAGGGCAAGCGTCAGCTGTTCCGCGACATGCTCTCGCTCGGCTGCACGTTTATCTCTCCAAGCCAGCACGTGGCGGATGCTTTCAATAGCCTTTACGGGGCAGGGCGCTGCAAGATCATCAATAACGGTATTGATGTGGCGACGGAAGAGATCCTGGCCGAACTGACGCCCGTGGCCGTTACCGCCGGCAAGCCGAAAATTGCGGTCGTCGCCCATGACCTGCGCTACGACGGCAAAACCAACCAGCAGCTGGTGCGCGACATGATGGCGCTCGGCGACAAAATTGAACTGCATACCTTTGGCAAATTCTCGCCGTTCGAAGGCGCTAACGTGGTGAATCACGGGTTTGAAACCGACAAGCGCAAGCTGATGAGCGCCCTCAACGGCATGGACGCGCTGGTGTTCAGCTCCCGCGTGGACAACTATCCGCTGATCCTGTGCGAAGCGCTCTCCATTGGCGTGCCGGTGATTGCCACCCACAGCGACGCGGCGCGGGAAGTGCTGGAGAAATCGGGCGGTAAAACGTTCGCCGAGCAGGAGGTGCTGCCGCTGGTGCAGCTGTCGAAGGCCGATATTGCGCAGGCCGTTTTTGGCACGGACCTGGAATCGTTCCGCAACCGCAGCCGCAAAGCATACAGCGGACAACAGATGCTGGAGGAGTATGTCTCGTTCTATCAGAATCTGTAGTTATCTGCTGCTGCCGCTGATCTACCTGCTGGTCAACGTTAAGATTGCCCAGCTCGGTGAAAGCTTCCCGATCACCATCGTCACCTTCCTGCCGGTTCTGCTGCTGCTGTACGTTGACAAGCTTAACCTCAAAAAGCTGATGATTGCGCTGGGGATCGGGTTTGGCCTGACGGCGTTTAACTACATCTTTGGTCAGTCGCTGGATGCCAGCAAATATGTCACCTCCACCATGCTGTTTGTTTATATCGTTATCATTATTGGCATGGTATGGAGTATTCGCTTTAAAACTATTTCTCCGCACAATTATCGGAAAATCCTCAGGTTCTTTTATATTGCCGTTGGGCTGATTGTTATGCTTGCGGCAATGGAGATGGCGCAAATTATTCTCACGGGCGGCAGTAGCCTGATGGAAATAATTTCGAAATATCTTATATACAGTAACAGCTATGTACTGAACTTCATTAAGTTTGGTGGCAAGCGTACTACCGCGCTCTATTTTGAACCGGCGTTTTTTGCTCTGGCATTAATCTCAATTTGGCTCAGCATCAAACAGTTCGGTATCAAAACCCCCAAGACCGATGCTATGATTCTTGCAGGAATCGTTCTGTCTGGGTCGTTCTCAGGGGTAATGACGTTTATCCTGTTTTACCTGCTTGAATGGGCGTTCCAGTACCTGAACAAAGAGGCGATTAAGAAAAAACTGCCGCTGGCGATAATCTCTATGACGGTATTTTTAGTAGGCATCATATTCGCCTTTCCGTACATTTCAGAACGTCTGGGTGATTTGGGAACGGAAGGTTCGTCGTCCTATTATCGCATTGTGGGTCCACTGGTGATGGTAGGTTATTCCTTAACCCATATTGATGGCGTAGTAAGATTCGGCTCACTTTACGAATATGTTGCATCATTCGGAATCTTTAACGGTGCGGACGTCGGAAAAACCATAGACAATGGTCTGTATCTGTTAATTATTTATTTTTCCTGGTTCGCCGTACTATTGACACTGTGGTATCTGTTTAAAGTTTTCAAAATGATGATTAACGCGTTTGGTGATAACCAGAACTTTCGCGTGCAACTTTATCTGTTCACACCGGTGTCGCTGTTTTTTACCGGGTCAATATTTAGCCCGGAATATGCTTTCTTAATTGTCTGTCCGTTTATTTTGCGCAAAGCGCTCAATATTACGCGCGTATGACGAAATGAGGTGATTTATGTTTCTTAGCGTCATTACTGTCGCCTTTCGTAACTACGAAGGGGTGGTAAAAACCTGGCGCTCGCTGCGCAACCTGGCGCGCGATCCGAGCCTCACGTTTGAGTGGATCGTGGTCGATGGCGGCTCGAACGACGGCACGGCGGAGTTTCTGGAAAAACTCAACGGCGAGTTCAACTTACGTTACATCAGCGAGAAAGATAAAGGCATTTACGATGCGATGAATAAAGGCATCAGCATGGCGCAGGGGCGCTACGCCATCTTCCTCAATTCCGGCGACGTGTTCCATGAGGATGTGGCGCTGTTTGCCCGCCAGCTGGCGCGCCAGAAAGAAGATGCGATGTTTATCGGCGATGCGCTGCTTGATTTCGGTGAAGGGAAAAAAGTGCTGCGCGGCGCGAAGCCAGGCTGGTATATCTACCACAGCCTGCCGGCCAGCCATCAGGCTATTTTCTTCCCGATGAGCGGCCTGAAAAAACAGCCTTACGATTTGCGCTATAAAGTGTCATCAGATTATGCCCTGGCCGCCAGCCTGTACAAATCCGGCTACCCGTTCCGTCGAATTAAAGGACTGGTATCTGAATTTTCAATGGGCGGCGTGTCAACTTCAAATAATCTGGAATTGTGTCAGGATGCCAAAAACGTGCAGCGTAAAATATTACGCGTGCCGGGGTTCTGGGCGGAATTATCTTATTTCTTACGTCTGAAAACGACGGGTAAAGCGAAAGCCTTATATAACAAAGCCTGAGATATAAGGAAACGTAATGCAGGAATTAAATGGATTCTCCGTGCCGAAAGGTTTTCGGGGCGGGAGCGGTATTAAGGTTCAACTGTGGTGGGCCGTTCAGGCAACGTTATTTGCCTGGTCCCCGCAAATACTGTACCGCTGGCGCGCATTTTTACTGCGCCTGTTTGGCGCAAAAATAGGAAAAAACGTAGTCATTCGTCCTTCGGTGAAAATTACCTATCCCTGGAAATTAACGCTTGGGGATTACGCCTGGGTAGGAGATGACGCAGTGTTATATACCCTTGGCGAGATTACGATTGGCGCAAATTCGGTGGTGTCACAGAAGTGTTATTTGTGCACCGGCAGCCACGATTTTATGAGCCCGCATTTTGATATTACCGCTACGCCTATTGTAATCGGTGAAAAATGCTGGCTGGCAACGGATGTCTTTGTTGCACCCGGTGTTTCTGTTGGTGATGGCACGGTAGTCGGTGCCCGCAGCAGCGTTTTTAAATCGCTACCGGCAAATAAAGTTTGCCGTGGCAACCCCGCAGTGGTGATACGCGAACGCGTTGAAACTGAAAAACTTTGATAAGTACAGAGGAATATAAACATGTCTAAAGTCGCTCTCATCACCGGCGTTACCGGACAAGATGGTTCTTACCTGGCAGAATTGCTGCTGGAAAAAGGGTATGAAGTTCACGGTATTAAGCGTCGTGCCTCTTCATTCAACACCGAGCGTGTCGATCACATTTACCAGGATCCGCATGCGGCAAACCCGAAATTCCATCTGCACTACGGCGACCTGACCGATACCTCCAACCTGACCCGCATCCTGCAAGAAGTGCAGCCGGATGAAGTGTACAACCTGGGGGCGATGAGCCACGTTGCGGTTTCTTTCGAGTCCCCGGAATACACCGCCGACGTGGATGCGATGGGTACGCTGCGTCTGCTGGAAGCGATTCGCTTCCTCGGTCTTGAGAAGAAAACCCGCTTCTACCAGGCATCCACCTCCGAGCTGTACGGCCTGGTGCAGGAAATCCCGCAGAAAGAGACCACGCCGTTCTACCCGCGTTCCCCGTACGCTGTGGCGAAACTGTACGCTTACTGGATCACCGTGAACTACCGTGAATCCTACGGCATGTACGCCTGTAACGGCATTCTGTTTAACCACGAATCTCCGCGTCGCGGCGAAACCTTCGTGACCCGCAAAATCACCCGCGCAATCGCCAACATCGCTCAGGGCCTGGAGTCTTGCCTGCACCTCGGCAACATGGATTCCCTGCGTGACTGGGGCCATGCAAAAGACTACGTGAAAATGCAGTGGATGATGTTGCAGCAGGAGCAGCCAGAAGACTTCGTGATTGCGACCGGTGTGCAGTACTCCGTTCGTCAGTTCGTTGAGATGGCTGCGGCACAGCTGGGCATCAAGCTGCGCTTCGAAGGCACCGGCGTAGAAGAGAAGGGTATCGTTGTTTCCGTGACCGGCCACGACGCACCGGGCGTGAAGCCAGGCGACGTGATTGTCCAGGTTGATCCGCGCTACTTCCGTCCTGCTGAAGTGGAAACCCTGCTGGGCGACCCAACCAAAGCGCACGAGAAGCTGGGCTGGAAACCAGAAACCACCCTGCAAGAAATGGTATCCGAGATGGTGGCCAAAGATCTTGAAGCAGCGAAAAAACACTCCCTGCTCAAGTCTCATGGCTACGAGGTTGCCATCGCGCTGGAGTCCTGAGAATGACAAAACAACGTATTTTTGTCGCCGGTCATCGCGGAATGGTGGGTTCCGCGATTGTTCGCCAGCTGGAACAGCGCGGCGACGTCGAGGTGATTGTTCGCACGCGCGACGAGCTGAACCTGCTTGACAGCAAAGCGGTGGAGGATTTCTTCGCCAGCGAACGTATCGACCAGGTGTATCTGGCGGCGGCGAAGGTGGGCGGCATTGTCGCTAACAACACCTACCCGGCGGATTTCATCTACGAGAACATGATGATTGAGAGCAACATCATTCACGCGGCGCATCTGCACAACGTGAACAAGCTGCTGTTCCTCGGCTCATCCTGTATCTACCCGAAAATGGCGAAGCAGCCGATTGCCGAAAGCGAACTGTTGCAGGGCACGCTGGAAGCCACTAACGAGCCGTATGCGATTGCCAAAATTGCCGGGATCAAGCTGTGTGAATCCTACAACCGTCAGTATAACCGCGACTATCGCTCGGTGATGCCGACCAATCTGTACGGACCGCACGATAACTTCCACCCGAGCAATTCCCACGTGATCCCGGCGCTGCTGCGTCGCTTCCACGAGGCGACTGCCGAAAACGCCCCGGATGTGGTGGTGTGGGGCAGCGGGACGCCAATGCGCGAATTCCTGCACGTGGACGACATGGCGGCTGCCAGCATTCACGTGATGGAGCTGGATCGCGAGGTGTGGCAGGAAAACACCGAGCCGATGCTGTCGCACATTAACGTCGGGACCGGCGTGGACTGCACCATTCGCGAGCTGGCGCAGACCATCGCGCAGGTGGTGGGCTACAAGGGCCGCGTGGTGTTTGACGCGACCAAACCGGACGGCACGCCGCGCAAGCTGCTGGACGTGACCCGTCTGCATCAGCTGGGCTGGTATCACGAGGTCTCACTGGAGCAGGGGCTGGCCAGCACCTACCAGTGGTTCCTGGAAAACCAGCACCGCTTCCGGGGGTAATGATGTTTTTAAGTCAGGAAGATTTTGCCACGGTGGTGCGTTCCACTCCGCTCATCTCAATTGATTTGATCGTGGAGAACGAACGCGGCGAGTTCTTGCTGGGGAAACGAACCAATCGTCCTGCACAGGGCTTCTGGTTCGTGCCCGGCGGGCGCGTGCAGAAGGATGAGACGCTGGCAAATGCCTTCGAGCGTCTCACTCTGGCGGAACTGGGCCTGCAACTGCCGATGGCAGCGGGCCAGTTTTACGGGGTCTGGCAGCACTTCTATGACGACAACTTTTCAGGCACCGGCTTCACCACGCACTACATCGTGCTGGGGTTCCGCCTGAAGGTGAGTGAGGCAGACCTGCGTCTGCCTGATTCTCAGCATGACGATTACCGCTGGTTAACGCCAGAGGCGCTGCTGGCAAGCGACAACGTCCACGACAACAGTCGGGCGTACTTCCTCGCGGAACGTCAGGCCGAGGTGCCAGGCCTATGAAAATCCTCGTCTACGGAATTAACTACTCGCCGGAATTAACCGGTATCGGGAAATACACCGGCGAGATGGTCGAGTGGATGGCGAGCCAGGGACATGACGTGCGGGTGATTACCGCCCCGCCGTACTACCCGGAGTGGAAGGTAGGCGAACGCTATTCCAGCTGGCGCTATCGCCGCGAAGAGGGGGCCGCGACCGTCTGGCGCTGCCCGCTCTACGTGCCGAAACAGCCCTCGACGCTGAAACGTTTAATTCATCTGGGCAGCTTTGCCCTGAGCAGTTTCTTCCCGCTGATGGCGCAGCGTCGCTGGAAGCCGGATCGCATCATCGGCGTGGTGCCGACGCTGTTCTGCACGCCGGGCATGCGCCTGCTGGGAAAACTCTCCGGCGCGCGCACCCTGCTGCACATTCAGGATTATGAAGTGGACGCCATGCTCGGTCTGGGTATGGCCGGAAAAGGCAAGGGCGGCAAGGTGGCGAAGCTCGCCAGCGCCTTTGAGCGCAGCGGCCTGCACAACGTGGATTATGTTTCGACCATCTCGCGCTCGATGATGAACAAGGCGCAGGAGAAGGGTGTCCCGGCGGAAAAGGTGATCTTCTTCCCGAACTGGTCCGAAGTGGCGCGCTTCCGCGATGTAACAGAACACGATGCGCAGGCGCTGCGCGCGCAGCTCGGCTTGCCTGCGGAACAAAAAATTATTCTTTACTCAGGCAACATCGGTGAAAAACAGGGGCTGGAGAGCGTGATTGACGCCGCGCTTCAGCTGAGCGAACACCCGTGGATGTTTGTGATTGTCGGGCAGGGTGGCGGTAAGGCGCGGCTGGAGAAAATGGCCAGCGAGCGCGGACTGACCAACATCCGCTTCTTCCCGCTTCAGTCTTATGACGCGCTGCCCGCGCTGCTGAAAATGGCGGATTGCCATCTGGTGGTGCAAAAACGCGGCGCGGCGGATGCGGTGCTGCCGTCCAAGCTGACCAATATTCTGGCAGTGGGCGGAAACGCGGTGATTACGGCAGAAGCCGGAACAGAATTAGGCCAGCTGTGCAACAGCTACCCGGGCATTGCCGTTTGCGTGGAGCCGGAATCGGTCCCTGCGCTGGTAACCGGAATTGAGCAGGCACTCGCCATGCCAAAAGAGAACACGGTGGCACGTGAATATGCCGAACGCACGCTCGAGAAAGAGAACGTGCTGAGCCAATTTATTGCAGATATACGGGGATAAATCATGAGTCAAACCACTTTGTATCCGGTCGTAATGGCGGGTGGATCCGGGAGCCGGTTGTGGCCACTGTCCCGCGTGCTTTATCCAAAACAATTTCTGTGCCTGAAGGGCGACCTCACCATGCTGCAAACGACGGTTAACCGTCTGCACGGCGTGGAGTGCGAAAGCCCGGTGGTGATCTGCAACGAACAGCACCGCTTTATCGTTGCCGAGCAGCTGCGCCAGCTGAACAAACTGACCGAAAATATCATTCTGGAGCCTGCCGGACGTAACACCGCGCCCGCTATCGCCCTTGCGGCGCTGGCGGCAAAACGCAGCAGCCCGGACTGCGATCCGCTGATGCTGGTGCTGGCGGCTGACCACGTTATCCAGCAGGAAGACGCCTTCCGCGACGCGGTTCGGGCGGCCATTCCTTATGCAGAAGACGGCAAGCTGGTGACCTTCGGCATCGTGCCGGACCTGCCGGAAACCGGCTATGGCTACATTCGCCGCGGCAGCGTAACGCCGGGCGAGGGCGACAGCGTGGCCTTTGACGTGGCGCAGTTTGTCGAGAAGCCTAATCTGGAAACCGCGCAGGCGTACGTGGCCAGCGGTGAATACTACTGGAACAGCGGCATGTTCCTGTTCCGCGCCGGGCGCTACCTGGAAGAACTGGAAAAATACCGTCCGGATATCTTAAGCGCCTGCGAAAAAGCGATGGCGGTGGTGGATCCGGATCTCGATTTTATCCGCGTGGATGAAGACGCCTTCCTCGCCTGTCCGGAAGAGTCCATCGACTATGCGGTGATGGAACGCACGGCAGATGCGGTAGTGGTGCCGATGGATGCGGGCTGGAGCGACGTCGGCTCCTGGTCATCACTGTGGGAGATCAGCGCACACACCCCGGAGGGTAACGTCCATCACGGTGATGTCATCAGCCACAAAACGGAAAACAGCTACGTTTACGCCGAGTCTGGCCTCGTCACCACGGTCGGGGTGAAAGATCTGGTGGTGGTGCAGACCAAAGACGCGGTGCTGATTGCCGACCGTAACGCCGTGCAGGACGTGAAAAAAGTGGTGGAGCAGATCAAGGCCGACGGCCGTCACGAGCACCATATCCACCGGGAAGTCTACCGTCCGTGGGGGAAATATGACTCCATCGACGCGGGCGAACGTTACCAGGTGAAGCGCATTACCGTGAAGCCGGGTGAGGGGCTGTCGGTGCAGATGCACCATCATCGCGCCGAACACTGGGTCGTGGTGGCGGGTACCGCCAAAGTGACCATCGACGGTGAAGTGAAGCTGCTCGGCGAAAACGAGTCCATTTATATTCCGCTGGGGGCAACGCACTGCCTGGAAAACCCGGGGAAAATTCCGCTCGACCTAATTGAGGTGCGCTCCGGCTCCTATCTGGAGGAGGACGACATCATTCGCTTCCAGGATCGCTACGGGCGCGTGTAGCACTCCGCATCATGCCCGGTGGCGCTGCGCTTACCGGGCCTACGAATGACAAAAATAAATTTGGCCATTAATTGGTCAGGGCCAACTGTTGCCTGAAAAAGGGGTCATCATGGAAAAATTAACCTGTTTTAAAGCCTACGACATTCGCGGCAAGCTGGGCGAAGAGCTGAATGAAGACATCGCGTGGCGCATTGGCCGCGCGTACGGCGAATACCTGAAGCCACAAACTATCGTACTGGGCGGCGACGTGCGTCTGACCAGTGAATCCCTGAAGCTGGCGTTGGCGAAAGGGCTACAGGACGCGGGCGTGGATGTCCTGGACATCGGCCTTTCCGGTACCGAAGAGATCTATTTTGCCACCTTCCACCTCGGCGTGGACGGCGGTATCGAAGTGACGGCCAGCCATAACCCGATGGACTACAACGGCATGAAGCTGGTGCGCAAGGGCGCGCGTCCTATCAGCGGCGACACCGGACTGCGCGACGTGCAGCGTCTGGCCGAGGCCAACGACTTCCCGCCGGTGAATGAAGCCAGACGCGGCAGCTATAAGCAGATCAACCTGCAAAAAGAGTACATCGACCACCTGCTGGGCTACATCAACGTGGCAAACCTCAAGCCGCTGAAGCTAGTGATCAACTCCGGCAACGGCGCGGCAGGCCCGGTTGTCGATGCACTTGAAGCCCGCTTCAAGGCGCTGAACGTGCCGGTAACGTTCGTCAAAGTGCACAACACGCCTGACGGCAACTTCCCGAACGGTATTCCTAACCCGCTGCTGCCGGAGTGCCGCGACGACACCCGCAACGCGGTGATCGAGCACGGTGCCGATATGGGTATCGCCTTTGACGGCGACTTCGACCGCTGCTTCCTGTTCGACGAAAAAGGGCAGTTTATCGAAGGCTACTACATCGTTGGCCTGCTGGCGGAAGCGTTCCTTGAGAAAAACCCGGGCGCGAAGATCATTCACGATCCGCGTCTTTCCTGGAACACCGTTGACGTGGTGAAAGCCGCGGGCGGCGAGCCGGTGATGTCCAAAACCGGTCACGCGTTTATCAAAGAGCGCATGCGCGAGGAAGACGCCATCTACGGCGGCGAGATGAGCGCGCACCACTATTTCCGTGATTTTGCCTACTGCGACAGCGGGATGATCCCGTGGCTGCTGGTGACCGAACTGCTGTGCCTGAAAGGGCAGAGCCTGGGTGAGCTGGTGCGCGACCGCATGGCGGCATTCCCGGCCAGCGGCGAGATCAACAGCAAGCTGGCACAGCCCGCCGAGGCCATCGCCCGCGTTGAACACCACTTTGCCCTTCACGCGCTGGAGATTGACCGTACCGACGGTATCAGCATGGCGTTCCCGCAGTGGCGCTTCAACCTGCGCTCCTCAAACACCGAGCCGGTGGTGCGCCTGAACGTGGAATCCCGCGCTGACACGGCGCTGATGGAAGCCCGAACGAAGGACATTCTGGCGCTGTTGAATCAGTAAAAACTGCCCCTCACCCCAGCCCTCTCCCCAAAGGGGAGAGGGTGTTTAAGTTCCCTCTCCCCTTTGGGGAGAGGGGTAGGGTGAGGGGAAAGGTTTAGAACTAAAGGAACAACGATGACAAATCTAAAAAAGCGCGAACGAGCGAGAACGAATGCATCGTTAATCTCAATGGTGCAGCGTTTTTCTGATATCACCATCATGGTCGGCGGACTGTGGGCGGTGTGTTGGGTCAGCGGGCAGTCGTTCTTCTACATGCATTTGCTGATGGCGTTGATCGCGCTGGTGGTGTTTCAGATGATTGGCGGCATGACCGATTTTTATCGTTCATGGCGCGGCGTCAAAATGACCACCGAACTGATGCTGCTGCTCCAGAACTGGACCTTAAGCCTGATTTTCAGCGCAGGCCTGGTGGCGTTCAGCCATGATTTTGATAACCGCCTTGTGACTTATCTCTGCTGGTATCTGTTGACCAGCGTTGGCATGGTGGTTTGCCGCTCGCTGATCCGCTTCGGCGCAGGCTGGCTGCGCAACCGCGGCTATAACCGCCGCTTCGTTGCCGTGGCGGGGGATCTGCCGGTCGGGCAGGTGCTGCTCGACAGCTTCCGCAAAGAGCCGTGGTTAGGTTTTGAAGTGGTCGGAATTTATCACGACGCGAAGCCCGGCGGCGTGCCGTCCGACTGGGCGGGCAACTACGAACAGCTTATCGACGACGCCAAAGCCGGCAAAATTCATAACGTCTACATCGCCATGCAGATGAAGGATGAATCCCGCATCAAGAAACTGATGCGCGAGCTGGCGGATACCACCTGCTCGGTGATCCTCATCCCGGACGTGTTCACCTTCAACATTCTTCACTCCCGTATTGAAGAGGTAAACGGGGTGCCGGTTGTTCCGCTGTACGACACGCCGCTGTCGGGGATCAACCGCGTGCTGAAGCGCGTGGAAGACATTGTGCTGTCGTCCCTGATCCTGCTGCTGATCTCCCCTGTGCTGTGCTGCATTGCGCTGGCGGTGAAGATCAGCTCGCCGGGGCCGATCATCTTCCGTCAGACCCGCTACGGCATGGACGGTAAGCCGATCATGGTGTGGAAGTTCCGCTCCATGAAGGTGATGGAGAACGACAAGGTGGTAACCCAGGCGACGCAGAACGATCCGCGCGTCACCCGCGTGGGCAATTTCCTGCGCCGTACCTCGCTGGATGAGCTGCCGCAGTTCATCAACGTGTTCACCGGGGGGATGTCCATCGTCGGGCCACGTCCTCACGCCGTGGCCCATAACGAGCAGTACCGTACCCTGATTGAAGGCTACATGCTGCGCCATAAGGTGAAGCCAGGCATTACCGGCTGGGCGCAGATCAACGGCTGGCGCGGCGAGACCGACACGCTGGAAAAAATGGAAAAACGCATCGAGTTCGACCTGGAGTACATCCGCGAGTGGAGCCTCTGGTTCGATATCAAGATTGTTTTTCTGACCATTTTCAAAGGCTTCGTGAACAAAGCGGCGTACTAAGATGAGCTTACGAGAAAAAACCATCAGCGGCGCAAAATGGTCAGCCATGGCCACCATCGTCATCATCGGCCTCGGGCTGGTGCAGATGACGGTGCTGGCGCGCATTATCGATAACCACCAGTTTGGCCTGCTGACCGTCTCGCTGGTGATTATCGCGCTGGCCGATACGCTGTCTGACTTCGGTATCGCCAACTCCATTATCCAGCGCAAAGAGATCAGCCATCTGGAGCTGACCACGCTCTACTGGCTGAACGTTGGGCTGGGCATCTTAGTCTTTGTGCTGGTGTTCCTCCTGAGTGACGTGATTGCCAGCGTGCTGCATAACCCGGACCTGGCGCCACTGATGCGCACCCTGTCGTTTGCTTTTGTGGTGATCCCGCACGGGCAGCAGTTCCGCGCGCTGATGCAAAAAGAGCTGGAGTTCAACAAGATTGGCATGATTGAAACCAGCGCCGTGCTGGCGGGCTTTACCTTCACCGTGGTCAGCGCCCATTTCTGGCCGCTGGCGATGACCGCCATTCTTGGCTACCTCGTTAACTCTGCCGTGCGCACGCTGCTGTTTGGCTTCTTTGGCCGCAAGATTTATCGCCCGGGGCTGCACTTCTCGCTGGCGTCTGTTTCGTCCAACCTGCGCTTTGGCGCATGGCTGACGGCAGACAGCATCATCAACTACGTGAATACTAACCTCTCCACGCTGGTGCTGGCGCGCATTCTGGGCGCAAGCGTCGCGGGCGGCTATAACCTGGCGTACAACGTCGCGGTTGTCCCGCCGATGAAGCTCAACCCTATCATTACCCGCGTGCTGTTCCCGGCGTTCGCCAAGATTCAGGACGATACCGAGAAGCTGCGCGTGAACTTTTACAAGCTGCTCTCCGTGGTGGGGATCATCAACTTCCCGGTGCTGCTGGGGCTGATGGTGGTCTCCAGCAATTTCGTGCCGCTGGTGTTTGGCGAGAAGTGGAACAGCATCATCCCGATCCTGCAACTGCTGTGCGTTGTGGGGCTGCTGCGCTCGGTGGGGAACCCGATTGGTTCTCTGCTGATGGCGAAAGCGCGAGTGGATATCAGCTTCAAGTTCAACGTGTTTAAAACCTTCCTGTTTATTCCGGCAATTATTGTGGGCGGCCACACGGCGGGCGCCATTGGCGTGACGCTCGGCTTCCTGCTGGTGCAGATCGTCAATACCGTGCTGAGCTACTTCGTGATGATTAAACCGGTGCTGGGCTCCAGCTACCGTCAGTACATCCTCAGCCTGTGGCTGCCGTTTTATCTCTCATTACCGACGCTTGCGGTGAGCTACGGTCTGGGCGTGGTGCTCAACGGGCATCTGCCGCTGGCGGCGCTGCTGGCGGTGCAGGTGGCGGCCGGCGCGCTGGCGTTCGGCGTGATGATTGTGCTGTCCCGCAATGCGCTGGTGGTCGAGATGAAGCGCCAGTTTTGCCGTAACGAAAAAATGAAAACGCTGCTTCGCGCAGGCTAATTTTACGAGGCCATTATGAAATTACTTATTCTTGGCAACCATACCTGCGGCAACCGTGGCGACAGCGCCATCCTGCGCGGTTTACTGGATGCAATTAACACCCTTAAGCCTGAGACAGAAGTGGATGTGATGAGCCGTTATCCGGTCAGCTCATCCTGGTTACTCAACCGCCCGGTGATGGGCGACCCGCTCTACAGCCAGATGAAACAGCACTACAACGCTGCGGGCGTGATGGGGCGCGTGAAGAAAGTGCTGCGTCGTCGCTACCAGCATCAGGTGCTGCTTTCCCGCGTCACCGATACCGGCAAGCTGCGCAACATTGCCATCGCGCAGGGCTTTACCGATTTCGTGCGTCTGCTGTCCGGCTATGACGCCATTATTCAGGTGGGCGGCTCGTTCTTCGTCGACCTGTACGGCGTGCCGCAGTTTGAACATGCGCTTTGCACCTTTATGGCGAAAAAGCCGCTGTTTATGATCGGCCACAGCGTCGGGCCATTCCAGGATCCGCAGTTCAACCAGCTGGCGAACTATGTCTTCGGCCACTGCGACGCGCTGATCCTGCGTGAATCGGTCAGCCTCGACATGATGAAGCGCAGCGAAATCGACACCACCAAAGTGGAGCACGGCGTAGACACCGCCTGGCTGGTGGATCATCAGGATGACAGCTTCCAGGCCAGCTACGCGGTACAGCACTGGCTGGACGTGGCGGCACAGCAGAAAACCGTCGCCATTACCCTGCGTGAACTCGCCCCGTTTGATAAACGCCTCGGCACGACCCAGGCGGCGTACGAAAAAGCCTTTGCCGACGTAGTCAACCGCGTGCTGGACAGCGGTTACCAGGTGCTGGCGCTCTCAACCTGTACCGGTATCGACAGCTACAACAAGGATGACCGCATGGTGGCGCTGAACCTGCGCAACCTGGTGAACGATCCGTCCCGCTACCACGTGGTGATGGACGAACTGAACGACCTGGAGATGGGCAAACTGCTCTCCGCCTGCGACCTGACCGTGGGCACGCGTCTGCACTCGGCGATTATCTCGATGAACTTCGGCACGCCGGCCATCGCCATCAACTACGAGCACAAGTCCGCGGGCATTATGCAGCAGCTCGGTATGCCGGAAATGGCCGTCGATATTCGTCATCTGCTGGACGGATCGCTGGGTGCAATGGTGGGCGACACGCTCGGCCAGCTGCCTGCGATCAACGAGCGTCTGGCGGTGGCGGTGAAAGCCGAACGCGAAAAGGGCATTGGGATGGTGAAATCCGTCCTCGACCGCGTCCGGGAGGGGAAATGAAGGTTGGTTTCTTCTTACTGAAATTCCCGCTGTCGTCTGAAACTTTCGTGCTGAACCAAATCACCGCGTTTATCGATATGGGATATGACGTGGAGATTATCGCCCTGCAAAAGGGCGATACGCAGAACACCCATGCGGCGTATACCCAGTATGGGCTGGAGGCGAAAACCCGCTGGTTGCAGGACGAACCCGCCGGACGGATGAACAAACTGCGCCATCGCGCCGGCCAGACGCTGCGCGGCCTGCATCGCGCGTCGACCTGGCGGGCGCTGAATATGTCGCGCTACGGGGCGGAGGCCCGCAACCTGATCCTCTCCGCCATTTGCGGGCAAACGGCCCAGCCGTACCGCGCCGACGTCTTTATCGCCCACTTCGGACCGGCAGGCGTAACCGCCGCGAAACTGCGCGAGCTGGGGGTGATTGAGGGCAAAATCGCCACCATTTTCCACGGTATCGATATCTCCAGCCGGGAAGTGCTGAACCAATACACGCCGGAATATCAGCAGCTGTTTCGCCGTGGCGACATGATGCTGCCGATAAGCGATCTGTGGGCCGGACGCCTGAAAACCATGGGCTGCCCGAGCGACAAAATCACCGTTTCACGCATGGGCGTGGACATGGAACGCTTCACCCAGCGACCGGTCAAGGTGCCGGGCAAGCCGCTGCAAATTATCTCTGTTGCCCGTCTGACCGAAAAGAAAGGGCTGCACGTGGCCATCGAGGCCTGTCGCCAGCTGAAGGCGCGCGGCGTGGACTTCCACTACCGCATTCTGGGTATCGGACCGTGGGAGCGTCGTCTGCGCACGCTGATTGAGCAGTATCAGCTGGAAGACGTGGTCGAGATGCCCGGCTTTAAGCCGAGCCACGAAGTGAAGGCCATGCTCGATGACGCCGATGTGTTTCTGCTGCCCTCCGTGACGGGCGCCGACGGCGATATGGAAGGCATTCCCGTGGCGCTGATGGAGGCGATGGCGGTCGGCATTCCGGTGGTTTCGACGCTGCACAGCGGGATCCCGGAGCTGATCACCTCTGAACATTCCGGCTGGCTGGTCCCCGAAAACAATGCGCTGGCGCTGGCGGACCGTCTGGCCGCGTTCAGTGACATCGATCGGCAGACGCTGATCCCCGTGCTGGAAAATGCGCGGCAAAAAGTTGAAGCAGAATTCAATCAGCAGGTGATTAATCGCCAGTTAGCGAGCCTGCTGCAAACGCTGTAACGCTGAGGTTGTATGCTGAAAAAGATTACCCGACGCCGATTTGTCTCGTCATTATCCGTCCTGGCCGCCATGCCGCTGTTGTCGCCCCGCGCTGCGCGGGCGACGACGGGGAAGACGGTTTCTGTCGATCGCTACAACAATCACGACTGGATCGCCGCCTTTAAGCAGGCCTTTACCGAGGGCGATACCGTTGTTGTTCCCGCCGGGTTAACCTGTGAAAACATCAATACCGGCATTTTTATTCCTGATGGCAAAACCCTGCTGATCCGCGGCGCGTTGAAGGGCAACGGGCGCGGACGGTTTGTGCTCCAGGAAGGCTGCAAGGTCATTGGGGAAGGAGAAGGGCGCACGCATAACATCACGCTGGACGTGCGTGGCTCCGACTGCGTCATTAAAGGGCTGGCGATGAGCGGCTTCGGCCCCGTCACCCAGATCTACATTGGCGGCAAAAAACCGAGAGTGATGCGTAACCTGCTTATCGATCGCCTCACCGTCAGCCAGGCGAACTACGCCATTCTGCGCCAGGGATTCCATAATCAGGTGGACGGCGCGCGCATTACCAACAGCAAGTTCAGCCACTTGCAGGGTGACGCGATAGAGTGGAATGTGGCCATTAACGACCGCAACATCCTGATCTCTGACCACGTCATCGATAACATCAACTGCACCAACGGCAAAATCAACTGGGGCATAGGCATTGGGCTTGCCGGCAGCACCTATGATAACGACTATCCGGAAAAGCAGACCGTTAAAAACTTCGTTGTGGCAAATATCACCGGCAGCAACTGTCGGCAGCTGGTCCATGTCGAAAACGGTAAACACTTTGTGATCCGTAATATCAAGGCCAGCAATATCACTCCTGACTTCAGTAAAAAGGCCGGAATTGATAACGCGACGGTAGCTATTTATGGCTGTGATAATTTCGTTATTGATAATGTCGATATGGTAAACAGCGCCGGAATGTTAATCGGGTATGGCGTGATTAAGGGCGATTATCTGTCGATACCGCAAAACTTCAAGCTTAACGATATTCATCTGGATAACCGACAGCTTGCCTATAAGCTGCGCGGAATTCAGATTTCTTCAGGCAATGCCACGTCGTTTGTCGCCATTACCAACGTTGAGATGCAGCGGGCAACGCTGGAGCTGCACAATAAGCCGCAGCACCTTTTCTTGCGCAATATCAACGTGATGCAGGAGTCGACAACGGGCCCCGCCCTGAAGATGAACTTCGACCTGCGCAAAGACGTGCGCGGGAAGTTTATGGCTAAAAACGAGACGCTGCTGTCGCTCGCAAACATTCACGCGGTTAATGAAAAGGGGCAGAGCTCGGTGGATATTGATCGGGTCGATCAACACGTGGTGAATACGGAACGGTTGAATTTTGCGCTGCCGCACAGGTAATCACACAGGCTATTTTGCGACTATTCCTGGAACAGAATCGCGATCTATTCAGATTACAACTACTGTAATTTGTGGTGGGGTGACCTAGGATTACGTCATATTTACGGCAAAACATGCTGGCGAAAACGGGTTTAAAAGCTATAATTCGTCAACCATTTTAAGGTGGAAGAAATAATGATTAATTTGAAAGCAGTCATACCGGTAGCAGGTCTGGGCATGCACATGTTGCCAGCCACAAAGGCCATTCCTAAAGAGATGCTGCCGATCGTTGACAAGCCGATGATTCAGTACATCGTCGACGAGATTGTTGCTGCGGGGATCAAAGAAATCGTTCTGGTAACGCACTCTTCAAAGAATGCGGTAGAGAACCACTTCGACACCTCTTATGAACTCGAAGCGCTGCTTGAGCAGCGCGTTAAGCGTCAGCTTCTGGCGGAAGTTCAGTCTATCTGCCCTCCTGGCGTGACCATCATGAACGTGCGTCAGGCACAGCCGCTGGGCCTGGGACACTCCATCCTGTGCGCGCGCCCGGTCGTGGGTGACAACCCGTTCATCGTGGTTCTGCCGGATATCATCATTGATACCGCTTCTGCCGATCCGCTGCGTTACAACCTGGCGGCAATGGTCGCACGCTTCAACGAAACGGGCCGCAGCCAGGTGCTGGCGAAACGTATGAAGGGCGATCTCTCTGAGTACTCTGTCATTCAGACTAAAGAGCCGCTGGAGACGGAAGGGCAGGTGAGCCGTATCGTTGAGTTTATTGAAAAACCCGATCAGCCGCAGACCCTGGACTCCGACCTGATGGCGGTAGGCCGTTATGTGCTGAATGCGGATATCTGGGCTGAGCTGGAAAAAACCGAGCCGGGCGCCTGGGACCGTATCCAGCTGACCGATGCGATTGCTGAGCTGGGGAAAAAGCAGTCCGTTGATGCCATGCTGATGACCGGTGATAGCTATGACTGCGGTAAGAAAATGGGGTATATGCAGGCGTTTGTGAACTACGGTCTGCGTAACCTGAAGGAAGGGGCGAAGTTCAGAAGCCGGATTGAGAAGCTGCTTAAAGAGCACTAAACCTTCGGTATACACCCGCATAGTATCAATCTAAGGTGGTAAGCGTTCACAATGGATAGAACGCTACCGCCTTTTAATGTTTCTGACACAGGCAAGGGCGTTTTAGTACGATCGTCTATAACTTTTTGCTTGTTTCTAAACGAGATACGTCAGACAATTATCCGCATATTTTAGGAACCGGAACTGCGTATTCGGCGTTCAAAAATTTGTTATAGAATATAAGCATGTTGGTAGCTTAGGAGCCAAGGGCGGTAGCGTGGCCCGACCATGTTGAGCGCTGTGGCTCATTCCCTTTATTAGTAATGCTAATATTTTACCTAAAGGCAGATTGATGGCATCTCTGTATTTTTTACTTCCTCTTTTATATATTATTTGCACCATATACTTTATAAAAGGCGTATATATTCGCGTTTTTACTATTTTCTACTTTGTGGTGAATTTTGTATATTATCTATCTGTCTGGATACAGGGTATTCCGCTAGAGGAGGGATATACTCAGGTATTCTGGTTC
>NZ_JADBQL010000050.1:0-1182 GCF_014895905.1 Enterobacter cloacae complex sp. P15RS | reverse complement strand
CCCCCCCCCCCCCCCCCCCCCCCCCCCCCCCCCCCCCCCCCCCCCCCCCCCCCCCCCCCCCCCCCCCCCCCCCCCCCCCCCCCCCCCCCCCCCCCCCCCCCCCCCCCCCCCCGCGCCAACGGTACGGCCGCCTTCACGGATTGCGAAACGCAGACCGTCGTCCATCGCGATTGGGTGGATCAGAGTCACAACCATCTTGATGTTGTCGCCTGGCATTACCATCTCTACGCCTTCTGGCAGTTCGATGGTACCGGTCACGTCAGTTGTACGGAAGTAGAACTGTGGACGGTAGCCTTTGAAGAACGGAGTATGACGGCCGCCTTCGTCTTTGGACAGAATGTACACTTCAGATTCGAACTTGGTGTGTGGCTTGATTGAGCCTGGCTTCGCCAGAACCTGACCACGTTCGATTTCTTCACGTTTGATACCACGCAGCAGAACACCAACGTTCTCACCAGCACGGCCTTCGTCCAGCAGTTTGCGGAACATTTCAACGCCAGTACAGGTAGACTTCGCAGTCTCTTTGATACCAACGATTTCAACTTCTTCACCAACTTTGATGATACCGCGCTCTACACGACCGGTAACAACGGTACCACGACCGGAGATGGAGAATACGTCTTCGATTGGCAGCAGGAATGGCTTGTCAATCGCACGCTCTGGTTCTGGGATGTAAGAATCCAGGTAGCCAGCCAGTTCGATGATTTTCGCTTCCCACTCTGCGTCGCCTTCCAGCGCTTTCAGCGCGGAACCACGAACGATTGGAGTGTCGTCGCCTGGGAAATCGTACTGAGACAGCAGTTCACGAACTTCCATCTCTACCAGTTCCAGCAGCTCTTCGTCATCAACCATGTCGCACTTGTTCAGGAACACGATGATGTAAGGAACGCCTACCTGACGACCCAGCAGGATGTGCTCACGCGTCTGAGGCATAGGGCCGTCAGTTGCAGCAACAACCAGGATCGCGCCGTCCATCTGCGCAGCACCGGTGATCATGTTTTTAACATAGTCGGCGTGGCCTGGGCAGTCTACGTGTGCGTAGTGGCGAGTCGGGGTGTCATACTCAACGTGAGAGGTGTTGATGGTGATACCACGAGCTTTTTCTTCTGGTGCGTTATCGATCTGGTCGAAAGCACGAGCAGCACCGCCGTAGGTTTTAGCCAGTACGGTAGTGATTGCAGC